>NZ_JBITGX010000012.1:0-36994 GCF_044457425.1 Streptomyces sp. NPDC050546
GAAGGTGAGCTCTTGGTGGTGGCCTTTTCTCCGGGCTCCCCGGGGGGGGCTGGTGCGGCCGGGGGGGGCACGGCCCCCCCCCCCCCGCGCGGGGGGGGCGGGGGGGGGCGCCGCCCCCCCCCGGCAGGTTGGGCGGTTCAGCTCGCGAGCGCTCCGGCTGTCGTGGCACCGATGCGGCGGGTGCCTCCGATGTCGGCACGGTTGCCTGCGGCGGCTCCGTCGCCGTATCCGCTGCCACTGTACGAGCCGCGCGAGTGCCGGACGTGCGGGTGCTCCTTGCGGTAGGCGGCCTCCACCATCGCGTCGCGGTCGGCCAGCACGAGTTCACCGCTGCGGCCCGTGGCCGAGGTCTCCCCGCTGGCGGCAGCGCGGGCAGCCTGCTCGATCGCCTTGAGCCGTTCTATGACGCGCTCGATGAACCCGATGGTCCACGAGTTGCGCCAGGCGCGCGCACTGCGGACGCCGTACGGGACAACCTGCGCGCTGAGCCCGCCGAGCATCTGGATCAGGAGAGAGGCGTAAAGGACCTCGGCGCGCTGGATGTCGGACTCGTGACCGACGATGTGAACCCGGCGCACGTTACCCCGCACGCCCATGTGCACGGCCTTGCAGCCGACGTTCTGCGCGATGAAACAGATGAGGCGGACGCGGGACATGGACCACGGGTTGGGGAGGTCGATGTATCGCGCGGTGACCGCGTCCCGCGACGGCTGTCCGTCGCTCAGCATGGCCTCTTCGACGCCGTGCTTCGCCATCATCTCGAACGCCCTCTTCCGGGCCAACTCCGCCTCAGACTCCGGCGTACGGGGGTCCTCCCCCATGGCGAGCAGAGCGCGGATGGTGTCGAGCTTTCCGGGGGCCTTCGTGGTGCTCACGTGCGTTCTCCTGGTGAGAGAGGTTGTCGGCGGCCGGTCGGCCTACCGGTGCCGGTCGAGGGTTGCCCTCCCCTTCCGACATCATTAATTAAACCATGTTCTAGGGGTTGGGTCAACCCGGATATGGGCTCTGAACTGGCCTTTTCTCGCCACCACCGGCCCGCACCCGCCTGGTCGGGCCCGGCCACAACGGACCTGGGCGGGGTTCCCTCCTCGGTCGGACAGCTCCGCCGTATCAGGGTTCCGGGCGCGGTGTCCTGGCTCGCGCAGCGACCGCGCAGCGGCTCGGCCTGGACTCCGCGCCCGGGTTCCTGGTACGCCCCCTGGGTGTCCGGCCGAGGAGGGAACCCCGCCTCCCTCACCCGCACCACAACGCTCCCGCACCCGAACAGCTAGCCCCCTCCCCCTCCGAGGAGGACCCGCCGGAGGCATGAGATCTCTAAGGCCTGGCCCCTGCCGGCCTGGCCGAAATCTGCACGAGGGCTCGCTCTGACCAGCAGCGATAGCGAACTGTGACTGGAGCACTAGGCGGTGGGCACTCCGTCCCGCAGGTATCGGGGACGACCGTCTGCGAGGGCGTCCATAGCCGCCATGAAGCGCCGCCGAATGCGGTCACCAAGCCGATTTTGGGCGTCTTCTAGCGTGACGAACGAGGCCTCCACAAGCTCGTCGTCGTGAGGGATCAGCCGGTCAACCTGTCCCTGTCCGAGGGTTCCGCCGTCGAAAATGAACGCCAACTGGTCGTCCCAAGGGCCGTGCGGAGCTACCCAATCCACCACTAGCAGTCCGTGCACGGTCACTCGTAGTCCGAGCTCTTCGGATAGCTCACGTATCACTGCGTCCTCGGGCGGCTCGTTGTCTTCAGCCATGCCCCCTGGTAGGTCCCATCCCGGCTTGTAGTTCGGATTCACAAGCAGTACACGCCCAACAGAGTCACGCAGCAGCACGTCAGCCGCTACGCGCTTCCGGGCCTGCTTGGCGTTTCCCTCTGCGAGGTAGGCGTTCCATGCATCCTTGTCGGAAGGATGTGGTGCGGGTGGCTTCATGCGGAGGTGCCTTCCGGAGACGGCGGGATGATGTCTGCCAAGAGCAGCATTCTCGCCCTGCGCGCGTCGTCGAACCGCGTCAGATACTCACGTACGGGAGCATAGGCTCGGTGGGGTTCTAGCAGTCGGCGCAGCAGGTCAAGGTGCTGCATGACCCGAATGGAGCCCAGGGTGGGGCTCGTGCTCAGAAGGTCGTGACCTGTGTGCACGGCCGCGTCCAGCTCACCGCGGCGCACGTGAATGTCCACCAGACTGATCCGGCTCAAGGCCAGAGACCGCGCCCGCCCCGCTTCTCGCAAAGCCACCGCCTGCTCCGCTTGTACGAGTGCTTCGTCAAGGTCCCCCAGATCACGCAGGATCAGCACCGACTCGCTGGCCAGCGCAGCAGAGTCGAAGGGGCTCAGCCACGGGTGTTCAGCCTCGGCCGTGGTCTCGAGGTCGCCCCGAGCAGCTTCGAGGGCACGAGCCGCTGGGGTCCGCTGCGCTGCGTCAGCCAGGGCGCGTGCCTGCATCGTGTGCAACCGTGAGCTCAAGCTTGGAATCCGAGGCCCTTGCTCAGCAAGTCCGAGACCAGTTCTCGCCCATCCCACCGCCCCGGCCGCATCGCCGGTCTGGAGCGCGAGATGACTACTGCTCGCCGCGATGTTCGCGGCGAGCGCCAGGTCTCCTGAGGTGCGCGCCAACGGCAGCGCGCGGGCGAAGTGTCGGGCGGCGCGGTCGTCGTGGCCGGAGTCATGGGCCATCCAGCCGGCCATCTCCGTGAGCGCCGCTGCCGCCGCGAAGACCTGCGGTCCACTGCCGACGTCAACCAGGCGTGGGGCCACACTCGTACTGAGGTGCTGTACGACTGCCCCGTAGAGACGTCCCCCACCGGTCAGCCTGTCCGCGCTGCGAAAATGATCCATTGCCTCTAGGTCATCACCGTCAGGCGGTGGATGCTCGGCTCGTTCGTCCTCAACGCTCGCAACAGCAGGTTCCCAGGAGCGGCGAGCCAACCCGAGTAGGTGCCCGGGAATGCGGAAGGCATCGGCGATTTGCTCGAACAGCGTCAGCCTCTCCACCCGACTCTTGCCGTTCATGTAGTCGTAGAGCCGTCCTTGAGTGATGTCGACAGCGGCTGCGATCCGACGTGTGCTCACACCACGGCTGTTGAGCAGGCGAAACACCGTACCCATGTCCCGTTCGGCACACGCCCTGAGGAGACGTTCGTCCCCCAGCAGTCCCGCGATGACCTCACACGGGGCAGGTGAGGGGTGGTTCATCTGCTGCTCCCTCAGGTAGCGGTCAAACGATGGTATGTCCAACGACGCTTCCATGACTCCGTGTTGGAGTCACCACCCGGAGTCCCCTCGCCCTGCTCTAAGGGCGTTGACTAATTACCCGCCGACACCTCGTGCTGGAAGCCCGCCTTCGGCTGCTTTCCCGAGGCGAGTCGGCAGGACCACTCCAACCAGCCGGCCCTGACCAAGGCGTTGACAATGACCATGGCTACCGCGGAACCCAGACCAACTGGCCACCCGGGCTACAACGTGTCACTGATCTGCGAGGGTAGGGCCGCAGGGCAAGCACGACGTCTGGTCCACATCGCGTGCTCTGCTTGGCAGATAGACGACGAGACTGCGCACACCGGCGCTCTGGTCATGACCGAATTCATCGCAAACGCCATCAGACACACCCGAAGCTCCTCCATCAGGGTCAGGGTGGAGCGGCCGAGGCCCGACAGGCTCCGTGTCGCCGTCGTGGACAAGTCCCGCCGCATGCCTGATGTGAAGCCGCCGAACTCGGAGGCAACAGGCGGGCGGGGCCTCCTGCTGGTCCGTGCACTCACCGCCAGCTGGGGTACGGATCCCCTTCCGTGGGGGAAGCAGGTCTGGGCCGAAATCCAGGTGAAGGGCTGCGGCCAGGACCCACCGGTGCTCTGGAACACCTAGCTGTGCAGTCACGTTCGTCGGCACGCTCCTGCTGATCTCTTAGCCTGCCCTTCCTGCTGGTACTGACTCTTGAGGATTCCCATGTCTGACCGCGTGTCCCCCACCCGCCCGGTCACGCACCGCCGCCGTCGACGGAACCGCTTACGGACAGACCGCTACGTCCTGGAGCAGGTTCGGGCGGCTGTTGCGGTCCCCTTGGTGATCGCCCTGGTCGTGTTGTGTGGGGCTGTCGTTGTCTGGCAAACCGTCCGTGTCGGAACTGGATGGCTACTGTCCGGGGCGGCCGGCGGGCTGCTGGTGGCCGCCATGGTCGGGACGGTGCGAGCGCGGACAGTGGCCAGGGCTGTTGAGGGTGCCCATCAAGTCCAGTTGCGGCAGGTCACTGAGGCGGTATTGGCGCTGGAGAAGCTCATGCTGTGGTCGGCGGACGAGCTGTGCCGGGGCGGTACACCGGCCGTGCCCGACAGCCCTCCGCTGATAGGGGAGGCGGGCCTGGCGGAGGAGTTGATGGAGCGGCTGGGTGAGGTGCAGGTACAGGCCGTTGCCTCCCTGATCCGTGTGCGTGATGAATCGCGGTCGGTGCTCCTGCTGTCGATGCTGCACCAGTTCTCCAAGCGCGAGCACGCGTTGATCGACCGTGCGTTGGAGATGCTCGATCAGTTGCAGGACCAGACGGAGGATCCTGACCAGCTGGACACGCTGTACAAGCTCGATCACCTGGTGACGAGGATGCGCCGCTGGGTGGAGAGCAAGGCTGTTGCCGGTGGGCGGTCGCTGCGCAGTGCGCGGGAGCCGGTGACGGTCATGCAGGTTCTGCGGGGCGCGGTCCAGGAGATCCTGCACTACTCGCGGGTGACGGTCACTCCCGGCACCGTGGGTGTCGAACTCGGGTTCCCCCGGCATGTCGGTCCGGACCTGACGCATCTGCTGGCCGAACTCGTCGAGAACGGGACGCAGTTCTCCGACCCGGCCAGCAAGGTGCAGCTGCGGGCCCAGCGGGTGGCGAAGGGCCTGGCGATCGAGGTCGAGGACCGCGTTGCCATCCCGATGCGAGCCACCGACCGGGAGCGGTGGAACCGCCTGCTGGCCAACCCTGATCAGGTCGATGTGAGTGCCGAGGTCAGGGATGGACGGCTCGGCCTGATGACCACGGCGTTGATCGCCCGCAACTACGGGATATCCGTCGAGCTGAAGGAGAACGTGACGGGAGGAACGACCGCCCTGGTCGTTGTCCCGGACCGGCTGCTCGTCACGATGCCGGTGCCCGTGACCGCCGCTCCTGCCGTGCCGCCGGCCCGACCCCCCGAGGCCACGTCCGTGCAGGCGTCCGCGCCCCGCCGGGCAAGCCATGCCTCTCCCGCAGAGGCTCAGGCGGCGTCGGCCGCTCGTGTCCGGCAGGCGTTGGAGGCTCCCGCGCTGCCTCAGCGTGTGGTCGGTGGGTCACCGCAACGGCCCGGCCGTCCATCTCGTGTCAACCCCCCGGCCACAGCGCCGCGTTACGGCCTAGCGGGTGCGTTCCATGACGGCATCAAGGCCGCTCGGGCTCAGGACCGAACCGCCCCCGCGGAAGGGCCGGAAGCCTCCTCCGGCCCTTCCGGGCCACCGACCGCGCACCCCTGACCCCCACCCCTTGACTGGCCCGAGCCGGAGGCCGGTCCGTTATCGGCAGGAGCGAGTCCCATGACCTACGACACCCCCCACCCCGAAGGCAGCATCGAGACGGTTACGGCGCCTGGAAGGGAGGCCCGGGCGCAGATGACCGGGTTGCTGACGGACTTCGTCAAGAACGTACCCGGTGTCACGCACACGCTGCTGATCTCGCGAGACGGGCTGAAGCTGGTGGACAGCGACGTCCACAGGGACTGGGCCGACACGTGGGCGGCCACCCTGGGCTCGCTGGCCTCCTTGTGCGAGAGCATTCCGGGCCCGACTGGCGGCAGAGAGGCACTGAAGCTGGTCCTGGTCGAGCGTGAGGACGCTCTGATCTTCGCGTCGATCGCCGGAAGCAGCGTGGCTTTCCCGAACCAGCCGGGCAACAGGCAGGGCGTGGTCGACACCGTCCTCGCCGTCATCGCGCTGCCGGACGCCAATGTGGGAACGGTCGGGTACGAAATGGGCCTCTTGGTGGACCGCTTCGCCCCCTACATGCTCGCGCTCGTGCGCAGTGCCTGATGGCCAGGCCCTTGCGGCAAACCCCGCCCTCCACCGCACCGAACCCGGCGTTCGTCCGGCCTTATCTCGTCACGCGAGGTCGTGCACGGGCCCGGCACTGGCTCAGCCCGGAAACCGAGCTGGAAGCGGGCAGCGGCAGAGCGGGAGCGGGCCTGATGGAGGGGGAGTACGAGCAGATCGTGCTGCTGTGCCGGCAGCGGCGCCGGTCGCTGGCCGAGCTGGCAGGCACCATCGGCCTCCCGCTCACAGCGACCCGCGTCCTGATCTCCGACCTTGTCGAGGCCCGCGTCCTGGTGGTGTCGGTCACCGCCGCCTATACGCCCACCGACTCATCATCCCCGGCGGGGGATCGCCCGCCCCGACAGCTCCTGGAGGCACTCCGTGTCGGCCTCGTCCGCCATGCCAGCTGAACCGGCCGCTGCCCTCACGCAGGCCCACAGCCCGGCCGTGCTGAAGATCCTCATCGCCGGGGGATTCGGAGTCGGCAAGACCACCACCGTTCGCGCGATTAGCGAGATCGAGCCGGTGTCCACCGAGGAGTACCTGACTCAGACCAGCGCCCCCGTGGACAGCCTGGACGGCGTGGAGGAAAAACGCACCACTACGGTGGCGTTCGACTTCGGCCGGGTCACCTTCGATGTCCCGATGCCGATCGAGCTGATGCTGTTCGGAACGCCGGGCCAGGACCGGTTCATGGACCTGTGGTTCGACCTGGCCCGCGGAGCGGTCGGCGCGGTGGTGCTGGCCGATACCCGCCGCCTGGCCAGCAGCTTCGACGCACTCACCTTCTGCGAACGCGCAGAGCTGCCCTTCATCGTGGCCGTCAACGAGTTCGACGGCGCCCACCGCTACCCCCTCGGCGAGATCCGCCAGGCCCTGGCCCTGGCCCCCCGCATCCCCGTCGTGACCGTCGACGCCCGAGTGCCCGCAGCTGTCGTCAAGGTCCTGCTCCGCCTCGTCGACCACGCGCTCGCACACTCCCCAGCCGATCCCAACCCGGCTACTGCCCACACCTACCTGGACGCCTGATGCCCCCTCACACGTATACCGCCCAAGCCCCGGTACTCGCCCGCCGCCGGCCCGGATTACAGCCCGTCCCCACCCGGCAGGAGGTATTCGTCCCCGCCCCTGGCATGCTCCACGCGGGACAGGAGACGGTCACCTCGGCCACGGCCCAGGCGATGGCCGAGCAGCGAGCCCGCGAAGAGCTGATCCAGCGCCTGGGCGTGCCCACTGGGCCGGATGACCTGATGGACCAGTTCGCAGACCGTCTCGCCGAGGCGACCGGCATGCTCTACACCTTCGTCAACATCTTCCTGACCGAGCAGACCTTCGTCGGCCGGCACAACCCGCCGCCGGACAGCGGCTATCTGATCCTCGGCCGCACTATGAGCCGCGATCACGGCTGGTGCCCCGCGGTGGTCAAACGGCAGAAGGCTCTGCCCCTGCCCGACGTGCACGCCAGCCCGCGGTTCTCCGGCAACTTCGTGGTCGATGCGGTGGGCATCCGCTCCTACTTCGGTTCCCCACTGATTCACGCCCAGAGCGGGATCACGCTGGGCACCGTGTGCGCGATCGACCCCGAGGCCCGGCCCCGCAGCGACGCACGCCGTCTCCTGGAGGCCGTCAAGTCCAACGGCGCCGAGGTCATACACACCCTCACCTCCGGCAGGTCCGCGCACTGAGCTCCGCCTCGCCACCCCCACCCGGCAACCCCACGACCGGGGACCCGGCCGCCACCTTGCACCCCGCACAGGGAGAGGGACGACCATGACCGCCACCGACGCCACACCCCCAGATCTGCGGCCGTACCTGACCGCTGCCCACGAGCAGCTGTGGTGCGAGGCCGATGCGTTCGCCGCGGACCACGTCGCTGCTCGTGTGCCGTGCATGGAAGCCTCCCCGCACGAGGTGGAGCGCACGTTGCCCCAGCTCATGGCTGCCAAGGGCTGGTTCGGGGTGACCATCGCCCAGACGTACGGGGGGATGGGGGCGGGGCATGTCGCCAAGACCGTGCTGATCCATCGCCTCGGAGTGGTCTCCGCCTCGGCGGCAGCGATCCTCCAGGCCACCCTGATCCCCGTCGGCGCCCTCCATCTCTGGGGCACGGTCGAGCAGAAGAAGCGGTGGCTCCCGCAGGCGGCCGCCGGCACGGTGCTGATGACCATCGCGGTCACCGAACCGGACGCCGGAGGCCACCTCGGCGGCATCGAGACCACCGCCGAATGTGCGGGGGACGAGTGGGTCATCACCGGCGAGAAACTCCACATCGGCAACAGCCACCTGGCCCATCTCCACCTGGTCGTCGCCCGCATTCCTCTGCCCGGTGTTCCCACATCGCAGGCCCTGACCGCGTTCCTCGTGGAGAACGACCGCGACGGAGTGAGCGTCGCTGAGCACCGGGCGCGACTGGGCCTGCACGGCTTCTCGGCCGGGCGCCTGATCCTGGACCAGGTCCGCGTACCCGCCGCCAACATCCTCGGCGAGATCGGCCAGGGCCTGTACGTCGCGCAGAGCGCCAGCATCCTCTACGGCCGCCCCAACCTCACCGCCCTCAGCCTCGGAATCCACGAAGCCCTCGTCCAGACCACGGCGCAGTTCCTGAGTAACCGGCCCCGCTACGACGGGCACCTGTCCGACCAGCCCGTCATCCAGCACCGCCTCGGCGAAATGCAGAGCCGTCTCCAGACCGCCATGACCACCGCCTACAGCGCCGTACACCTCCTCGACGACGGCCTGGCCTGCGACAGCCAGCTCATCAGCGCCAAACACGTCGGTCACCAGCTCGCCGCCCAGAGCGCCCAGGACGCGATGGAACTGCACGGAGCCCGCGCCCTGGATGCCGACTACCCGCTCCAGCGCCTGTTCCGTGACATCCAGCACACCTACCCACCCGCCGGCACCGGCGAGTTCCAGCGCATCCACCTCGCCAAAGCCGCCCTGGGAACAGCCCACATCCAGTGGTCCCAGCACGCCGCCGCCGAGACCGCTTGGAGCCGGCCAACCCCCCGACCAGCCCCCGCCTGAACACCCCTTCCACCCCTGACCCCCGTGCACGGCAGCCCCGTTGACATCCAGTGCCGTGCACGGGCCGGGCACCTGCCACCGGCCCCCTTTCCCCGGTGGCAGGGCCCGCCCCTCGTTCCCGGACCGGACGGCGGCCCGGGAACGAGGCCAGATCCCGGTCCTGTGCCGTTGCGCCTGGGGTGCTGCGGCACAGGACCGGGCAAGACGCCCGCCCGCACGCCGCCCACACCTGCCACGAGGAAACCGAAAATGACCGTGATGCCGCAGACACCCACCAGAGGTCTACCGGAGGGCTGGTTCCGCTACCCCGCGGTTGCGCGAGTCGAGTCCTACCTCATGGGCGAGCGCGACAACTACGAAGTCGACCGGCACGTGGCCCTGCTTCTCCTCGAGGCGGCTCCGTGGCTGCGCGACATGACGGCGATCAACAAGCGGCACCGGCCGCACGCCGTGACCGTCCTCGCACGCGAACTCGGCATCACTCAGTTCCTGGACCTGGGCTGCGGACTGCCCGCCCGCTGGAACCGGAAAGTTCAGCGCCATGAACCCGCCCACACCGCCGAAGCGGCCCAAGATGTCCACTCGGAAGCTCGCGTCGTCTACGTGGACAACGACCCCATGGTGTGCGCACACGCCAAGGCGTTTCTGGACACGAACGGCGCGACCGCGGCGCTCCAGGCCGACATCTGCAAGATCGACGAACTGCTCGACCACGCCACCGTCCACACCACCCTCGATCGGGACCGTCCCATCGCCGTTCTGGCTCACGACCTGCTGCCGTGGGTGAGCGACGAGGTAGCCGACACCGCGATGGAAGCCCTCCGGGACTGGCTGCCGCCCGGCAGCGCAATCTCCGTGACCCACGCCAGCACGGACAAGGCCCCGGAGGCAATGACGGCACTTGTCGATCACTACGCCAAGGCCGGCATCTCCTACCGGCCCCGCCCGCTGGATCGCATCCAGGCGCTGCTGGGCCCGTGGGACCTCCTCCCACCCGGCCTCGTCCTTACCGCGCAGTGGCGGGCCGGGAATGCCCGCCGTATGCCTCGCGCTGAGCATTCCTTCGCCTACGCCGCCATCGTCACCAACACAGCCACGCCCAACGAGCCACGAAACAGAACCGACCTTCCACCATCGGCCGCGTGACAGACATGGAGACGGCTCCGGGAAGCAGGGTCCAAGCGGTTCCTGAACCAGCGGCGCGAAACAGACGCACGACGGCGCGCACCGGGCTCACGAAGTACCAAGAGTCGCACGCAGAATCCCCCATGACCCCAGGAATACGGCGAACTGCCCCTCATCTGCCCGCCCGCCGTCGGTACGTGACCGTCCGACGGCAGGTGGGTGCGCCACCCGGCACCAGAGCCCGAGAAGCGGCTCGGTGCCGGACGAACGCAGAGAGCCAACCGGCCCTCTGCCCACCGAGTTCGAGAAAGGAGGACGCCGAAGACTGATCCTGCCCAGCATCGGGCAGGTCGAGTTCCCAGCACGTTCGCAGATCGACTCTTTCAAAGGAGAAACACGATGAACGCGGAATCTGTGCTCCAGGACCTGGAGGAACTCTTCACCACCGCGGCCCGCACTGCGGTGCCGAACAGCGAGTCCCGGCACCGCAAGCCCACGGGCTCGGGTGACCAGCGCACCAACGAGGACGACTGACCTCTTGTCCTCAAGCGGGGTCCCTCCTATGGGAGGGGCCCCGTCCCAGTTACCGATGAAAGGAGCCGCTGATGCTGAGCATGCGGATCGATGGCACGTTGACCAGCACGTCATGGGAGTGGGCCGGTGACCGCTGGCGCGGCGGCTCGTCCTGGATCTCCCCCTGTGATCACCCCGCGCTGGAGACCTGGTCGGCCAGGGACAGTCAGCGTGTTGTCTTCCAGGTGCGCGAGCGGATGCCTGGACGATCACCGCACTCGCCCAGCTCACCCAGGCCGGTGATCGCGCGCGTCTACGACGATGCCCTCTCCGAGGCCAGCACGTGGGAACGGGCCCACCACCTCATCGAGATCACCCCGAGCGGGATCACCGTCAGCACCGGAGCCCACGGCCCGGCTCCGGTCTACCTGACAACGAATCGCAGCACGTTGCACGGGCATTGGGACGTGGCGCGCTTACGCAGCGCGGCGCCGCACCAGCGCCTCGACTCCATTGAGATCGCCCGGCTCCTGGCACTGACCGGTCACTACAGCACCCGCACCGCATGGCAGGCCATCACCCTGCTCACCGAACGCTCCAGTGCCTGGTTCCATGACGGGGAACTCAGGATGCGCATGCCAGAGCCCGCCCGTCACGACGAGCCCCGCGAACTCGCCCCGGACGCACGAGTCGTCGACGGCTATGAACGCCTCCTCAACGCTGTACTGGCAGACCACCACTACGTCCCCGAGCGCACCGCGATCGAGTTGTCCGGCGGAATGGACAGCACCAACGTGGCCATGTCGTTGGCTGCCCGCCACGGGTCCGCCCTCATCACTGGCGCGCTGATCCAGGAAGGCAAGGCCGGCGAACAGCAGCGGCGACGCCGAGAGGCGATGATCCGCTACGCCGGGTTCCGGGACACCGCGCTGCGAGCAGCCGACTACCTTCCCATGGATCCGCAGCACTCTCCGAGCATGCCGCTCGGGCCGCACGAGGAGATCTACATCGCCGGGCACAGCAGGCTGCTCGCCAAGTGGAAGGCCGACGGGGTGCTGTGGGCCGCGGCCGGGGTCGGCGGAGACGAGATGCTGAGCCTGCCTCCGCAACTCCGCCCGCCGCTGGAACCCGACGAGGCCCCACGCTGGCTCACCCCCACCACGGTCGAGGCCCTGCGGGACCAGGAGAGCGGCATCCCCCCAGCCCCGCCGATCTCCGACTCCACCCTCCGCGCTCTCGCCTGCGGTGCTCCGATGTACCTGCGGGCCGGACTGTGGCCGCTGTACCCCCTTGCCGACCAGGCGGCGTGGCGGTTCGGTCAGTGGCTGCCATTCTCCTGGCGCCGGAACAAGCACCTGGCACGCGTCCGCCTCCAGCGACTCGGCTTCGGCCGCGAGGTGACCCATCCGCCGCTGCGGGAGAACTTCCACGCCGTCCTGAACCAGGCCCTCACCCGATTCGGCCCGGCCACGATCCGCGCGATGCTGGATTCGGGCTCCCCGCTGATCGACGGCAAGTTCATCGACGCAGACGAGCTGGCGGCCGTCGCCCTGCGCCTGGAGCAGCAACAGCCCACGCAGAAGGACCAGATGGTGGCGCACGTACTGCGTCTGCACCGCGCTCTGGTCTGACTGCCACGAGCGAAGGGCCCGGCTGCGCTCACACGCAGACCGGGCCCTTCCGCTTCGCTCAGCAGGGTTACAGCTCGCCCTGCTTCCACAGCTCGAACTCGGCCGTCAGCACCTCGTCGTCGACGGCACGGTGGCGCACCGACTCGACCCAGGCGGCAACGAGCCCACCGAAGACCTCGACGTTCTCCGGGCCGAGCCGGTCATCGACAGCGAACAGGGCGATCAGCTCGTCCGCGGCCGGCTCACCGTGATGGCAGCCCGGACACAGCACCGCTTCCTTCACCCCCGAGACATCCTCGCTTCGGCCATTCCTCCAGCTGTGGGGGAACTGCGCGAGGAGCAGCGTGGAACCAGCGCACTGCGGGCACAGCGGGGTGTCTTCGACCTTGCAGAGGATCTGATCTCTGTCTGATGTTTCCCCGCTCACGCCACTCCCTGCCATGCGTCCGCCCCGAAGCTGCCCTTGATGTCGGAGGCGATCGTGGACGCGTTCACTGTCTTGTGCAGCTGATACACGGTGGTCTTCTGCACCCCTCGCACCACGAGATGGACCGGGTTGTCACCCGGATGCGCCCCCACGATCCGCTTGAGTTCCTTGATCGAGGGCTCGTTGATGCGGTGGTAGGGAAGGTGGAGCTGCACGGGCGCAGCACCGGTGCGCTCCGCAGCGGTGACATCGAGGACCTGTAGCTCCTGCCCGAAGATACTGAGCGTGCCGTCCCGGTCATTGATGCGGCCCTGCACGGTCACGACGCTGTCCTCGACGAGCGCACCCATGACGAGCTGGTAAGACTGGGGGAAGAACAGCACCTCGATGGTGCCGTCACGGTCGGCCAAGTTGACGATCGCCCATGCGCTGCCCTGCTTGGTCATCTTCAGCTGGACACTGGTGATCAGCCCGGACAGGCGCACCATGCCTTCAGTGCGGCCCGAGGCGATCAGATCGGGAATGGTGGTGTCGCGGTTGGCAGAGAGGATGTGCTCGGTGCCGTCCAGAGGATGCGCCGAGACGTACATCCCGAGCATCTCCCGCTCGGTGGACAGCAGCTGCTTGCGGGGCCATTCGCTCTCGTCGATGGGCACTTCGAGGGCGAACCCAGCTTCCGCATCGTCACCGTCGCCGCCGAGGCCGGCAAACAGGTCGTCCTGCCCGTACGCGGCTGCCTTCTTCAACGGCACGACCGCGTCGATGGCCTGCTCGTGAGCGGCGGTCAGGCCCTTGCGGGTGTGACCGAGGGAGTCGAACGCACCCGCCTTGATGAGCGATTCGACCGCGCGTTTGTTGAGCGCGGGCAGATCGACCTTGTCCAGGAAATCGGTGAATGAAGTGAACTTCCCCTTGGACCTGCGGGCCTCGATGATCGCTTCGATGACGTGGTCGCCCACGTTGCGCACGGACCGCAGGCCGAAGCGCACATCGTCGCCGATGGCCGCGAACTCCGCGACGGACTCGTTGACGTCAGGCTGCAGGACCGTCACGCCGAGCTTGCGCGCGTCAGCCAGGTAGATACCGGCCTTGTCCTTGTCATCTCCGACGGACGTCAGCAGCGCGGCCATGTACTCGGCCGGGTAGTTCGCCTTCAGGTAGGCGGTCCAGTAGGAGACCAGGCCGTAACCGGCCGTGTGGGACTTGTTGAAGGCGTACCCGGAGAACGGGAGCATGACGTCCCAGATGGCCTTGATGGCCTCTTCCGAGTAGTCGTTCGCCTTCATGCCGCCGTGGAACTTCTCCCACTCGGCGGCCAGCACCTCGGGCTTCTTCTTGCCCATCGCGCGGCGCAGCATGTCGGCGCCGCCGAGCGTGTACCCGGCCAGCGTCCGGGCGATCGCCATGATCTGCTCTTGGAAGATGAGCAGGTGGTGAGTGGAGCCCAGGATCGGGTCCAGGACTTCCTTGAGCTCGGGGTGGATCGGGTCCGGATTTTGCTTGCCGTTCTGCCGCAGCGCGTAGTTGGTGTGCGCGTTGGCGGCCATCGGGCCCGGCCGGTACAGCGCGAGGGCGGCCGCGATGTCCTCGAATCGGCTCGGCTCCATGAGCTTCAGCAGGGCGCGCATGCCGCCACCGTCGAGCTGGAACACGCCGAAAGTGTCGCCCCGGCCGAGAAGCTCGAAGGTCTTCTTGTCGTCGAGGGGAATGACGAGCGTCTCCGTGTCACCGTCTATCGGATCGACACAGGCGAGTTTGACGCCGCGGTTCTCGCGGATGTTGTGGATGGCGTGGTCGATCACGCCCAGGTTCCGCAGCCCCAGGAAGTCCATCTTGACCAGCCCCATGTCTTCGCAACTGGGGTAGTCAAAGCCGGTGATCTTCACGCCGTCGGCGGCGCGCATATGCAGCGGGATGCGGTCGGTCAGCTTGGTCTTGGACAGGATGACCGCTGCCGCGTGGACACCGGTGCCTCGGGTCAGGCCTTCGACCCCTTTGGCGGTGTCGATGACCTTCTTTACGTCCGGCTCGTTCTCGTACATCTGCCGGATCTCTCCGGCCTCGACGTACCGAGGGTGCTGGGGGTCGAAGATGCCATCCAGGGGGATGGACTTGCCCATGATGTCCGGCGGCAGCGCCTTGGTGATGCGCTCACCGTGGCTGAAGGGGTAGCCGAGGATGCGCGAGCTGTCCTTGATCGCGTTCTTGGCCTTGATCTTGCCGAACGTGTTCACCATGGCGGTGTACTCGTCGCCGTACTTCTCGGTGACGTAGCGCACCATCTTGTCGCGCTGACGGTCGTCGAAGTCGAGGTCGACGTCCGGCGGGTTGATGCGCTCAGGGTTCAAGAAGCGTTCGAACAGCAGGCCGTGCTCCAGCGGGCACAGCTCGGTGATGCGGGTCGCGTAGGCGACGATCGAGCCGGTGGCAGAACCACGGCCGGGCCCGACCGGCACGCCGTTGTCCCGCGCGTACTTGCAGATGTCCGCGACCACGAGGAAGTAGCTGGAGAAGCCCATGGGGCCGATGACCGACATCTCGGTCTCGAACCGCTCCATGACCTCGGCGGGGATCGGGGAGCCATAGCGCATGGAGAGGCCCTTCAGGCACTCCTTGCGGAGCCAGGACTCCTGCGTCTCCCCTTCCGGCACGTCGGGGAACTGCGGCATCTCATCGACGTTGTCGAAGACCTCGTCGTACGACCCGATCCGCTCAGCGATCAGCAGCGTGTTGTCGCACGCCTCAGGCAGCTCGGAGAACAGGTGGCGCATCTCCTGCGCCGTCTTGAGGTAGTAGCCGCTGCCGGAGAACCGGAACCGCTTTTCGTCTGCCTTGTTCTTGCCGACACCGATGCACAGCAGGTTGTCGTGCGCGTCCGCCTGGTCCTCGTGGATGTAGTGCGCGTCATTGGTGGCCAGCAGCGGGATGTTCAGATCCTTGGCCAGACGCAGCAGCCCGTCCCGCACCTCCCGCTCGATGGACAGGCCATGGTCCATCAGCTCCAGGAAGTAGTTCTCCCGGCCGAAGATGTCCTGGTACGCAGCGGCGACCTTGCGGGCCTCGTCGTACTGCTTCAGCCGAAGACGGGTCTGGATCGCGCCGGAAGGACATCCGGTCGTCGCGATGACACCCTCGGCGTGCTCGCTGATCAGCTCCATGTCCATACGCGGCTTACCGGCAGGGAATTGCCCGGTGTAGCTGGCCTCGGTGGACATGTAGAAGAGGTTGCGCAGACCCTTGACGCTGCTGGCCCACATGGTCATGTGGGTGAAGCGGCCGCCGCCGGAGACGTCCTTCGAGCCCTCGCCGTCGTCCGACATGGCGCGCTGGCCGCCCGGCCCCCAGAACTCCTGCTTGCGGTTGCGGCGCGAGGACGGGGCGACGTACGCCTCGATCCCGATGATCGGCTTGACGTTGTCGAAGCCCTTGGACACCTGATGGAACTCGTACGCACCGAACATGTTGCCGTGGTCGGACATCGCCACTGCCGGCATGCCCTGACGGTCAACCTCGGCGAACATCGGCTTCAGCTTCTGCGCGCCGTCGAGCATCGAGTATTCGGTGTGATTGTGCAGGTGAACAAAGCTGTCAGCCACCGGGCGGGCACCTCCGAGGGCGGTCGTGGGAAGCCCCCACCTTATCCCTCAGCTGAAGATCAGACTCGACCCCTCCGGTCCTTCTGGAAGCCGCGAAAGGCGACGAAGTCGATGACCTTGCCGTATTACCCAGAGGGTTCGATTCGCTCCGCGGCGTGCCAGGCATCGCGTGTCTCTGACGATCTTTAAAGTGACTTCATGAGGGTGTGACCGTGAGCGCTGCGGCAGGGCGACTTTGCATCGACGTCTGACCACCACGGCGAGTTGACCACAAACCTCACCCGAGATGCCCACACCAAGACAAACGATCCAAATAACGTGAATCGTGCATAGTTGGCCATGGCAGGGCATCCGGCCCGCTCGACTCCTCATCGGTGCCGAACTCGGAGTCCTGGCTCGCGCAGCCGCTCGCCTGGACTCCGCGCCCGGGTTCCTGATACGCCCCATGGAGTGTCCGGCCGAGGCGGGAACCCGCCTTCTCCGCCCGCACCACAACGACGCCGCACCCAACCAAGAGGCTCCTCACCCCCTCCGAGAGAAGACCCTCAGGAGGCACAGAACCCCTGATGCCGGCACCCGACGAGCTGATGGTTCGAGATGTCCGCCGACCTATGCCTACGTTGCGCGCGACAAGCAGCGATTTCGAACAGAACTGGGGCACAGGTGAGCACCACTCCGGCAGCATCGGTGAGCGCGGCAGAGCTGCGGCGACGGGTTCGCGCTGTCGAAGCGCTCCAGACGAGGATGCGGGAAATGGCCGCAGCGAACGTGTTGACCACCCGCGAGACCGCGGTGAGGGCGGCACAGGCGAAGGATGAGGCCGACATCGCGGCGCGGGAAGCCTCTGCGGTCGCCCTTCGACTGTTCGACAACAACGCCGAGTTGGTCTCGGAACTACTGGGAGTGCCAGCGGAGGAGCTAGAACGCGAAGCAAAGCCTGTTACCGCCGCTCGCGCGAAGGAGATCATCGAGACCGTGCGAGCCCGCGCCGAGCGCCCCCGCTCCAGTCGCCCCCGAAGGTCTCGAGCGGAAGCGGCGGACGCGTCTCCCCCGGCTTCGCGCGCCCCCGCCCCGGTCGTCACGCCGGACGGCAGCCGGGCTGATGCCGCCTGAGAACGACCCCCGAGCCGGACTCTTCCCGCTCACGGCTGTAAACGGGTCCGGGCCCGTTCACGTTGATGAGCAGCTTGCCCTCATCGGTGAACCAACGCCGGTTCGCATACCGACAGTCGAGTGGGCGGCCTGGCTTGCCGACGAGTCTGTTCAAGCCCGCTACTGGGCAAAGGTTCACCGCACCTCATCAACCGGGGGCTGCTGGTTCTTCTTCGGCGGAATCTCCAGCACCGGCCACGCCAGCTTTAGGGCCGCCTCGCGGCCTGGCAGGACGCGACGCGGCACAGTGCCGGGCCACCTGTACGGCTACCAGCTAGCCCACGGTGTGATCCCGCGTCTCGGCTGGGGAACCGACAGCCCGACTGTCTGCCACACCTGCGACAACCACTCCTGCCAGCAACCGGCACACCTCCGGCTGGGCACGGCGGCGGAGAACCGGGCCGAATGGCTGGCCCGGCGTAGAGACCCCGGTAGCCCGCTGGCCGACCTCCGCGGCCCTGCCAGACGTTCCCGCGCGATCGGCGCGGCCATCCGAGCCGGCCAGGAGCGCGGGGAGTCCGAGGCGGAGATCGCGAGACGGCTCCGAGTAGCCATGGCCACGGGCCGCCCCCTCAGCCTCTGGTAAGTGGACAACCTGCCCCGACTGGGTTCAGTCGGGTGTCTCGGGTTCCCCGCAGTGTTAAACCCATTGGTGACGCTGCGACTCGGAGTGCGTCGAGCGGGTCTCCCTGATGAACGATGCCGACTGCGCAGCTATGGATGCAGCAGTGCTGTTGCATCCACCATCTCTTCGTCAGCGTTCCAAAGTCAGCAGCCACCAGCCGAGCCTCTCGGCGGCGGATCCGCGGATGACTTCCTCGAAACCAAATCGGCTGAGCATTTTTTGGCTAGGGATGTTCCGCCAGTCCACGCGCGCCATGACAGCCACGGACTCATGGTCCGGCTCACGCTCAACGATGTCGTAGAGCGCATCGATCAGGACCTCGTCGGCGACTTTGCCTCCCTGGTGGCGATGCCTGAGGGAAACGCCGATCATCAGGAGATAGCGGAATGCCTGCCCTGGTAAGACGTCCAGGTCCGGGTGAATACCCTCCGGCCGCGCGTGAGTGTAGGCTGCTGCGATTCCCACGGCGTCTTCGGCAATGCGAAAGCGCTGGTCGAGGGAGACTGATCGATTGGTGTCCGCCAGCGCTTCTTGGCGGAAGTACCTTTGAACCTCGTCTTCCCAGAACGCGGGCCGGCCCTTGGGGGGTTTCGCTTCAGCGCAGGTGAACGTCTGGAGCAGCCTGCGGTCCTGCTTGTTTGGGGTTCTCCATGCGAGTGTGCTCACGGGCGAGGAGGCAACTTTCGGCGGGGCCCCTCGCTCGCGTTCAGGCGCTCGCTGATCGCTTTTGCCTGCTCCGCCGACATCGGCGCCTTGATCTGCTCGATCAATGGCTTGCCGATGCTCCTGGAACGGCGGCGAATCGTTCCACCAAGATGAGCCTGCGCCCGCCGCAGCTGCGGGCTGGCGTTAGCGATGATGCCATCGTGTTCCTGGAGAGTGGCCAGCGCTCTGCGGAGAACCCTGGCTGCATCGCTGCGATCATTCCGAAACACACCCAAAGCCACGGAGGTGTCGATTTCGCTCTGGATCACCTGTCGGATAGCAGCCCGCTGAGCGAAACTCCCGGCGAGCTGACTTCGGAGCGGGTCGATGTCGGAGTGGGTCCGCCGGAGGTGGGCAGCCAGGAAAGCCAGGCCCTGCCCCTTCTTGGCTGAACTCGTGGTCTTGATCAGGCGGCTGGCCTGCCCCGAGACGGCCCGTCGGGCCGCCGCCAGATCGACCGTGCTGCGGCCGATGCCTCCCTTGAACCCATACAACTCCAGCCGCTTTGCGTCAGCAGGACTCCGATTGGCAGAGAGAGCTCCGTCCTCCCCGGTCGTCGCCGCAGCGCCAGGGACCGCAGCGGCTCCAAAGGCCGTGCGGTCGCCGCGGTTGGGCTCCGACACCATGCGCCCAGGATATCGCGAACGTCGACCTACGCGCCTGAGCTCTGCATCCTCCCGCCTGCGACGATGCTCACTCACAGATCAGGCCAGCCTCGGGACCGATCACGTACCGCTGCCCGTCATGTGCATCCAGGCTCTCCGTACGCGCAGCACGGTCCGGCAGGACGACGCCGAGCAACTCCGCCGCGACATCCTTCGTACGGCTCGGGTTGTACCTATGAAGCTGCCAACACCTGGCGGTTGAATCCAACTCCGCCACGCAGGGGACAACGATCTTCAGCAGCAAACGATCACTGGATACAGAATCCCGGTGCGTCCTTCATGAATCACGTGCCCTCAACCTGAATTCCCAGCTGGAGTACCTGGCAGAGACTCAGGGGCGGCGGCGCTGGATCCCTAACCAGATCGGTTCGGCGGCGCTTTGCTTCCGAATTCCGCTGCTCGCCGTCCCGGGTCGCCACCCAGAGAGCCGCGCCGACCGCTCCGACTGTGGCGGCCGCGCTTGCAATGCAGAGGAGCCTCCGCCCCATTACCGAGGTCAGCCCAGCCACAGCCGGACCACTCACGTGGTCCGACTTCTGGCTTCCCGGACCGCGTACGTCACGCACGCGAGTCGAGGTCCGGGGCTTGGTCGCCTCTTCTGTCGCCGGTAAGCCAAAGAATCCGAACCATGTCCGCTGCCGCCCTGCGTCGAGCCGGCTTCTTCCCATAAACCGCGGTGAGAGACAGCAACACGATCAGCAGCAGATAGAGCAGCGCGACCGCGAACAGAGCCCATACGAGCAGAGGAACCCGAGCGAGGAAGGGCAGAAGCGCCGACACAGCGACCCCCATCAGAGTGCAGCAAACTCCGCGCTGACGGGGCGGCTTACCGCAACGGAAACTGACCGGTCCGACGATCTTGAATCGTCGACCGGCTCACCCGCTCCCTTTGGCTGGTCGGGTCAGCACCGTTGCGCGCCCTCCGACGGCCACGAACCGTCCGCCGGGCGATCCCCGGTCGAGAGCTGCTTCAAGGATGCCACACCACCCCCGAGCACGGTTGGGGCTGTACTAACGCGATTCGCGAGCACACCGAAGCCAACCAGTAAGCCGATTCAGGCTGGAGGCTCCTCGTCGGGCGGCCGCCGGTCGCCATGAGGCCTCCGAGCACCCCTCGGCTCCGTGGCTCATCAAGATCCGGGAGGTGGACGCCGGGAAGTGCGTCGATGGGGTCTGCATGAGAAGCACCGATACCTGGTTGGCCGACTGCGGTAGGAAGGACTGCGCCATCTGTTGCCCCTCAAGCCGGAGCAGCTGCGGCGCGTGGTTGGCACCGAACGCCAGCACACCGCCGCATAGTCATCTCTTCGACCGATTCAAGCTACTCCCGCAAGGGCTTGTGGGCCCGTCGCGGCCATTGCCCATTCGACGGCTGCCACAACCTCGTCATCCGAAGACGCAAGTAGGTGTCCGTACCGGTCGACCGTGGTCGTGATCGACTCGTGGCCAAGGCGGGCCTGAATGACGGGCAACGGGACCTTGCCGGCGATCAGCCAGGAAGCATGGGTATGGCGGAGGTCATGGATCCGTGGACACTTCGTGAGCCCGGCGGCGCTGGCCGCATTCAAGGCCGGCTTCCAGCGGTGAGCGTAGAAGACGCCGGA
The DNA here is from genome assembly GCF_044457425.1 of Streptomyces sp. NPDC050546. Classification (NCBI taxonomy): domain Bacteria; kingdom Bacillati; phylum Actinomycetota; class Actinomycetes; order Kitasatosporales; family Streptomycetaceae; genus Streptomyces; species Streptomyces sp. NPDC050546. The sequence continues at coordinate 21,095 of NZ_JBITGX010000012.1, forward strand.
GTGCCAGGCGCCACCTTCAGGAGCGGTAAAGATCAGATCGGATGGGTCTTTGCCCATGATGAGCCGCTGAAACAACGTCACCTGGTCGGGGGTGAGTACGAGCGTCCTACGTGACTTCTTCGTCTTCGGCGCGCCCAGGAAGGTCCCACCGCCCTCGCCTCGTCTCTTCCAAGCGCGCTGTACGCGCAGCGTCGGCCTCTTGGAGAGGAGGGTGAGGTCCTTGCGTTGAAGCGCTGTGACCTCGCCCCACCGGAGTCCGGTGCTCACCAGGACGTCCACGATGTCCACCGCGTCGGCGCGGATGTGCTGCCGCAGGAGAGCGAACTCCTCGGGTTCGAGGAACACCTCGTCGTCCTCAGCATCGTTCCCCTTAGGCAACTTGCTGTGTGCGCACGGGTTCGAGTCACGCAGCGCCGGATCGGCGTCAACCGCTGACTGGAGGATTCCGAACAGCAACCCGTGCAGGTTGGCGATCGTCTTCCGGGCGTACGCGCGCCGAGCCGTTCCCGGCGGATGGAGAGGTCCAGGTCTCCCGTCCTTGAGGTCCAGGATCCATTGGCTGACGTGATCGCGGGTGATCTTGGGACCCCGGTTGGAGACCGAAAGTTCCCCGAACCACGGCATCATGTGGCGCTCGATGAATCGGGTGTAGTTGATTCGCGTGTGGTCCGATATGTCGGTCAGCAGTGCCACATGGTTATGGGCATACACCCGGAACATCTCCGAGTCCGGCACAGAGTCCTCGTCCGGCTCGACGAATCCGAGCCCTTTCACCCAACCTGGCGGCCATTGCTGTGCGTGACCGTTGACAAGGTCGCGGAAGCGTTTCGCCGCGTCCTCGTCGTCGAAGGTCTCCCGCTGAGTCTTGCCCGTTCGAGAGCCGCCGGCTCGCCACATCACCGTGAAAGAGGGGTCACCGCCAAGGCGCTCGTTAGTCCTGATGTAAGCCATACGAGGGAGCCTACGGCGGGTTGGTGCAGCGTTTGTGCAGCGAACGCAGTGGCGCGAGTAGTATCGCAACACGATTCATGCAGGTCAGGACGTTTCTTCTGTGGTGGGGCGGGTGGGACTCGAACCCACGGCCGACGGATTATGAGTCCGCTGCTCTAACCGGCTGAGCTACCGCCCCATAGCGGCGTGTCGCGTACATGTGTGCGCGCCGTCTGCCGCAGCATAGCCGCTCATACGATCTCCTGCTTCGGATGGTCGGCTTCGCACGGCCTTCGTGACCATGAGGACCGCGCCGGGCTCCGCGCGGTTCCCAGAAGATCGGAACAGACATGAAAAAGGACCCCTGAGAGGGGTCCTCGATCACCATGCTCCCCCGACTGGACTCGAACCAGTAACCTGCCGGTTAACAGCCGGCTGCTCTGCCAATTGAGCTACGGAGGACCGAGCTCCTCGGACTGGACTCGAACCAGTAACCTGCCGGTTAACAGCCGGCTGCTCTGCCAATTGAGCTACCGAGGAATGCCTCGTTGCATCGAACGTACCTACCTGGGTATCCGCCAGGGGGCGCTCGCTCGCTGCGACACATACATTAGCGCAAGCAGGGGGGTGCTCCGCCAATCGGTACCCCGCGGGGCGCCGACACCGCACCGGAGACCTACGCAAGGGAAGGGTGGCCGCCATGCGTTACCGGCTCACGTTCGTCGCCGGAGTCGTCCTGGGTTACGTGCTGGGCACGAGGGCCGGACGCGAGCGCTACGAGCAGCTGAAGAAGACGGCCCAGCAGTTCGCGCAGAACCCGGCCGTCCGCAACACCGCGGAGTCGGCGGCCCACCAGGGCCGTGAGTTCGCGGGCAAGGCGTACCACGTGGTGAGCGACAAGGTCGGGGACCGCGTCCCCGAGTCGGTGGCCGACCGGGTCCGCCACCTCCGCGACCGCGCCACCCACAACGGCGGCGAGGACGACTGGGGCACAAGCAACACGTAACAGTTCTGCTGTGGCGCCGAGCGTGTTCACGCCCTCAGGGGCGCGGAGCTGTACCGATGTGCGGCTCCGCCGCGTGGGCGCGACCAGCCACAACGCACCCGCACACAGACTCGGCGACACACCCCCACGGCGCCCACGGCCCAACCCAAGCGGAGCGTGCGGCAGAATTTTGGCCATGGGGATAGTCGCCGGGTTGGACAGTTCACCCGATTTCACTCGTATCGTCGTCTGTGACACGGACTCCGGAGCCGTGCTCAGGCAGGGATATGCGCAGCATCCGGTGGAGAGCCCCGAGGGCGGCGGCCGGCCGTCCGACGTCGACCCGCAGGCCTGGCTGCTGTCCCTGGGCGAGGCGGCGGGCGGCGGGCTCCTCGAAGGCGTGCAGGCCATCGGCGTGTCGGCGCAGCAGAACGCCGTCGTGCCGCTGGACGCGCAGGGCAACACCGTGCGGCCGGCGATGGTCGGCAGCGACAAGCGGACGCAGGTCGCCGCGGCCGATCTGGTCGACGCGCTCGGCGGGCGCGAGGCGTGGGCGCAGGCGGTGGGCTGTGTGCCGCAGGCCGCGCAGCCGGTGACGAAGCTGCGCTGGCTGGCCCGGACGGAACCCGAGAACGCGCAGCGCACCGCGATCCTCCTACAGGCGCACGACTGGCTGGTGTGGCAGCTGCTGGGGAGGCCGGTCAGGAGAACCACCGACCGGGGCGGGGCGTCCGGCACCGGGTACTGGTCGGCGGCGACCGGGGGCTACCGGACCGATCTCGTCGAGCTGGCGCTCGGGCAGCAGGCGATGCTGCCGGAGGTGATCGGCCCGGCGGACGCGGCGGGGCGGACGCCGGAGGGGCTGCTGATCTCCGTCGGGACCGGCGAGACCATGGCGGCGGCGTTCGGGCTGGGCATCGGCCTCGGGGACGCGGTCGTGTCGCTGGGGGCGACCGGGTCCGTGATGGCCGTACACCCCGAGGCGCTGGTCGACGGGTCCGGGATGATCACCGCGCTGGCCGACGCGACCGGCATGCACCTGCCGGTCGTCACCACGCTGAACGCCGTGCGGACGCTGCGCGGTACCGCCGAGCTGCTCGGGCTGCCCGATCTGGAGAGCCTGTCCGACCTGGCGATGAAGTCGACGCCGGGGTCGCACGGACTGGTGCTGCTGCCCTATCTGGAGGGTGAGCGGACGCCGAACCTGCCGCACACCGCCGGGACCCTGGCGGGGCTGAGGCGTGAGTCGATGAAGGCGGAGCATCTGGCGCGGGCGGCGTTCGAGGGCATGCTGTGCGGGCTCGCGGACGCGCTGGACGTGCTGCGCGGCCGGGGTGTGGAGGTGCGGCGGGTCTTCCTGCTCGGGTCGGCCGCCGAACTGCCCGCCGTGCAGGCCGCCGCGCCCTCGCTGTTCGGGACGCAGGTCGTGGTGCCGCAGCCCGCGGACTACGCCGCGATCGGCGCCGCCCGCCAGGCCGCCTGGGCCCTCGGCGTGTCGCAGGGCGCCCTCGACGCGCGCACCCCACCGGCCTGGCAGGGCGCGGTCGCCCAGGTGCTGGAGCCCGGGGAGGACCTGGCGGTGGGCCAGGCGGTGCGCCAGCAGTTCGTGGCCGTACGGGAGCAGACGCATCCCGGGGCGCTTCGCTGAGCAGGCCCAGTAGGCCCTGTTGGGTTAATTCGGTTGAGGTAACGCGGGTGGAGTGTTCGACGATAGGGGCCAGGGGCAACCATCCGCCCCGTCGTCCACTCCGAGAGAAGCAGCGTGCTCATACGACTTCTGCGGACCTATCTCAGGCCCTACAAGAGACCCATAGCCCTGCTGGTGCTGCTGCAGTTCCTGCAGACCTGCGCCACGCTCTACCTGCCCACGCTGAACGCGGACATCATCGACCAGGGTGTCGTGAACGGCGACACCGGCTACATCGTGGGCTACGGCGGTCTGATGATCGGCATCTCGCTGGTCCAGGTCGTGTGCAACATCGGTGCCGTGTACTACGGCGCCCGTACGGCCTCGGCGCTCGGGCGGGACGTGCGGGCGTCCGTGTTCGACCGGGTGCAGTCGTTCTCCTCGCGTGAGCTGGGCCACTTCGGGGCGCCTTCGCTGATCACCCGTACGACGAACGACGTCCAGCAGGTGCAGATGCTGGCGCTGATGACGTTCACGCTGCTGGTGTCGGCGCCGATCATGTGTGTGGGCGGCATCGTGCTGGCGCTCGGCCTGGACGTGCCGCTGTCCGGGGTGCTGGTGGCGGTCGTGCCGGTGCTGGGCATCTGCGTGACGCTGATCGTGCGGCGGCTGCGGCCGCTGTTCCGGGCGATGCAGGAGCGGCTGGACACGGTGAACCAGGTGCTGCGCGAGCAGATCACCGGCAACCGGGTGATCCGCGCCTTCGTCCGCGACGAGTACGAGCAGCAGCGCTTCCGGAAGGCCAACACCGATCTCACGGACTTCGCGCTCGGCACCGGCAATCTGCTCGCGCTGATGTTTCCGATCGTCATGACGGTGGTGAACCTGTCGTCGATCGCCGTGGTGTGGTTCGGCGCGCACCGCATCGACAGCGGCGGGATGCAGATCGGTGACCTGACGGCGTTCCTCGCCTATCTGATGCAGATCGTCATGTCCGTGATGATGGCCACCTTCATGTTCATGATGGTGCCGCGCGCTGAGGTGTGCGCCGAGCGGATCCAGGAGGTGCTGGACACCTCGTCGAGTGTCGTGCCGCCGTCCGCGCCGGTGCGTGAGCTGCGCCGGCACGGGCATCTGGAGATCCGCGGGGCGGGCTTCCGCTACCCGGGGGCCGAGGAGCCGGTGCTGCGGGCCGTGGACCTGGTGGCCCGGCCGGGCGAGACGACGGCCGTCATCGGCTCGACCGGCAGCGGCAAGTCCACGCTGCTCGGGCTGGTGCCGCGGCTGTTCGACGCGACCGACGGGCAGGTGCTCGTGGACGGTGTCGGGGTGGCGGAGATCGACCCGGTGCTGCTCGCGCGGACCGTCGGGCTGGTGCCGCAGAAGCCGTATCTCTTCGCGGGCACGGTGGCGACGAACCTGCGCTACGGCAATCCGGACGCCACCGACGAGGAGCTGTGGCACGCGCTGGAGGTGGCGCAGGGCAAGGACTTCGTCGAGCGGCTTGAGGGCGGGCTCGACGCGCCGATCGCGCAGGGCGGGACGAACGTCTCCGGTGGTCAGCGGCAGCGCCTCGCCATCGCCCGGACCCTGGTGCAGCGGCCCGAGATCTATCTCTTCGACGACTCCTTCTCCGCGCTCGACTACGCCACTGACGCCGCCCTGCGGGCCGCGCTGGGGCGGGAGACCGCCGAGGCGACCGTCGTGATCGTCGCGCAGCGGGTGGCGACCATCCGGGACGCCGACCGGATCGTCGTCCTCGACGAGGGCCGGGTCGTGGGCACCGGCCGGCACCACGAGCTGATGGCGGACAACGAGACCTACCGGGAGATCGTGCTCTCCCAGCTCACGGAAGCGGAGGCTGCCTGATGGCCGGGCCGATGGGGCGGATGATGGCCGGGGGCGGCCCCGACCAGCGCTCGCTGGACTTCAAGGGGTCGGGCAAACGGCTGGTCGCGCGGTTCCGGCCGGAGCGCGTGACCATCTACGTACTGCTGCTGTGCGTGGTGCTGAGCGTCGGTCTCAGCGTCGTCGGGCCGAAGATCCTCGGCAAGGCGACCGACCTGGTCTTCGCGGGCATCGTCGGGCGGGGCATGCCCGAGGGGGCGAGCAAGGAGCAGGTCCTCGACTCCATGCGGGAGCGCGGGGACGGTGACGTCGCCGACATGCTGCGCAGCACCGACTTCACCCCGGGCAAGGGCATCGACTTCACGGCCGTGGGGCATGTGCTGCTGCTCGCGCTGGGCGTGTTCATGGTCGCCGGGCTGCTGATGGCGGTGGCGACGCGGCTGGTGAACCGGGCCGTGAACCGGACCATGTTCCGGATGCGGGAGGACGTGCAGACGAAGCTGTCGCGGCTGCCGCTGTCGTACTTCGACAAGCGTCAGCGCGGCGAGGTGCTGTCCCGCGCCACGAACGACATCGACAACATCGGGCAGACGCTCCAGCAGTCGATGGGGCAGCTCATCAACTCGGTGCTGACCATCATCGGCGTCCTCGCGATGATGTTCTGGGTCTCATGGATCCTGGCGCTGGTCGCGCTGGTGACCGTGCCCCTGTCGTTCGTCATCGCCACGCGCGTGGGCAAGCGGTCGCAGCCGCACTTCGTGCAGCAGTGGCGTACGACGGGCAAGCTGAACGCGCACATCGAGGAGATGTACACCGGGCACACCCTGGTGAAGGTGTTCGGGCGGCAGGAGGAGTCGGCCGAGCAGTTCGCCGAGCAGAACGAGGCGCTGTACGAGGCCGGGTTCAGGGCGCAGTTCAACAGCGGGGTCATGCAGCCGCTGATGATGTTCGTGTCGAACCTCAACTATGTGCTGGTCGCGGTCGTCGGCGGGCTGCGGGTCGCCTCGGGCTCGCTGTCCATCGGTGACGTACAGGCCTTCATCCAGTACTCGCGGCAGTTCTCGATGCCGCTGACGCAGGTCGCGTCGATGGCGAATCTGGTGCAGTCGGGCGTCGCCTCGGCCGAGCGGGTCTTCGAGCTGCTGGACGCGGAGGAGCAGGGAGCCGACCCGGTGCCGGGCGTACGGCCCGAGGAGTTGCGCGGGCTGGTGGCGCTGGAGCGCGTGTCGTTCCGCTACGACCCCGAGAAGCCGCTGATCGAGGACCTGTCGCTGAAGGTCGAGCCGGGGCACACGGTGGCCATCGTCGGGCCGACGGGGGCCGGCAAGACGACGCTCGTCAATCTGCTGATGCGGTTCTACGACGTCACCGGCGGGCGCATCACCCTCGACGGGGTCGACATCGCGCGGATGTCCCGGGACGAACTGCGGGCCGGGATCGGCATGGTGCTCCAGGACACCTGGCTGTTCGGCGGCACGATCGCGGAGAACATCGCGTACGGGGCGTCCCGGAAGGTGACCCGGGGGGAGATCGAGGAGGCGGCGCGGGCCGCGCACGCGGACCGGTTCATCCGTACGCTGCCGGACGGGTACGACACGGTGATCGACGACGAGGGTTCGGGGGTGAGCGCCGGTGAGAAGCAGCTCATCACCATCGCCCGGGCGTTCCTGTCCGACCCGGTGATCCTGGTGCTGGACGAGGCGACGTCATCGGTCGACACCCGCACGGAGGTGCTGATCCAGAAGGCGATGGCGAAGCTGGCCCACGGACGTACGTCGTTCGTCATCGCGCACCGGCTGTCGACGATCCGGGACGCGGACGCGATTCTGGTGATGGAGAACGGGTCGATCGTCGAGCAGGGCACGCATGGGGAGCTGCTGGCTGCGGACGGGGCCTACGCGCGGCTGTACAAGGCGCAGTTCGCGCAGGCGGTGGCCGAGGTGGACTGAGTCGCGTGTCGCGGGGCGACTGCGGGCCCGTCGTGGCTGGTCGCGCAGTTCCCCGCGCCCCTTGAGGTACGTGCGGCTGAGCCCCTTCAGGGGCGCGGGGAACTGCGCGACCGGCCCCCACCGGGGCCGCGGGCGGCGTCAGTCCAGATAGCCCCTCAGCTGGTCCGCGAAGGTGTGGTCGCGGAGTTTGTTCAGGGTCTTGGACTCGATCTGCCGTATCCGTTCCCTGGTCACGCCGAAGATGCGGCCGATCTCCTCCAGCGTGCGGGGCCGGCCGTCCGCCAGCCCGTAGCGGAGCTGGACGACCTTCCGCTCCCGCTCCCCCAGGGTCGACAGGACCGCTTCCAGGTGCTCCCTGAGGAGGAGGAACGCGGCCGACTCCACGGGGCTGGTGGCGTCGCCGTCCTCTATGAGGTCGCCGAGGGCGACGTCGTCCTCCTCGCCCACGGGCGCGTGCAGCGACACCGGCTCCTGGGCGAGGCGCAGCACCTCGCTGACCCGCTCAGGCGCCAGGTCCAGGTGCGCGGCGACCTCCTCGGGCGTCGGCTCGTACCCCCGCTCCTGGAGCATCCGCCGCTGTACCCGCACGACGCGGTTGATGAGCTCCACGACGTGGACGGGGACCCGGATGGTGCGGGCCTGGTCGGCCAGGGCGCGGGACATGGCCTGGCGGATCCACCAGGTGGCGTAGGTGGAGAACTTGTAGCCGCGGGCGTAGTCGAACTTCTCGACGGCCCTGATGAGGCCGAGGTTGCCCTCCTGGACGAGGTCGAGCATGGTCAGCCCGCGCCCGACGTACCGCTTCGCCACGGACACGACGAGCCGCAGGTTCGCCTCGATGAGCCGGCGCTTGGCCATCCTGCCCAGGACGACGAGACGGTCGAGGTCCAGTGCCAACTGGCTGTCCAGATCAGGTGTGTTGCTCAGCTTCTCCTCGGCGAACAGGCCGGCCTCGACACGGCGGGCGAGTTCGACCTCCTCGGCCGCGGTCAGCAGGGGGATGCGGCCGATCTCCCGCAGGTACTGGCGGAACAGGTCCGAGGAGGGACTGCCGCTCTCGGTGCGGGCAGGCGGCCGCACGACGGTTTCGGGAACCTCGGCCCTCTCGAGGGCCTCGGCGGGCGGCTCCTCCGGCTCCGGTTCCGTCTCGGGGTGGTGCACGACGAGGCTCTGCGCCGGAACCGCGGGCAGGGCGTCGTCCTCCGCGGCCGGCGCGCCATCGGCGTCGGTCTGGGTGAGGGTCTGGGTCTGCACGGGGGCGACCTCCAGGATGATCGCTGCCAAGGTGTGCGGCAGCGGTACTTCGGGGGCGGAGTCGACGGCCTCGCCGCTTTCCGTCCCGTACGCGATGAGCGGAACCGCGGGGGTCTGGGACCCGTCGGTGACGGATCGGCCGCGCTCCGAGGACTCAGGCACCGCAACCCAGTGTGGGGGAAGACACATCGTCGCCACGAGGGGCGTGCGATGACTTTTTGCGTTCGGGACGTGACCGCGTGGTGACGTCAGAGCGCGGCGGCGCCGTGTTCTCTCAGGGTCTGGTCGTACTGCTGGAGGACCCAGAGTTCGTTCTGGACGGCGGCGAGCTGGGCCGGGTCGCCCTGGGTGGCGAGGCGGGTGAGCTGGCCGGTGATGTCCCGGATGCGGCGCTCCACGGCGCGGCGGCGGACGGTGACCAGCTGGGCGCCGGCGTACACCTCGTCGACGCCCTTCACGCCCTTGTGCAGCATGATCGCCTCGACTGCCAGTTCGGTGACCATCGCGCGGACCGCGTCGTCGGGGGCGGCCTCGCGGACCTTGACCAGGTAGTCCTGGGGGTCCTCGACGCCCAGTTCGGCGCCGCCCGCGTCCAGGATGGCCATGCGTACGGCGGTGTAGGGCGGGGCGGTGAACTCGTCGGCTCCGTAGGCGTCGAAGGCCGGGGAGACGAGTTCCGGGCGCTGGAGGGCCAGCTTGAGGAGTTCGCGTTCGGTGGCGAAGACGGGGTTGCGGAGGTTGAGGGCCGGGCCGCGGGGGGCGGCGGACCGCTGGGCGGAGGCGTACTGAGGTGACGCCTGCTGGTGCCGGTCGGGGGCCGGGCCCTTGCCGCCGCGGTCGCGGGCCCAGCGGGCCAGCTGGGCCACACGCTTGACCACGAACTGGGTGTCGAGGATGCCCAGCATGCCGGCGAGCTGGACGGCGACCTCGTGCTGGGCGCCGCTGTTCTTGATGCGGGCGACGACGGGGGCCGCCTCGTCCAGGGCGGCGGCGCGGCCGGCCGGGGTGTCGAGGTCGTAGCGGGCGACGATCTGGCGGAGGGCGAACTCGAAGAGCGGGGTGCGCGGTTCGACCAGGTCGGCCACGGCCTCGTCGCCCTTGGCGAGGCGCAGGTCGCAGGGGTCCATGCCGTCCGGGGCGATGGCGATGTACGTCTCGGCGGCGAACTTCTGGTCGTCCTCGAACGCGCGCAGGGCCGCCTTCTGGCCGGCGGCGTCGCCGTCGAAGGTGAAGATGACGCGGGCCGAGCCGTTGTCCATGAGGAGCCGGCGGAGGATCTTGATGTGGTCGCCGCCGAAGGCCGTGCCGCAGGTGGCGATGGCCGTGGTGACGCCGGCCAGGTGGCAGGCCATGACGTCCGTGTAGCCCTCGACCACGACCGCGCGGCTGGACTTCGCGATGTCCTTCTTCGCCAGGTCGATGCCGTAGAGGACCTGGGACTTCTTGTAGATCGCCGTGTCGGGCGTGTTGAGGTACTTGGGGCCGTTGTCCGCCTCGTAGAGCTTGCGGGCGCCGAAGCCGACGACCTCGCCGCCGATGTCGCGGATGGGCCACATCAGGCGGCCGCGGAAGCGGTCGATGGGGCCGCGGCGGCCCTCCTGGGAGAGCCCGGAGAGGAGGAGCTCCTTGTCGGTGAAGCCCTTGCCGCGCAGGAAGCGCGTGAGGTGGTCCCAGCCCTGGGGGCTGTAGCCGACGGAGAAGTGCTGGGCGGCGGCCTGGTCGAAGCCGCGTTCGGCGAGGAACTGGCGGCCGGTGTCGGCCTCCGGGCTGGTCGCGAGCTGTTCCACGTACCACTCGGCGGCGATCTTGTGGGCCTCGACCAGGCGGATCCGTTCGCCGCGCTGGTGGGAGGGGTTGTACCCGCCCTCCTCGTAGCGCAGGGTGACGCCCGCCTGGCCGGCCAGGCGCTCGACCGCCTCCGAGAAGGAGAGGTGGTCGATCTTCATCACGAACGTGATGGTGTCGCCGCCCTCCTGGCAGCCGAAGCAGTGGAACAGGCCCTTGCTGGGGCTGACCTGGAAGGAGGGCGACTTCTCGTCGTGGAACGGGCAGAGACCCTTGAGGTTCCCGCCGCCCGCGTTGCGCAGCTGGAGGTACTCGGACACCACGGCGTCGATCGGGACCGCGTCCCGTACCGCCTTCACGTCCTCGTCGTTGATCCGTCCTGCCACGCGTGAATTCTACGGGGGCCGGAGGGTGCCTACGGCGCCAGGTTTTCCAGCGGCACGTGCGGGTCCGCCAGGGACTCCGGGTTCACCTGGGCCTTGGTGCGGATCAGGTGCTGGATCTTGTCTGTGACGTCCCACACGTTGACGTTCATCCCGGCCAGGACGCGGCCCTCCTTCACCCAGAAGGCGATGAACTCGCGCTTGCCCGCGTCCCCGCGGATCACCACCTGGTCGTAGGTGCCCGGGGGCGCCCAGCCGGAGTACTCCATGCCCAGGTCGTACTGGTCGGAGAAGAAGTAGGGCACGCGGTCGTACGTCACCTCGCGGCCGAGCATGCAGCGGGCGGCCGCCGGTCCGCCGTTCAGCGCGTTGGCCCAGTGCTCCACCCGCAGGCTGGTCTCGAAGAGGGCGTGGTGGAAGGAGGCCACGTCGCCGGCGGCGTAGATGTCCGGGTCGGAGGTGCGCAGCCGCTCGTCGACCACGACGCCGCCGCCGTGGGCACGGTCGGCGATCTCCAGGCCGGCCGCCTCCGCCAGATGGGTGCGGGGGGCCGCGCCGATCGCGGCCAGGACGTCGTGCGCCGGGTGCTCCTCGCCGTCGTCGGTGCGGGCCGCGAGGACCATGCCGTCCTGGCCGACGATCTCGGTGAGCCGGCCGCCGAAGTGGAAGCGGACGCCGCGCTCGCGGTGCAGCTCGGCGAAGAGCCCGCCGAGCTCCGGGCCGAGAACGCCGTGCAGCGGGGTCGGCTCGGGCTCGATGACCGTGACCTCGGCGCCGTACTCGCGGGCCGCCGCCGCGACCTCCAGGCCGATCCAGCCGGCGCCCGCGATCACCAGGTGGCCGTTGTCGCGGCCCAGATTGGTCAGGACGTGCTTGAGCCGTTCGGCGTGGGCGAGGCGGCGCAGGTGGTGCACGCCCGCCAGGTCCGTGCCCGGGATGTCGAGACGGCGGGGCTCGGCGCCGGTCGCCAGGAGCAGCTTGTCGTAGCGGACGAGGGTGCCGTCCTCGCCGAAGCGGACGGTCTTCGCGGTGCGGTCGATCGCGTCGACGGTCTGGCCCAGGTGCAGCTCGATGTCGTTGGCCGCGTACCAGGCGGGCTCGTGCACGAAGACGCTGTCGCGTTCCTCCTTGCCGAGGAGGTAGCCCTTGGACAGGGGCGGGCGCTCGTAGGGGTGGTCACGTTCGTCGCAGATCAGTATCACGCGGCCGGTGAAGCCCTCCGTGCGGAGCGTCTCGGCTGCCTTGGCGCCTGCCAGTCCGCCTCCGACGATGACGAAAGTCTGATCCGCGTCGACCACTTGATGCCTCCTCGTAAAGATGTCGCCACTTGCGAGCGTCCCGCACGGAGCGTGATGCGGGAAGAGGGAGTGACCCGATCAGGCCACGGAGGGTCACATTCGGGGGTGCTCAGGTCCCGAGCGTCGCGTCAGTCTCATGCCTGCCCCGTCAGACGGGCGTGAAGCGAACGGGCCGACGTGTCGGTGAGGGAGGCGATCTGGTCGACGATCACCCGCTTGCGGGCACGGTCGTCCGGCGCCTGGTCGAACAGGGCACGGAACTGCGGGTCCAGGCCGTCCGGGGCGCGGGCGGTGAGCGCCTCGGCGAGTTCGGCCACGACGATCCGCTGGTCGGCGCGCAGACGTTCCTGCTCGGCGCGCTGCATGACGTAGAGGTCCGCGACGGCCTTGAGGACGGCGCACTCCATACGGGCCTGGCGCGGCACGACCAGCTCGGCCGCGTACCGGGTGAGCCGTCCGGCGCCGTAGGAGGTGCGGGTCGCGGTCTCGGCGGCCAGGCAGAAGCGGCCGATGAGCTGGCTGGTCGCGTCCTTGAGCCGGGCCTGGGCCACGGCGGTGCCGTCGTAGCCGTGCGGCCACCACTCCTGGGCGAGGAGCCCGTCCAGGGCCTCGGCCAGCTCCGCGGGATCGGTGTCGGACGGTACGTAGCGGCCTCGGGCGACCTCGAAGACGTCATGGCGTTCGGGGTCGGCGTGCAGGCAGTTCGGGTCGATGTGCCCGGCGTGCAGGCCGTCCTCCACGTCGTGCACCGAGTAGGCCACGTCGTCGGACCAGTCCATGACCTGTGCCTCGAAGCAGGTGCGGGTGCCGGGGGCGTCCTTGCGGAGCCAGTCGAAGACGGGGCGGTCGTCCTCGTAGACACCGAACTTCGGGGAGTCCGGGTCGGTGGGGTGGGCGCCTCGGGGCCAGGGGTACTTGGTGGCGGCGTCGAGGGCGGCGCGGGTGAGGTTGAGGCCGACGGAGCCGTCCGGGGTGAACCGCTTGGGCTCGATGCGGGTGAGGAGTCTGAGGGACTGGGCGTTGCCCTCGAAGCCGCCGCAGTCGGCCGCGAACTCGTTGAGGGCCTGTTCGCCGTTGTGCCCGAAGGGCGGGTGGCCCAGATCGTGGGAGAGGCAGGCGGCTTCCACCAGGTCCGGGTCACAGCCGAGGGCCGCACCCAGCTCTCGGCCGACCTGGGCGCATTCGAGGGAGTGGGTGAGGCGGGTGCGGGGGCTGGCGTCCCAGGCCGGGCCCATGGTGCCGGGTGTCACGACCTGGGTCTTGCCGGCGAGGCGTCGTAGGGCGGCGGAGTGCAGGACCCTTGCCCTGTCGCGCTGGAAGGCTGTGCGGCCGGGGCGTTTGTCTGGTTCCTGGGCCCAGCGGTCGACTGACGTCGGGTCGTAGGCCGGGGGGTTTGTCGAGGTGCCTGCCATGTGTCGACAGTACGGGCATGGGTGTGCCGCGTGCCTGAGCGTTTGCCGGGTTCGGTGGTGTGGCGAGTGCGGGTTGGTCGTGGCTTGTCGCGCAGTTCCCCGCGCCCCTTGGGGCGTCAGGCCGAGGCCAGTTCCCTTGTAGCGGGCGACTTCGCCAGAGCCTCGTCGTAGCGGTGGAGGAGGAGGCGGGCCATCGACGGGTGGGTGCCGAGGGGGGACGCCGCTATCCAGGGGGCTTGCTGGGCGCACTCCGTGGCGAAGCGGCCCGGGGCCGTGAAGTAGGACGCGAGGGCGATCTGGTGGCGGCCTCTCGCGACGAGGGTACGGACGGCCGTGTCGACCGACGGGGTCGCTGCCGAGGCGTAGGCCGGGAGGACGGGGACGCCCAGGCGGGCCGCCAGGAGGTGGGCCGTGCGGGCGGTGTCCCGCTTCGCGTCCGGGTCGCGGGAGCCTGCCGCCGCGAGGACGACCGCGCTGCTGCCGCGGGGTGTCCGGCCCCAGCCGGCCTCCGTCAGGCGGGCCTGGAGGGCGTCCACCAGGAGGGGGTGCGGGCCGAGGGGAGCCGCCACTCTGGTGCGGGCCCGGGCCGCCGCGGCCATCTCGGGGATGTCCCGCTTGACGTGGTAGCCGCGGCTGAGGAGGAGGGGGACGAGGACCGCTTCCGAGTCTCCGAGGGCGGCGAGCGTGTCGGGGAGCAGGGGGGCGTTCAGTTCGATGTGCCCGAGGTGCACCGGCAGGCCGGGGCGCAGCGCGCGGACCCGGTCGAGGAGGGCACGGACCGTGCTCAGCGCGCGCGGGTCGCGGCTGCCGTGCGCCACGACGACGAGGGCGGGCGGGACCGGGCGGCGGGCCGCGGTCGGCGGGACGAGGCTGAGCTGGCTGGACATGTACCGATGGTCGCGGCGGTACGTTGCCTTCCCGTTGCGTGGGGGTCACCGGTGTGTTTTCCGGCGGTTCACCATGGGGGGCGCGGGCGGTGTGAGGGGCCTTGACCTGGGGTTTCGGGGTTTCGCGTGAAGCTGGTCACCTGCCGTGCGGTGAACCGGACGGGCCGATCGGGCGTCCTCGAAGGTCAGACCGACCTGGGGAGGGACCTGTCCGATGCGTGCTCCGAAGTTCCGCAGACCGAGGCTGCCGCGTACCCGCCGGGGGCAGCGGCGGCTGGTGCAGGCCGTGATGGCCGGGTGCGTGCTCGGGTTGCTTCCGTCGACCTGGATGTACGCGGTGGCGGGTGACCGGCTGCGGACGACGGCGGATGCGCCGCGTACCGATGTGGCCGTGGTGTTCGGGGCGGGGCTGTGGGAGGGGGAGCCCTCGCCGTATCTCGCGCACCGGCTGGACGCGGCGGCCGAGCTGTACCGGAAGGGGCGGGTGAAGGTGGTGCTCGTCACCGGGGACAACAGCCGCGAGGACTACGACGAGCCGGACGCGATGCGTGTGTATCTGACCCGGCACGGGGTGCCCGACGGGCGGATCGTCAGCGACTACGCCGGGTTCGACACCTGGGACTCCTGCGTGCGCGCGAAGAAGATCTTCGGTGTGGACGAGGCCGTGCTGATCAGCCAGGGCTTCCACATCCGGCGGGCGGTGGCGCTGTGCCGGGCTGCGGGGGTCGAGTCGTACGGGGTCGGGGTGGACGCGGTGCACGACGCGACCTGGTACTACGGGGGCGCCCGGGAGATCTTCGCCGCGGGGAAGGCGGCGCTGGACGCGGCGTTCCGCCCTGATCCCCGGTTCCTCGGGCCTCAAGAGCCGGGCGTGGAGCGGGCGTTGGCCACGGCCGAATAGCCTGTCGGATGAATCAGGACGTTCTGCCGGAGCGGGTTTGACGCGCACATTTCACCCCAGAGCGTGAAATACACCTTGGGCGCTCTCCGTGTTCACACGACCACGCTTAGTGTCTTCGGCGTGCGGCGGCGGATCGGGCCGCCGCCGCGAACTGGGGGAAAGGACATCTGATGACTCGACTTCGCTCCGCGCTGGTGATGGCCGCCGCGGGCGCGCTGCTGGCCGTGCCGGCCGCCATGGGGACCGCCTCGGCGGCGCCCGTGGCCGCCGCGGCGGTCAAGGCCCCGGAGCCGGGCTGCGCGAAGCTCGGCGCCTCCGGCCAGTGGTGGGCCGACATCCACAACGTGTGCGGGCACACCATCTCCGCCAGCGTGGAAGTCGACGGCTTCGACCCCTCGTGCATCCAGATCGGCCCCGGCGGGGTCGGGAGGATCGGTCTGGACGTGGGCGACGAGCCGTACTACGCGTACGAGTGCTGACCGGGGCCGTGCCCTGACCAGGCACGGTCCCTGAACGTGGCCGGGGGGGGGGGGGGGGGGGGGGGGGGGCCCCCCCCCCCCCCCCCCGGCCCCCCCCCCCCCCCCCGCACACCCCCCCCCCCCCCCCCGCCGCGCCCGCCACCCCCCGGGGCCAGGGCCGGC
>NZ_JBITGX010000012.1:37004-61775 GCF_044457425.1 Streptomyces sp. NPDC050546
CGACGAGCCGTACGCGGCGTCCGGGGGCGGCCGGGGGCGGGCCCCTGCCCCGGGGGGGGCCGTGGGGGGGGGGGGGGGGGGGCGCGGGGGCGGCGCGCCCCCACCCCCGATCCGTGCGCCATCCCCCGGTCCGTGCATCATCCCCCGATCCGTGCGTCACCCCGGGCAGGGCGTCACCCCCGGGCAGGGCGTGCCTCACGCGGACCCGGCGGTGGCGGGGAGGTCCCCGTCCCGGCCGTGTAACAGGGGGCCGTGCCGGGCGTAACACGGCCGAAGCACGCTGAACGGTATGCAGAACACCGCGACGCCCACGCACTGCCCGTACTGCGCCCTGCAGTGCGGGATGAACCTGACGCCCGCGCCGGACGGGACCGTCGAGGTGAGTGAGCGAGCGGACTTCCCGGTGAACCGGGGCGCGCTGTGCGGCAAGGGCCGTACGGCACCCGCGGTGCTGGCCTCCGGCGTCCGTCTGACCTCGCCGCTGGTGCGGTCCGGGGGCGAGCTGGTGCCCGCCTCCTGGGACGAGGCGCTGGACCGGATCGCCGCGGGGCTGCGCCGGACGCGCGCGGAGCACGGGCCGGACGGGGTCGGGGTGTTCGGCGGAGGCGGTCTGACGAACGAGAAGGCGTACACGCTCGGCAAGTTCGCGCGGGTCGTGCTCGGCACCTCCCAGATCGACTACAACGGCCGTTTCTGCATGTCGTCGGCGGCCGCCGCCGGCATCAGGGCGTTCGGGCTCGACCGGGGGCTGCCGTTTCCCCTGGAGGACATCCCGAAGACCGGCTGCGTGATCCTGGTCGGGTCGAATCTCGCGGAGACCATGCCGCCGTCGCTCCGGTTCTTCAACGAGCTGCGGGAGAACGGCGGCACGCTGATCGTGATCGACCCGCGCCGCACGAAGACCGCCGAGCAGGCGGACCTGCACCTGGCACCCCGGCCGGGCACGGACCTGGCCCTGGCGCTGGGCCTGCTGCACCTGGTGATCGCCGAGGGGCGGGTGGACGAGGAGTACGTCCAGCAGCGCACGGCGGGCTGGGAGGACGCACGGGCCGCGGCGATGGCGCACTGGCCGGAGTACGTGGAGCGGATCACGGGGGTGTCCGTTCCTCAACTGCGGGAGACCGTACGGCTGTTCTGCGAGCCGGAGTCGGCGATGGTGCTCACCGCGCGCGGGCCCGAGCAGCAGTCCAAGGGCACGGACACGGTGGGCGCGTGGATCAACCTGTGCCTGGCGACCGGCCGGGCGGGCCGTCCGCTGTCCGGGTACGGCTGTCTGACCGGGCAGGGCAACGGGCAGGGCGGACGCGAACACGGGCAGAAGGCCGACCAGCTGCCGGGCTACCGCAAGCTCGACGACCCGGCGGCGCGGGCGCATGTCGCCGAGGTGTGGGGCGTGGACCCCGATTCACTGCCCGGCCCGGGACGCAGTGCGTACGAACTGCTGGACGCGCTGGGCACCGACATCAGGTCGCTGCTGCTGATGGCGTCCAACCCGGTGGTGTCGGCGCCGCGTGCCGCGCACATCGAGGAGCGCATCAGGTCGCTGGACTTCCTCGCCGTGTGTGACGTGGTGCTGTCGGAGACGGCGGCGCTCGCCGACGTGGTCCTGCCGGTCACGCAGTGGGCGGAGGAGACGGGCACGACGACCAACCTCGAGGGCAGGGTCCTGCTCCGCCGCCGGGCGATCAGCCCGCCCTCCGGTGTGCGCAGCGACCTGGAGGTCATGCACGAACTCGCCGCCCGTCTGGGCGTGGAGAAGGGCTTCCCGACCGACCCCGAGGAGGTCTTCGAGGAACTCCGCCGCGCGAGCGCGGGCGGCCCGGCGGACTACTCGGGGATCACGTACCGCAGGCTGGTGGAGGAGGACGGGGTGTTCTGGCCCTGTCCGGGTTCCGCGGAGGCGGTGGAGCCGGAGTTGCCCGCCGCGGGTGGTACGCCAAAGGCCGAGGCACACCCCGGCACTCCCCGCCTCTTCCTCGACCGGTTCGCCACCCCCGACGGACGGGCCCGGTTCGTCTCCGTCTCGCATCGTGCGGCCGCCGAGGAACCGGACGACGAGTACCCCGTGCTGCTGACCACCGGACGGGTCGTGGCGCAGTACCAGTCCGGGGCGCAGACGCGGCGGGTGGCGGAGCTGAACGCCGCGGCGCCCGGGCCGTTCGTGGAGTTGCATCCGCGGCTGGCGGCGCGGCTCGGGGCGGCCGAGGGGGATCCGGTCGCCGTCGTGTCGCGGCGGGGCCGTGCCGTGGCGCCCGCGAGGATCACGAACGCCATCCGTCCCGACACCGTGTTCATGCCCTTCCACTGGCCGGGCGAGGGCCGCGCCAACACCCTCACCAACCCCGCGCTCGACCCGACCTCCCGGATGCCGGAGTTCAAGACGTGTGCGGTGCGCCTGGAGGCGGTGCGGGGCTGAGTGTCCCGGCGGGGCTACTACCGGGTACTACCGGGTGAAGGTCAGGGCCTCGCCGAGGTCGGGGATGTCGTCCCGGCTGCGGAGCGCTGTCGCGGCCGTACGGTGGCCGAGGCGGAGCCTGGACGCCTCGTCGAGGTCCGCCAGGACACCGGACAGATACCCGGCGGCGAAGGCGTCGCCCGCGCCGACCGGTTCGACGACCTCGACGGCGAGGGCGGGGGCGAAGGTGACCTCGCCCGCCGCGTACGAGGTGGCGCCGTGCTCCGCGTCCTTGACGACGACGAGCGGTGCCGGGGCGAGCAGGCCCGCGATGTCGTCGGGGTGGACCGTCCCCCACAGGGCCTCGGCCTCGTCCCGCCCGACGAACACCAGGTCCGCGGCACGGGCCAGGTCCCGCAGCGCCGGTGCCGCGTCGGCGTTCCGTCCGCTCCACAGAGCGGGGCGGTGGTTGACGTCGAAGGAGACCAGCGGGCGAGGCCCCGTCTCGCCCCACGGGGTGCGGCGTACGACGATCTCCTCCAGCAGCCGGGCGCAACTGCCGGACAGCGCCGCGGTGATGCCCGACACATGCACGATCCGCGGCCCCCGCAACGCGGGCGCGGCGGCCAGTTCCGGTCCCATGTGGGCGGCGGCCGATCCGCTCCGGTAGTACAGGGGGCGCGTGGCGTCCGGGCCCGGGTCCTTGAAGTACACGCCGGTCGGATGGGCCGCGTCCACGGCGACGGCGCCCACCTCGACGCCCCGGGCCGCGAGTTCGGAGCGGATCCGCCGCCCGAACGCGTCGTCGCCCACCCGGCTCAGCCAGGCCGCGCGGTGCCCGAGCGCGGCCAGTCCGCAGGCCACGTTGGACTCGGCGCCGCCGACGGAGAGACGCAGCCCGGACTGGTCGGCGAGCGGCCGGTCGTCCGGCGGGCTGAGCACGGCCATGGTCTCGCCGAGACACACGACGTCCGCCGGCACGTGCTCGGGGGATACGGCGGTCGGGTGGGGCACGGAGTTCTCCTACGGGAACGGTGGGACTACGGGCGTGCTGTCAGAGGACGACCGGCGCTCCCCCGCCGAGCCGCAGCATCACCTTGCTGCTCGCGCTCGCCGGGTCCGCCGCGACCGTGAGGGCCCGCTCGGCCTGTTCCAGGGGGAAGCGGTGGCTGATGACGGGTGACACGTCCAGGCCGTCGCGCAGGGCGGTCAGGGCGTCGTCGATCTCGTCGACGAAACGGTAGGAGCCGATCCAGGTGATCTCCCGGGTGACCAGGTCGCCCAGGACGGCGGGCGCGGCCGTGCCCGGCAGGTTCCCGACCTGTACGAGGGTGCCGCCCCGGGCCGTGGCCCGCAGGACCGCCCCCAGCGCGGCCGGTGCGCCGGACGCCTCGAAGACGACGTCGACGTCGTGCGGCAGTTCCTCGCCCCGGGAGACGTCGACCGTCGCGTCGGCGCCCATCCGACGGGCCACGGCGAGCGACGCGGAGGACAGGTCGGCGGCGCACACCGTGTCAGCGCCGCGGTGCTTCGCGGCCGCGACGACCAGCGAGCCGATCGGGCCGGCCCCGTTGACCAGGACCGTACGGCCGCGCAGCGCCGGAACCCGGCCCACGGCGTGCAGGGCGACCGCCAGCGGCTCGGCGAGGGCCCCCGACTCGGTGTCCACGCCCTCGGGCAGCGGCCGGACCTGGGCCGCCCTGACCGTACGGAACTCGCTGAACCCGCCGTCGGTGTGCGGGGTGAGGGCCGCCGAGCCGAAGTAGCGGACCCGTTCGTGGAGGTTGGTGCGCCCGGCGAGCCGCTCGGAGGGCTCGCCGACCAGCTGGGCCGGGTGGACGGTGACGGGCTGTCCCTCCGACAGGCCGGTCACCCCGGAGCCCAGCGCCGCGACCCGGCCGGCGAACTCGTGGCCGAGGACCAGCGGATGGGCGAGGGCGGCGGTGCCGGAGGCGCCCTTCTTCCAGTACGCGACGTCGGAGCCGCAGATACCGCCCCACTCCAGGGCGAGCAGCACCTCGTCCCGCGCGGGCTCGGGCCGGGGCCGCTCGTCGATCCTGACGTCACCGGCGCCGTGCACGACGACGGCCTTCATGGCGGTCACAGGGGTCATGCGGCGTCCTCCAGCCGGACCAGATCGCGTCCGCGCGTCTCGGGCGAGAGCAGCGCGCTGACGAGGGTGATGAGGGAGTAGACGACGAGCATCGCCGCGATGGGCCACCAGCTTCCGGTGGCGGCGGTGAGGCTCGCCGCCAGGACCGGCCCGATCGCGGTGGCGAGGACGCCGCCGATCTCCTTGGCCAGCGCGAGCTGGGTGAACCGGGTGCGGGAGCCGAAGAGTTCGGCCATGGTGACGCTCTCCAGCGCGAACAGCCCGAGGACGCCGAGGTTCAGGCCCAGGACCATGCCGAGCATCAGGGCGGGCGTGCTGCCCGAGGTGATCAGCATCATGAGCGGGAAGGCCGCCACCGCCGTGAGCGAGGTGAGCGCCAGATACATCCGGCGGCGGCCGAAGCGGTCGCCGAGCATGCCGATGGCCGGCACGGTGAGGAAGCCCAGCAGCGACCCGTACACGATGGCGTCGGTGGGGACGGAGCGTTCGGCCGAGAGTTCGGTGGCGATGTAGCCGACGAGGAACGTCTGGATCAGTCCGGAGTTGCCGGCCTGCCCGAAGCGCAGTCCGAGCGCCAGGAAGAATGCCTTGCCCTTGCGCTGCTTCAGACCCGCCTCCAGCAGCCCGGCGTCGTCGTCCGCGCCCTGGGTGACGGCCGTCTCCACCTCGCGCCGGCTCATCGCGACGCCGTCCACGACGTCGGGCCGCTCCTCGAAGACCGGGCTCTCCTTGAGGTTGCGCCGCAGCCACACCGCGAACAGCAGCAGTCCGAAGCTCAGCAGGAAGGGCAGCCGCCAGCCCCAGGACAGCAGCTGGTCCTCGCTGAGCACGGCGAGCAGCACCGCCCACAGCCCGGAGGCGGCCAGCGTCCCCGAGTTGGTGCCCAGCGACACCAGCGAGGCGACCAGACCGCGCCGTTTCACCGGGGCGTACTCGGCGAGCATCACCGTCGCGCCCGCGATCTCCGCGCCCGCGCCGAACCCCTGGGCGAGCCGCAGGACGACGAGCAGGACGGGCGCCAGGATGCCGATGGTCGCGTAGGTGGGCAGGACGCCGATGAGGGTGGTGGAGGCGCCCATCAGCAGGATGGTGATCGTCAGGACCTTCTTGCGGCCGAGCCGGTCGCCCATTCTGCCGAAGTAGACCGCGCCGGCGAGCCGGGCGACATAGCCCACGCCGTAGGTGGCCATCGCGGCGATGAGGCCGATGGCGGGGCTGACGTCCGGGAAGAAGATCTTGTTGAAGACGATCGCGGCCGCCAGCGAGTACAGCTGGAAGTCCATGAACTCCATGGCCGTGCCCAGCCAGCCCGACACGGCGGCCTTGGTCAGGTCACGGGTGGTGCGTCGCACGCCGCCGGCCTGCTCGGCCGTGGTCGTGGTGTCCTTCATCGTGAACTCCGTTGTTCGACAGACGAGTTGATGACAGAAGGCGCGCTCAGATGTCCACGCGTCCGGCGCGCAGCGCCGGGAGGTGCCGGACGACGGCGGTGACGAGCCCGGAGTCGCCGGCGAGGTCGGGCGCGCCGACGGTGGTGAGGAGCGCGCGGACGACGGCCGTGTCGTCCGCTCCGGTGCGCCAGCAGGCGGCGAGGGCGTCCCGGGCGGGGTCCGGGATGTCGTGGTCCCGGGTGAGGTGCGCCCAGCCCGCCAGCGCGAGTTCGAGGACCGGGGTGGCCGTGCCGCGCTCGCGCAGGGTGCGCAGGGCCGGCAGCCAGCGTTCGGTGATCTTGAGCGAGCCGTCCGAGGCGATCTGCCGCAGCAGGTGGTGCATGGCCGGGTTGCGGAAGCGGGCGACCAGGTCGTCGGCGTACCGGCCGGGGTCCGGGCCGCCGTCCGGCAGGGTGGGCGCGACCTCGGCGCACAGGGACCTGACCAGCCGCTCGCCCCAGTCGTCGGCCATCGCGTCGGCGACGGTGGTGCGGCCCGCGGCGATCCCGAGGAAGGCGAGGGCCGAGTGCGAGCCGTTGAGGAGCCGCAGCTTGGTGAGCTGGTAGGGCGCGACATCGGGAACGAGGAGGGCGCCGTCCAGCTCCCACGGGGGACGCGGTGCCGTGAAACGGTCCTCCAGGACCCACTGCCGATACGGTTCGCCGCTCACGGGCAGGGCGTCGTGGACTCCCAGCGCGGCGGCCGTCGCCGTGAGGTCTCCCGGGGCGGTGGCGGGGACGATCCGGTCCACCACGGTGGCGGGGAAGGCCACCTGCCGGTCGAGCAGTTCCAGCGTCTGATCCACCTCGCGCCCGCCCGCGACGCGCACGGCGTCCTGGACCGCGGTCCGCAGCACGGCGCCGTTGTCCGCCATGTTGTCGCAGGACACGACCGTGATCGGGGCGGCACCGGAGCGCATCCGGGCGGCCAGCCCGGCGGCGAGGCGCCCGACGACCGTGTCCGGTCCTGCGGCCCGGTAGCCCTTCTCCGTGATCGTCAGTGTCACCACCGTCACCTCGGGGTCGGTGAGCAGGGCGGCTACGGCCGCCCCGTCCCGCCCGAGCGCGTACGCGCCGGTCAGCGCGCCGACGACCCGGGGGACGCCGCCCTCGGCACGGCGCTCGGTCACCGAGTACAGACAGTCCTGGGCGCGCAGGGCGTCGACGGTCGCCGCCGACCGGGGAGCGACGGCTGCGATGCCCCAGGGCTCGCCGGAGTGGGCTACGGCGTTCTCGGTGTAGAGGGCCTGGTGGGCCCGGTGGAAGGCGCCGATGCCGAAGTGGACGACCCGGGTGCGCAGTCCGGCGGGGTCGACGCGGGGGCGCGAGGCGGTCGGGAGGGCGCCGAGCGCGGCACGGTTCAGCTGGTTCATGTGGTTCACGCCGCTCACCAGTCGTGCACCGAGCCGTCGAGACGGCGGGCGACCGGGAGATAGCGCCGCTGGTAGGGGAAGCGTTCGGCGGCCTTCTCGTCGTACTCGACCCCGAGGCCCGGCTCGTCGGAGGGGTGCAGCATGCCGTCGGCGAAGGTGACGCCCGTGCGGAAGACCTCGGCGGCCTCGTCGGGGTGGCCCATGTGCTCCTGGATGCCGAAGTTGGGCACGGCCAGGTCGAGGTGCACGGCCGCGGCCATGCTGACCGGGGAGAGGTCGGTGGCGCCGTGCGAGCCGGTGCGCACGTGGTAGAGCGCGGCGAGGTCGAAGATCCGGCGCAGGTGGGTGATACCGCCCGCGTGGACCACGGTCGTGCGCACGTAGTCGATGAGCTGCTCGGTGATGAGGTGCTGGACGTCCCAGATCGAGTTGAACACCTCGCCGACGGCTATCGGCGTCGTGGTGTGCTGCCGGATGAGCCGGAACGCCTCCTGGTTCTCGGCCGGGGTCGGGTCCTCCATCCAGAACAGCCGGCAGGCCTCGACGCTCTTGCCGAAGCGGGCCGCCTCGATCGGGGTCAGCCGGTGGTGCACGTCGTGCAGGAGGTGGAAGCCGAAGCCGAAGCGCTCCCGCACGGCCTCCAGGTAGGTCGGCGCGAAACCGAGGTAGGCCTCGGTGTCCCAGGGCTGCTCGTCGGGCAGGTCGGTCGCGGCCGGTTCGTAGACCTTGCCCTTGCGGACGCCGTAGGTACCGCCGACGTCCGGGACGGCCGCCTGGGCGCGTACGGCCTTGTAGCCGAGGTCCAGATAGCGCTCGACGTCGTCGAGGAGGGAGGGCACGTCCGTGCCGCTGGCGTGCGAGTAGACCAGGACGCCGTCCCGGGACCGGCCGCCGAGCAGCTCGTACACGGGGAGCCCGGCGGTCTTGCCCTTGATGTCCCACAGGGCCGTGTCGACGGCGGCGATGGCCGTCATGGTGACCGGGCCGCGCCGCCAGTAGGCGCCCTTGTAGAGGTACTGCCAGGTGTCCTCGATGCGCGCCGGGTCGCGGCCGATCAGCAGCGGGGCGAGGTGGTCGCGCAGATAGCTCGCCACGGCCAGCTCGCGCCCGTTGAGCGTGGCGTCGCCGAGGCCGGTCACGCCGTCCGAGGTGGTGACGCGCAGGGTGACGAACGTGCGGCCCGGGGAGGCGACGAAGACCTCGACGCGCTCGATGGTGCTCACTGAGGGCTCTCCTTACGGCGGCCGGTGACGGGCGACTCCTTGTCGTGCAGTACTTGTATACAAGCATCTGTCGCACAGGTGAGCAATACCCTCGCTGCGATACGTAGGATGTGCACATGGCCCAGACGAACCGGCGGACCAGCCGGCGCTCCATCTACCTGAAGCTGCGTCAGATGGTGCTGACCCTCGAACTCCCCCCGGGCGCCGCGCTGTCGGAGAACGAGCTGGCCGCGTCCCTCGGGGTGAGCCGCACGCCGGTGCGGGAGAGCCTGATCCTGCTCGCCCAGGACGGGCTGGTGCAGATCTTCCCCAAGATCGGGTCGTTCGTGTCCCGGGTGGACCCGGCGCAGGTCGCGGACGCGCAGTTCCTGCGGGAGGCCGTCGAACTGGCCTCGCTGGACGCCCTGCCGTCCGAGCTGGACGCGGCGGTCGTGGCGGAACTGCGGGACAACCTCGCCCGTCAGCAGCGCACACCGCTGGGCCTGGAGGAGTTCTTCGAGCTGGACGAGGCCTTCCACCACGGCCTGATGCGGCTGGGCGGCCACGGCAATGTGTGGACGACGGTCGCCGCGGCCAAGGGCCACCTGGACCGGGCCCGCCGGCTGGGCCTGCACGAGAACGTTTCCCCCGCGGTCTTCGCCGACCAGCACCGGGAGATCTTCGACGCGGTCGTCAGCGGCGACCTCGCCCTGGCCCGCACCGCCATGCGTACGCACCTGCGCGCCGTCTTCAGCGACATCGAGCGCATCCGGGCGCACTCACCGGAGCTCTTCGCGACTGGCTCCTCGTCCGTGCCGGTGCGGCGCAACGTGGTGGTCTGGGAGTAGGCAGCGGAGCGGGACGCTCCCGGCACAGGCCTCGGTGGTGTCCGCACCCGAACCGCGGACACCACCGAGAGTCATGAGAGGGGCCGTTTCAGGCCGTTTCAGCCCACGTCGACGGCGCTCCAGGCGGCGGCCACGGCCTTCTGCTCCGTGCTGCCGCTGCCGTAGAGGTCCTTGGCCGCGTTCAGGGTCGCCTTGCGGGCGGCCGCGTAGTCGGTCGAGGACGTCATGTAGACCGTCAGGGCGCGGTACCAGATCTTGCCCAGCTTGGCCTTGCCGATGCCCTTGACCGTGGAGCCGTCGCAGGTCGGGGAGGAGTGGCTGACGCCGTTGATCGTCTTGGCGCCGCTGCCCTCCGCGAGCAGGTACGCGAAGTGGTTGCCGATGCCCGAGGAGTAGTGCACGTCGAGGTCGGCGGCCTTGTCGCTCCAGCAGTCGGCGGACTTGCCGTCCTTCGACGGCTTGTCCATGCGGCGCAGGGACTCCCGGCCGAGCCCGTCGCGGACGACCTTCTCGCCGATGAGCCAGTCACCGGGGTCCTTGGAGTTGTTCGCGTGGAACTCCACCAGCGTGCCGAAGATGTCCGAGGTGGCCTCGTTCAGTCCGCCGGACTCGCCCGAGTACGTCAGTGCCGCGGTCTTCGAGGTGACGCCGTGGGACATCTCGTGCCCGGCCACGTCCAGCGACACCAGCGGCCCGAGCTGCTTGCCGTCACCGTCGCCGTACGTCATGCAGAAGCAGTTGTCGTCCCAGAAGGCGTTGTTGTAGTTCTTGCCGTAGTGGACGCGGTTGAACGAGCCCTTGCCGTCGCCGGCGATGCCCTTACGGTTGTGGACGTTCTTGTAGTAGTCCCAGGTGACGTCCGTGCCGTACTGGGCGTCCACCGCCACCGTGGCGCGGTCGGAGGTCTTGCCCGTGGCCCAGTGGTTGTCCGCGTCGGTGAAGAGCGTCGCGGGAGCGCGGGTCACGCAGACCGTCAGCAGGCACCGGTCCGTCTTGTTCTCCGCGTCGCCGGTGTACGTGCCGCCGCGCGTGGCGTCCTTCAGCCCGTACGACGACCCGGACTTCGTCGTGTTCAGCGCGACCGTGCCGCCGTAGAGGGACTTGCCGTCGCCCGACACCGTCTCCATGGTGTCCCAGGCGTCTATTCGGTCGCCGGTCGTCGCGTCGGTCAGCACCGTGCGCCCGACGGGGTTGCCGACCTCGTCGTGCGCCACCGCGTCGGTCTGCCAGGCCAGCTTCGGGACGCCGTGCAGGGCGTCGACGACCAGGCGCGGCTTGGCGGTCAGCTTCTTCAGGGTCTCGCCGAGGTGTGCGGCGCGCAGCAGGCTCGCGGCCAGGTCGGCGGCCTTCGGGGCGGTCACCTTGGGGGTGACGCCGGCTATGGAGAGCGCGGACTTCGTCGCGCGGTTGGCGCCACGGTACGTGCCGTCCGGGTTCAGATGGAGTACGAAGTCGCCGCCGAGGACCGGGAGTCGGTGGTAGGTACGGTCGTAGCGGACGTGCTGGGTACCGTCCTCGTCGACGACCACGTCCCGGACCTTCGTCTCCTGGGCCGCTCCCAGGCCCAGTTCCGCGGCCCGGTCGGCGAGGACCGTCTCCGCACTCTCGATCGCGTCGGACCGGGTCGGCCGTTCGTCCGCCTGGGCGGTGGGGGAAAGCACGGCGGCCACCAGGGCGCCGATGCCGGTGGCGGCCACGCCTGCGGTGGCGAGACGGGAACCTCGGACGGGACGTATCCGACTCATCGGTCTCCTCATACGGGCGCACCCGGTCGCGTGGGGTCGACCGGGGGCGGCGTTGATGTTGACCGCGAGTTAATTCGGCCCCGACCTGGCATGTCCATAGGCCCGCTGTGCAGGTGTGTGAGGGTGCAGAATCGTTCCTGTGACCCTCCCCTTCTTCGTCTACGGAACGCTCCGCCCCGGCGAGGTCAACCACGACCTCTTCCTGCGCGGCCGCACCCGCTCCGAGGCCCCGGGGCGCCTCGCGGACACGGTCCTGTACGCCGGCCCCGGCTACCCCTACGCCGTCGAGGAACCGGGTGGCGGCACGGTGAACGGCGAGCTGGTCACCGCGCTGCCGGAGTCGTACGAGACGCTGCTCGAGGAGCTGGACCGGCTGGAGGACTACGTACCGGGGGATCCGCGCAGCCTCTACGAGCGCGTCGAGCGCAAGGTCGTACGGGACGCGGACGGGGCGACGGTCCGGGCCTGGGTGTACATCGCAGGCCCGGCCGTGACCTCGCGGCTTCGGGCCGGGGGGAAGCGGATTGCGGGTGGGGATTGGCGAGGGCAGGGGTGAGGGGGTTCGGGCGGGGATTGGCGAGGGCAGGGGTGAGGGGGTTCGGGCGGGGTATGTGCGCGGACGCCGAGGCGATTGGCGGCCTCGGCGCCCTGGGTCGGTGACGGGCAGCCCGTCAGCCGGTCACGGCCCGTCAGCCCGTCAGCCCGTCAGCCCGTCAGCCCGTCAGCCCGCGTACGGTCGGGCCTGCCTCGCGTCCCGCAACGCCTCGCCCCACCACGCCAGTTGGTCCAGCATGGTCTTCGCCGCGGCGTCCGGGGCCGTGGGGTCACGCAGGGTTCCCTCGTCGTCGAAGGACGCGCCCGCGTTGTGGAAGGAGACGGTGTCACGGACCGTCACGGCGTGGAGTTCGGCGAAGACCTGGCGGAGGTGCTCCACCGCGCGGAGGCCGCCGGACAGTCCGCCGTAGGAGACGAGGGCGACCGGCTTGGCCCGCCACTCGGCGAAGTGCCAGTCGACGAGGTTCTTCAGGCCCGCCGGGTAGGAGTGGTTGTACTCGGGGGTGAGGATGACGAAGGCGTCCGCGCGGGCCAGCTTCGGGGTGATGCCGGAGAGGGCGGCGGTCGCCCCGGGGGTCGGTTCGAAGGACATCGGCAGCTCGGCGTCGGCGACGTCCACGACCTCGGTGACCAGGTCGTCCCGGTCCCGGAGATGATCGAGGAGCCAGTCGGCCACGACGGGACCGAAGCGGCCGTGACGGTTGCTGCCGACCACAAGGGTCACCTGGAGGGGCTCGGTCGCGGACCGGACAGCGGTGGGTGCGTGCGCGACGGATGCGTGCGTAGCGGCTGAGTTCATACGGCACAGCCTCATACCTCAACCTTTGTCGAGGTCAAGCCCGGAAGGGCCCCCGGTCCGGGTCACCCGTTCACACGCGCTCGCCGGGCTTTTCCGGCACCCGCACTCGGAAGCGCCCTTGACCTGCCGAAACACGCTCCTGCGGGCCGTCGGGGCCGGCACGCCCGACACCCATTCACCCCAATTCTGACGCTCCCTCAGAAAGCGCGGTCGCCGCGCTGCCCGTTACCTCGGAAGGGCAGGTGCACGAACGAACCGCTCGAAGGAGCACCGATGCGTCGTACCGCCCGGCCGCTGGCCGGCACCGCGCTCGCCGTCGCCGCCGCGGCTCTCGCCGCCGCCCCCGCGTACGGCGCCGCCGGCGGTCTGGAGGTCTCCCCCTCCTCGGCGGTTCCGGGCGGACAGGTCACCGTGCGCACGGCGGCCTGCGGCGACGGCGGCACGGCGACGGGTGACGCCAGCGCGGTCGGGGCCGGTTCCCTCAGCCTGGCACCCGGCCCTGACGACCAGGACGCGACCGGGCGGTTCAGGGTGCCGCCGAGCGCGCAGCCGGGGACGTACGAGATCACCGTGACGTGCACCGGGAGCGGACGGGTGGTCACGGGGGACCTGGTGATCACGCTGACGGGCGTGCGCCAGCAGGTACATCCCAGGGGGAGTGTGAAGACGGGGGTCGGCGGCGCACTGGGCCCCGATCCCGTGCAGACCGCGGCCGGTGTGGCGGCCCTCGCCGTCGCCGCCGCGGGCGGTACCTGGCTCCTGCATCGCCGGGCGAGAGGCGACGGGATCTGACGGACACCCTCCGCTGTCCGTCGCCGGTACCGCATGTCCCTCCCCCTCCGGGTCCGACGCCCCTCGCGGCCCGGAGGGGGGTACGGGGCCCGCAGGGCTCCCTGGAACGCAGAGGGCAGATCAGGAAAGGGCCGGCCATGCGCAGATTCCCCAGGTACGGCAACTCGTTCGGCAACCCGGCCAACGCCGCCATGGCGGCAGTGACGGTGTTCGCCCTGTGCTCCGGCGCGTGGCTGCTGCGCAACGGCGCCGAGACGCATGCCCCGCCCCAGCCGTCCCTCGCGCAGGCCCGCACGGGTCAGGACGGGCAGGACAGCCAGGACGGGCAGGAGGTCCGGGCCGGCCAGGCCGGCCGGGCCGGTGAGCGGCACGCCGCGCCCGCGCTGCCGCCCTCGCCGCCCGACCGCATCCGCATCCCGGCGATCCGCGTGAACGCGCCCCTGACCGGGCTCGGCCTGACGAAGACCGGCAGCCTGGACGCACCGCCCGCCACGCGCGGGAACCTCGCCGGCTGGTACGAGGCCGGCACCACCCCCGGCGAGCGGGGCACCGCGATCGTCGCCGGCCATGTCGACAACGCCGACGGCCCCGCCGTCTTCTACGGCCTGGGCGCCCTGACCAAGGGCAGCACGATCGAGGTGGACCGGCGCGACGGCACGGTCGCCGTGTTCACCGTGGACGCCGTCGAGGCGTACGCCGCGAAGGACTTCCCCGACGAAAGGGTCTACGGCCCCGCGCGCCGCCCCGAGCTGCGGGTCATCACCTGCGGCGGCGGCTACTCACGGGCCGCCGGCTATCAGGGCAACGTGGTCGTCTTCGCGCACCTGACCGGGAGCCGGTGACCCGCCCAGGATGTTGGCCCTCCCCCAGGCTCCGAGAGGTTCCAAGGCCTCGTTCAGGGACAGGCCCCGCGGCGTCAGCGAGTACTCCACGCGGGGCGGCACCTCGTCGTACGCCTCGCGATGCACCAGGCCGTCGGCCTCCATCTCCCGCAGCTGCGAGGCGAGGACCTTCTCGGTGACGCCCGGCAGCTCCCGGCGCAGCTCGCCGAAGCGGCGGGGCCGCTCGTTCAGCGCCCAGAGGATGAGCACCTTCCACTTGCCTCCGATCACGTCCATCGCCGCGTCGATCCCACAGATGTACGCACCCGGCCGCCGCCCCGTCGTCCCCATGCCCCAGCCCCTTCCCCTGCTGCCTGCACGCTTGCCCCGAGGTAACCACCCACTTCGAAGTACGTACTTGAGCAGGCCGTTCCCTTCCGACGAGCGTAGACGCCATGACTGACAACGCCGTTGCTTCCCGCACGCCCCTCACCCTTCTCGGCGCCGGCGCGATGGGCACCGCCCTCGCCCGCGCCTGGCTCGCCGCCGGTCACCCGGTGACCGTCTGGAACCGCACCCCCGCCCGCGCCGAGGCCCTGGCCGCCGAGGGCGCGGCCGTGGCCGCGAGTGCCGCCGAGGCGGTGGCCGCGAACCGCCTTGTGATCGCCTGCCTGCTCGACGACGCCTCCGTGGGCGAAGCCCTGGAAGGGGCCGATCTGGCGGGTCGGGACCTGGTGAACCTCACGACCGGAACGCCCGCCGAGGGCCGGACCCGCGCCGCCTGGGCCGACGCCCGGGGCGCCCGTTTCCTGGACGGCGGGGTCATGGCCGTACCGCCGATGATCGGGGCCGCGGACTCCGGCGGCTACGTCTTCTACAGCGGTTCCCCCGAGCTGTTCGAGGAGCACCGGGACACCCTCGCCGTCCCGGCCGGCACCCGCTATGTCGGGGCCGACCCGGGCTTCGCCGCGCTGTACGACGTGGCGCTGCTGAGCGCGATGAGCGGCATGTTCGCGGGCGTCACGCACGCCTTCGCGCTGATCCGCCCGGAGGACATCGCACCGAAGGACTTCGCGCCGCTGCTCATGGACTGGCTGACCGCGATGGCCCCGGCCGTGCACCAGACCGCCGAGGGGCTGGAGAGCGGCGACTACAGCAGGAACGTCGTCTCCAACCTCGCGATGCAGGTCGCGGGCAACACCACACTGCTGCGCACGGCCGAGGAACAGCGGGTCAGCCCGGAGCTGCTGACCCCGTACATGGCCCTGATGGAGCGGCGCCTCGCCCAGGGGCACGGCGACGAGGACGGCACGGGGATCGTCGAGCTGCTGGCCCAGGGGGGCGAGGCCTCCTCGTAGCTGCCGCGGCCGCTCGGACTCGGCTGGTTCGCGGGGGCGGCAGGGACGGCCGTCCGGTCCGCCCCTGTCGCCGCCGGCGGCTCAGGACGCCTCCGGCGGCCGCTTGAAGAGCGGCCCCGCCGGTCTCAGCCGTGCGCGCTTCCCGCCGCCCGGGCCGGGAGGGCGACCGGCCCGCGTGCCGCCGACTACGAGGGGAAGCCGGCGCACGAGGGAATGCCGGCGCACGAGGGAAAGCGGAGCGCCCCTCCCGAGGGCTCTGCGACGCTGGCACGGTGCAGAAGCCGACCTCCGTCACCCCCGACGCGCCCGCCGCCATAGCCGCCCCGCTCCTCACCCAGCAGTGGCTCGACCTCGCCTTCATCCACTGGGCCGTCGACCCGGACGCCGTGGCGCCGCACCTGCCGAGCGGCACCGTTCCCGATACGCACGACGGGGCCACCTACGTCGGGCTCGTCGCCTTCCGGATGCACCGGGTCGGCTGGCTGCGGCTGCCAGGAGTCCCGTATCTCGGGACCTTTCCGGAGACCAATGTGCGCCTGTACTCGGTGGACGCCGGCGGGCGGCGCGGGGTCGTCTTCCGGTCGATGGACGCCTCCCGGCTGATACCGGTTCTGATGGGGCGCGTCGGCTTCCGGCTGCCGTACCTGTGGTCCCGGATGACCGTCCGCCGTGCCGGAGACACCCTCACCTACACCAGCTCCCGCCGCTGGCCCGGCCCCCGCGGCGCCTACAGCGACATCGCCGTACGAACCGGTGAACGCATCGAAGAACCCACCGAGCTGGAGCACTTCCTCACCGCCCGCTGGGGCATGCACAACGCCTTCTTCGGCGGCACGGGCTATCTGCCCAACCACCACCCCCGCTGGCCCCTGTACCGCGCCGACCTGATCACCTGCGACGAGAACCTGATCGCGTCATCCGGCCTCCCCACGCCGAGCGGCGCCCCGGCCAGCGTGCTGTACTCCCCCGGCGTCCCCGTCCGCCTCGGCCGTCCGGCGCGCCCAGCCGGCATCCCCACGCCGTGAAGGGCCGTACTCCGACCGTTCGCCCTGAGTCGCGTGCGGAGAGTCAGCGAGGTGATTCCCCGCACGCACTCAGGCCAGCCACTGCTCGTACGCCAGGTTCGCCACCAGGGCGAACACGACTGTCAGCAGCACCACGCGGACGAATCCGCTGCCCTTCTTCAGGGCGGTGTGGGCGCCCAGGGTGCCGCCCGCCAGGTTGAAGACGGCCATCAGGGCGGCCAGTTGCCACAGGACCGCGCCCTGCCAGGCGAAGGTGGCGAGGGCGCCCGCGTTGGTGCAGCAGTTGACGATCTTGGCGGTGGCGGAGGCGGTGACGAGGTCGAGGTGGAGGAGGGCGGTGAGGGCGAGGACCAGGAAGGTGCCGGTGCCGGGGCCGATGAGACCGTCGTAGAAGCCGATGCCGAGGCCCGCGAGGCCGATCGCGGCGAGGATCTGGCGGCGGGTGGCCGGGCCGGTCGCGGGGGCCGTGCCGAAGGCGGGCCGCAGGATCACGAAGGCCGCGACGGCGAGCAGCACCACCATGATCACCGGCTTGAGGACCTCGGTGCTCATCCCGGCCGCGAAGAAGGCCCCGGCTGAGGAGCCGGCGAGGGCGGCGAGACCGATGCGGACCGCTGTCCTCACGTCCACCGGGGCCTTGCGGGCGTAGGTCACCGCCGCGCCCGTCGTGCCGACGATGGCGACCGCCTTGTTGGTGCCGAGCGCGTGCGCGGCGGGTGTGTGCGAGGGCAGGCCCAGGAGCAGCACCGGCAGCAGCAGGAGCCCGCCGCCGCCGACCACGGCGTCGATCCATCCGGCGGCGAGGGCCGCCAGGCACAGCAGGACGATCATGGTCAGCGATATGTCGGGCATGATCGGGACCCTATGCGAGGCCCTGCGCGCCCCTCACGGCCCGCCCTCGCCGCACTTCAGGAACCCTCACATCCGCCCCCCGCCTCCGCTGAGGGCAGCGTTCCCCGTGGGAAACAGATGTGATGCTGCCGGGTAACACCGGCACCGCACGCTCAAGGACATGACCTCGAATGAGCGTGTGGTGGTGATCGGCACCGGCCTCGCGGGCGTACGGCTCGCCCGGCGGCTCGGTGAGCTCGGCACGCCCGCGCTGCTGATCGGCGAGGAGGAGCACCGGCCCTACAACCGGGTGCTGCTCGCCGAGGTGCTGGCCGGACGGTACAGCCCCGAGGTGATCGCCCTGCCGGCGCCCGCTGAGCTGACCCGCGGCCGGGTCACCGGCATCGACCGTGACGCGCGCACGGTCGCGTGTGCGGACGGTTCGGTGATCGCATACGACCGGCTGGTGCTGGCCACCGGTTCCAACCCCGTACTGCCGCCGCTGCGCCGGCTGTTCACCGAGAACCACCAACTGCCCGAGGGCGTGCACGCCTTCCGGACCATGGACGACTGCCTGGGACTTTCCAAGGCGGTCCGGCCGGGAGTGAAGGCCGTCGTCATCGGCGGTGGGCTCCTCGGGGTCTCCGCGGCCCGGGCGCTCGCCCTGCGCGGCGCCCAGGTGGTGCTCGCCCAGCAGTCCGAGCGGCTCATGGAGCGCCAGCTCGACCCGGCCGCGTCGAAGCTCGTCAAGCGGCATCTGACCGAACTGGGCGTCGAGGTGCACACCGAGTGCCGCGTACGGGACGTGCGCTGCGTCGGCGGTGCCGTCCGCTCGGTGGAGATGGCCGACGGGTACGCGCTCGACGCCGACCTGGTGGTCGTCGCCTGCGGTGTGCACCCGCGGGTGGGTCTCGCGCAGGCCGCCGGGCTCGACGTCCGCAAGGGCGTCGTCGTCGACGACGAGCTGCGCACCTCCGACCCGTACATCCACGCGATCGGCGACTGCGCCCAGCACGACGGCGTGCTCTACGGCCTCGCCACCCCGGCGCTCGAACAGGCCGACGCGCTGGCGGAGTTGCTGGCCGGTGACCCGACCGCCCGCTACACCGGCACGCGTTCGCTGACCCGGCTCACGCTCACGGGGCAGGACAGCCCCTTCGACCTCGCCGCGTTCGGCGAGACCGAGGCCCTTCCGGGCGACGACGTCGTCCAGCTCGCCGACGCCACCCGCGGCACCTACCGCAAGGTCGTCGTCCGCGACGACCGCCTGGTCGGCGGGGTCCTCGTCGGCGAACTCGGCACCGTCGGCGCGCTCGCCCGCGCCTGGGAGGGAGCAGAGCCGCTCCCCTCCGACGGCGGCCCGCTGCTCCACCTGCTCACCAACGATGGAGGCTCCTGATGACCGCCACCCCGGAGGCCACGGAGGCCACCCCCACGATCGTGCTCGTCGGCCACGGCATGGTCGGCCAGCGCTTCCTCGAAGCGCTCGCCGAGCGCGGCCTGACCGCCACGCACCGCGTGGTCGTGCTCTGCGAGGAGCCGCGTCCGGCGTACGACCGCGTGCAGCTCACCTCGTACTTCGCGGGCAAGTCGCCCGAGGACCTGTCCATGACGGACATGGAGTTCATCAAGGACCACGGCATCGAGCTGCACGTCGGCGACCCGGCCGAGACGGTCGACCGGGAGGCCCGCAGGGTCACCGCCCGCTCCGGTCTCGTCGTCGACTACGACGTGCTGGTCCTGGCCACCGGCTCCTACCCGTTCGTACCGCCGGTCCCGGGCAAGGACGCCGAGGGCTGTTTCGTCTACCGCACGATCGAGGACCTGCTCGCGATCGAGGAGTACGCGAAGAACGCCCAGGTGGGTGCCGTGGTCGGCGGCGGTCTGCTCGGGCTCGAGGCGGCCGGTGCCCTCAAGGGCCTCGGACTGACCTCCCACATCGTGGAGTTCGCGCCGCGCCTGATGCCGGTGCAGGTCGACGAGGGCGGCGGCGCGGCCCTGCTGCGCACCATCGAGGAGATGGGCCTGAGCGTCCACACGGGCGTGGGCACGCAGGAGGTCGTGGTCGGCGAGGACGGCGCCGTGACCGGCATGAAGCTGTCCGACGGCTCCGAACTCGCCACCGACCTGGTGGTGTTCTCCGCCGGTGTCCGCCCCCGCGACCAGCTGGCCCGCGACTGCGGTCTGACGGTCGGCGAGCGCGGCGGCATCACGGTCGACGAGCAGTGCCGTACGGCGAACGACCCGCATGTGTTCGCGATCGGCGAGTGCGCGCTGGCCTCCGACGGCCGGGTGTACGGCCTGGTGGCCCCCGGCTACGAGCAGGCGGAGACGGCCGCGGCGACGATCGCTTCCGATGAAGCGGCCTTTGTCGGCGCCGACCTGTCCACCAAGCTGAAGCTGCTCGGCGTGGACGTGGCGTCCTTCGGTGACGCGCACGGCACCGCCGAGGACTGCCTGGACGTCGTCTACTCCGACTCCCGCTCCGGCCTGTACAAGAAGCTGGTCATCGGCCGCGACGGCACGCTGCTCGGCGGCATCCTGGTCGGCGACGCGGAGGCCTACGGCACGCTGAAGGCCTTCACCGGCTCGGTCCCGCCGGTCTCCCCCGAGTCGCTCGTGCTGCCCGCCGGGGCCGGGGAGTCCGTGCAGCTCGGCCCGTCCGCGCTGCCGGACGAGGCGATCGTCTGCTCCTGCCACAACGTCTCCAAGGGCACCATCCGCGGCGCGGTCACCGACCACCAGTGCACGACCGTGCCCGAGGTGAAGAAGTGCACCAAGGCCGGCACCGGCTGCGGCTCCTGCGTCAAGGTCCTCGGCCAGCTCGTCAACGCCGAGCTGGAGGCCAGTGGCATCGAGGTCGACAAGGGCCTGTGCGGCTGCTTCGGGCAGACCCGCGAGGAGCTCTACGAGATCGTCCACGCCCTGCGCATCAACACCTACCAGGACCTGCTGGACAAGCACGGCCGCGAGGAGGCCCGGGGCGGTGACGGCTGCGAGGTCTGCAAGCCGGCCGTCGGCTCGATCATCGCCTCCCTCGCCCCGGCGATCGGCGCCAGCGGCTACGTCCTGGACGGCGAGCAGGCGTCCCTCCAGGACACCAACGACCACTTCCTGGCCAACCTCCAGAAGAACGGCTCCTACTCGGTCGTGCCGCGCATCCCCGGCGGCGAGATCGCCCCGGAGAAGCTGATCGTCATCGGCGAGATCGCCCGCGACTTCGGCCTCTACACGAAGATCACCGGCGGTCAGCGGATCGACATGTTCGGCGCCCGCGTCGAGCAGCTCCCGCTGATCTGGGCCCGCCTGGTCGACGCCGGCTTCGAGTCAGGACACGCCTACGGCAAGTCGCTGCGCACGGTGAAGTCCTGCGTCGGCCAGACCTGGTGCCGCTACGGCGTCCAGGACTCGGTCCGCATGGCGATCGACCTGGAGCTGCGCTACCGGGGTCTCAGGTCGCCGCACAAGCTCAAGTCGGCGGTCTCCGGCTGCCAGCGCGAGTGCGCGGAGGCCCAGTCGAAGGACTTCGGCGTCATCGCCACCGCCAACGGCTGGAACCTGTACGTGGGCGGCAACGGCGGCGCGACCCCGCGCCACGCGGACCTCCTGGCCCAGGACCTGTCGGACGCCGAGCTGATCCGCCTGATCGACCGGTTCCTGATGTTCTACATCCGCACGGCCGACCGTCTGGAGCGCACCTCGACCTGGCTGGAGCGGATCCCCGGCGGCCTCGACCACGTACGGGACGTCGTCGTCCACGACTCGCTCGGCATCTGCGACGAGCTGGAGAAGCTGATGCGGGCGCATGTCGCGCACTACCGCGACGAGTGGGCCGAGACCATCAACGACCCCGAGAAGCTCGCCCGGTTCGTGTCCTTCGTGAACGCGCCGGACACCCCGGACCCGGTCGTCGCCTTCGTGCCCGAGCGCGACCAGATGAAGCCCGACCTGCCGCTGCTGTCCATCGGCATGCGACCCGCCGACGTTCTGGAAGGAAGCGCCCAGCGATGACCCTGGCACCCGAGACCACCGAGCTGAAGATCGAACTCGCCCTGGACGGCGACTGGTTCACGGTCTGCGACCTGAGCACGCTACTCCCGGGCCGCGGGGTGGCGGCCCTGCTGCCCGACGGCCACCAGGCCGCGATCTTCCGCGACCGCTCCGGCGAACTGTTCGCCATCGACAACCGCGACCCCTTCACCGGCGCGGCCGTCCTCTCCCGCGGCCTGACCGGCACCCACCAGGGCCGCCCGTTCGTCGCCTCGCCGCTGCTGAAGCAGCGCTTCGACCTGGCGTCCGGGGAGTGCCTGGACGACGAGGCGGTACGGGTGACGGCGTACAAGGTGCGCACGGCGTAGGAGCGCCGGGCTTCTGTCGGGTTCCTGTCGAGTTCGCCGACCGGGGAGCGGTGCACGGGGTACGTCGCGTTTCATCGAGGCGCACCCCCCACCTTCCCTCCCACGGAGGCGCGATCATGACTCGGAACCACTTCCAGCCGTCCCGGCGGGCCGTCCTCGGCGGGGCCGTCGCCGCGCTCGCGGCCGCCGGTACGGGCACGGCACAGGCCTCGTCCGGGGCTTCGGCCGGGGCCTCGGCCTGGCCGAGCGAGTTCCCGCTGCCCGACGGGTGGCTCCCCGAGGGGATCACCACAGGCGGCAGGCCGTACGCGTACATGGGTTCCCGTGCCGACGGCTCGATCTACCGCACCGACCTGCGCACCGGCCGGGGCGGCGTCCTCCACCAGGGCGCCACCGGCCTCGCCTCGATCGGCCTGAAGCTGGACCGCGACGGCCTGCTGTACGTGGCGGGCGGCGCCGGAGGGACCGCGAAGGTCGTCGACGCCCGCAGCGGTGAGCTGCTGACCACCTACCAGCTCACCCGGAACGCCGGCCCCTTCATCAACGACGTCGTCCTGCACCGGGACCGCGCCTGGTTCACCGACTCCCGCGACGCCGTCCTCCACGGCGTTCCGCGCGGCCGCGCGGGCAAGGTCCGCGCCCTCCCCCTCACCGGCGAGTGGGTGCAGGCACCGGCCGGGACCAACAGCGCCAACGGCCTGGCCGCCACCCCCGACGGACGCGGCCTGATCGTCGTCAACGCGGGCCGCTTGTACAACGTCGACATCAGGAGCGGTCACGCCACCGAGGTCGCGCTGAAGGGCGCGGCCGACGTGACCAACGGCGACGGCCTGGTCCGCCTCGGCCGCACCCTGTACGTCGTCCAGAACCGGCTGAACAAGATCACCGTCTGGGACCTCGACCGGAACGCCACCACGGCCACCCTGCGCAGGACGATCACCGACCCCCGCTTCGACGTCCCCACCACCGCCGCCCGCTTCGGCGACCGCCTCTATCTCGTCAACGCCCGCTTCACCAGTCCGCAGACGCCGGAGACGACGTTCAACGCGGTGTCGGTGTCGCTTTGAGGGGTGTGGCTTCGGCGGCGCGTGCGCAGTGCGGCCAGTCGCCGAAGTCGCGGTCCTCGCTCCACAGCCGTCTGGCGGCCTGGATGTTCCACTCCGGGTCCAGGGCCTGACGCGGGGTACCGCCCAGTTCGCGCAGCCGAGCGTCGGAGATCTGGAACAGGCCCCAGTTCCGGGTGCCGTTGGTGTTGGGCAGGATGTGCAGCGGGTCCAGGAAGGACTGGCAGTCGGCGATGGCCACCGCCTTGTCCGGAACCTCGGGGAACACCTCGCGGACCCGCTGCCGCACCTTCTCCTGCGACCACACGCTCATCCGGACCCGTGAGGCGTACAGCGCCTTCTTGGTGGGTTCCTCGACGACGCCGTTGGGCTGGATCCCGGCCAGCACCTGGAAGGCGGTGACACGGCGCAGGGTCTGCGGCCCGAAGCTGCCGTCGACGCCGATGTCCGCGCCCTTGGCGTGCAGCAGACGCTGCACCTCCTTTACGCACTCGTCGTGCTCGCCCATGGCGATCACGGGCGGGCAGTTGGCCGAGAACAACGGCCGGTCGTCACCGGAGCCACGCCCGCCACCGCCGCCGCCGGACGGCGTCCGGGCGCCGTACAGCGCCCAGGCGGAGACGCCGAGGGCCGCGAGGATCGCGGCGGTGACGACGGAGGTGCGGAGGCGGCGCCGGCGTGCGCGGTCGGCGGGCCGGGGCGCGGGGGCCGGTGCTGGGCCGGGCTCCCCGGCGGTGTCACGCGCCGGTCCGGGGGCGGGGTCCCCGGCGGTGTCACGGGCCGGTCCGAGGTCGGGCTCCCCGGCGGTGTCACGGGCCGGTCCGAGGTCGGGCTCCCCCGCCTTGTCACGGCCCGGTCCAGGGCCGCCCTCCCCCGCCGTGTCACGGGCCGGTTCGCCGTCCCTCTCCCCCTCGGCTTCCGGTGCCGTCTCCTCTTCTTCCGCTTCCTCTCCTGTGTCCTGCTCCGCTTCCTCTGCCTCGGCACCGGCCGCCGCGGTTCTCGCCGCGTCCGCCAGGGCCCACAGGCGGTGCAGGGTGCGGAGTTCCTCGGGGGTCGCGCCGCAGACGGTGGCCAGCCGGTGGACGCTGCCGTAGTCCTGGGGCACCGATGTGCCGCGGCAGTAGCGGTGCAGTGTCGAGCCCGCCAGGCCGGACTTCCTGGCGAGTGTCTCGTAACTCATCCCGGACCGGCTCTTCAGCGCACGCAGCAGCGCGGCGAACCGTTCCGTTTCCGGGCATACGGACATCGGGTTCCCCCCTCGGATACCCCCACGGACGCTGGTCGGGCGTCTCGGACCGCCACTGTGCCACCAAAGGCGTCCCATGGCCGTCCCAACGGTTCCGGAACGCGCCAGTTGAACGGTGTCCCACCCGTCCCGGCATCCCAGCCGCCCCCGCCGTCCTTGCCCGGCCGGGTCGTGCCTTGCCAGCGTCGGGCCGTCCGAACGACCGGCCCTCCGACCCCTCGAGGAGACCAGGCTCATGCGCCTTTCCGTCCGCAGGAACTCCCGCACCACACCGCTGTTCGCGGTCCTCGCCGTCAGCGCCGCCGCGATCACCACGCTGGCCGTGCCGTCCTCCGCTTCGGCCGCCCCTGCCGCTCCCGCGGCGGTGGACTGCGCGAGTGGGCACATCTGCTTCTGGACCGGCGCCAACTTCACCGGCAGCAAGTGCGCGTGGGACGTGGCCGACCCCGACTGGCAGAGCGGCTCCATCAGGTGTTCCTGGGCCGCCACGACCAACGTGAAGTCGGTGTGGAACGCCGGCACCAGCAGCTCCACCGGTGTCGCCTACTACCGGGGCGCCAACTACAGCGACCGGGTCGGCTGCACCCGCCAGCAGCACGGCGGCAACCTGGCCGGTACGTACAAGGTCCGCTCGCACCGGTGGATCAGCGGCAGCTGCGGCTGACGCACCCGGGGACCCGTACGCGGTGGGGGGGGGGGCCGGCGGCGGGCGCGCCCCCCCCCCCCCGCGCCCCCCCCCCGGGGGGGGGGGGGGCCCAACACCGGGGGGCGGGGCGCGCGGCACCCCCCCGCGCCCCCCGGGGGGGGTGTTAAACAA
>NZ_JBITGX010000012.1:61785-324807 GCF_044457425.1 Streptomyces sp. NPDC050546
GGGTGTCCCCGGGGCGGGGGGGGCCCCCCCCCCCGGGCCCCCGGGCGGGGGGGGGGCCCCCCCCGGGGGGGGCGCCCCCCCCACCGCGGCTTGTCCCGCACGGGGATTCAGGGCTTCATCCCAGGAGGGACGAGCGGGACTGCTCCTCCGGCAGAGGCCGCGTGTCGAGGTAGAACCACTCGGCGTCGGCGGTGGGCCAGGGCGACGGCTCCCCCGCCTCGGCCGACCCCTCCCCCGTGGCGGCGACCGGGCGCCTGGGCAGCGGCGCCCCGGCCGGGACTTCTCCGGCGGACGCGACGGTGCGGGAACCGGCCGGCTCGGCCTGCTTGGCCTCTCCGGGCATCAGCAGTTCCACCCGGAGCCCCAGTCCGCGCTGCTGGGCGGTGAACTCCTCGACCTGGTTGCGGCAGGCGTGGTCGAGGTGGGTCACGCCGGTCAGGTCGAGCCGGATCCGCGGCTTTCCGGACGCGGCGGCCGCCTCCAGCGCCTCGATCACCTTCGGCAGGCGCAGGAACGTGGCGTTGCCCGCCATGACGACCTTGGCCGTGTCCTCCTCCAGGTGCTGGCGGATCACGGTCTGCGACATGCGCAGCGCGGCCAGCACGATGCCCGCGGCGACGCCGAACAGCACGCCCTCCAGCAGCGCGGTGGCCACGATGACCAGCGTGGTCAGCGTCATCACCGCGAACTCGCCCCGGTCCTGCCGCCACATCTTCGGGAACTCGGCGGGCGCGAACAGCTTCCAGCCGCTGTGCACGAGGACACCGGCGAGCACGGAGATCGGGATCAGCGCGAGCACCTGCGGCAGCAGCAGCGCGAAGGCGAGCAGCCAGAGGCCGTGCAGTGTGCGGGAGAGCCGGGTCTTGGCCCCGGCCTGGACGTTCGCCGAACTGCGGGCCACGACCGCGGTGATCGGGAGTGCGCCGAGGACGCCCGCGACGGTGTTGCCGACGCCCTGGGCGACCAGCTCGGTGTTGTAGCGGGTGCGCGGGCCGCTGTGCATCCGGTCCACGGCGGCGGCCGTGAACAGGCTCTCGGCGGACGCGATGACCGTGAAGGTGAGGATGGCGGTGATGATCGCCCCGTCGGTGAGCGCGCCGAACTGCTCCGCGCCCGGCAGGCTCACGGACGCGAGCAGGTTGCCCACCTGGAGCGTCTTCACGTCCACGCCGGGCAGTGCGGCGACGAGCATGCCGATGCCGACGGCGACCAGCGCGGCCGGGATCTTCCCCGCCGGGCCGGGCACCTTCTTCCACACGAAGCTGAGCACGATCGTGACGATGCCGAGCAGGGTGGCGATCATCGCCTGCGGGTTCGTCAGGATGCCGGCCAGCAGCCCGGGGATCCCGGCCATGTTCTCGAGCGCGGTGCCGGGGGCCTTGGCGTCGGCCATCGGATAGGCCTGGCTGAACATCAGCGGCACGCCGATGCCGGCCAGCATGCCCTGGACTACGGCGACCGAGGTGGCCTGGAACATCCGGCCGAGTTTCACCAGGCCCAGGACGATCTGCAGCAGGCCGGCGAAGAGCACGATCACGCCGAGCATGGCCACGCCGACATCGGCGACGGTGTCCGCCACGAGCGCGGCGAGCCCGGCGGCGGGTCCGCTGACCTGGAGCGTACTGCCCTTGACCGCGCCGACGACCAGGCCGCCGATCACCCCGGAGATGATCCCGAGTTCGGCCGGGACGCCCGAGGCGACGGCCACACCGATGCACAGCGGCAGCGCGACGAGGAAGACGACGAGCGAGGCGGTGATGTCGGTGACGAGATCCTGCCTGCCCCCGGCCTTGCCGCCCCTCCCCTGCGCGCCCCCCGTCACCTTGCGGAGGAGCCCGCCCAGCACACCTTCACCGCCGGGCCCCGCCGTGCCTCCGGCAGAGCCACCTCCCGCCTGACCTCCGCCAGAGCCACCTCCTGCCCGACCTCCACCGGGACCGCCCTCTGCCAGGCCTACGGCAGGGCCGCTCCCTGCCCGAGCTCCGGCAGGTCCCCCCACCGCCGGGCCTCCCCCGAAGCCACCCCCCGGACGGTCTCCGGGCCCCCAGTCCGCGAGGACGTCCGCAGACCCGGCCGGCCCCCAACTCCCCGTGCCCTCCCCGGGGCTCCCCGGCCCCCAGCCCTCAGCACCCCCCATCGAATCGCCCGCCCCCCAGTCAGCGACGCGACCCGCGGCTCCCTCCGACCGCCAACCCCCCGTGTCCTCCACCCGACCAGTCGCCGCCCAGTCCGCAGCACCCCCTGCCGGACCAGTCGCCGCCCAGTCCGCAGCACCCCCTGCCGGACCACTCGCCGCCCAGTTCGCAGCACCCCCTGCCGGACCACTCGCCGCCCAGTTCGCAGCACCCCCTGCCGGACCACTCGCCGCCCAGTCCGAGACGCCCCCCTCGGCCCCAGCCGCTCCCGGGTCCGCCGTACCTCCCCCCGGGCCGGCCCCCCGGCCACCTTGTGCGGCGGCACCCCGTGCGGCACCCCGTCCCCGCGCGTGCGCCCCGCTCACGCGGCATGCACCTGGAACGTGCCGTCGTCGCCGCGTTCGTACACGAACCCCGTGTCGACCTCGTAGTACCAGCCGTGCAGCCGCAGCCGGCCCGAGTCGA
Organism: Streptomyces sp. NPDC050546; assembly: GCF_044457425.1. NCBI lineage: Bacteria > Bacillati > Actinomycetota > Actinomycetes > Kitasatosporales > Streptomycetaceae > Streptomyces > Streptomyces sp. NPDC050546. The sequence goes on from NZ_JBITGX010000012.1 coordinate 64,386, forward strand.
GACGCTGTCGCACCACCGGGTAACTCCGCAGTGCGGCCAGCTGGTTGACGACGTTGCCCTGGGAGACCTCCGGCAGTGACGGGTCGTCCGGCGCGGTCTCCAGTACGGAGGTCAGCTCCGGGCGGGCGATGCGGAGCCAGGCGTCGACGCCGGGCAGTGCGGAGAGGTCGTCGCCGGACTTCAGCGCGCCCATCGCACCGCAGTGTGAGTGACCGCACACCACGATGTCCTGAACCCCGAGCACCTCCAGTGCGTACTCGATGGTGGCCGCCTCGCCGGAGGCCCCGGGCCGTCCGTAGGGCGGCACGATATTTCCCGCGTTGCGCAGCTCGAATATCTCACCGGGCCGCGCGCCGGTGATCAGCGCGGGTATGACCCGCGAATCCGAACAGGTGATGAACAGCACCTCCGGATATTGCCCTTCAGCCAGTTTCCGGTATTCGCCGCTGTCGAAATCGATGCGCGTCCTGAACGTGCGCGCCCGGTCGAGCAGTGCTTTCAACTCCGCCTCCTGAGCTGGGATTTCTTCCGCTGCACCCCACCGTAGACGGCCGACCTACAGAGGAAGGTTAAGCGAACTCCAGAGCCCGGCCAGGAATTGAACATTCTTTGTCCCGCATATACAGACGAACGGTCATCTTGTAGCGTGTGAACTCCCGGGCGGAGAATGCGAATTCACGCTGCCCGGATTCATGCCGGCTCACGGAGAGACAGGACGTATGGGCATACGAGTGCTGCTCATCGAGGACGACGAGACGATCGCCGAGCCGCTCGCCGAGGGGCTCGGCCACTTCGGGCTGACGGTCGATCATGTCGCCACGGGCACGGACGGGCTCAGAGGCCCGTACAACGACGTCGTCCTGCTCGACCTGGGACTGCCCGACATGGACGGCATCGACGTCTGCCGGGGCATCCGGCAGGTCTCGGACGTCCCCATCGTCATCCTCAGCGCACGCGGCGAGGAGGCCGACCGCGTTCTGGGCCTGGAACTGGGCGCCGACGACTACCTGGCGAAACCTTTCAGCGTACGAGAGCTGGTGGCCCGGGTCCGGGCGGTGACCCGGCGCACGCAACGCACCCACCAGGCGTTCCCCGAGGCACCGGGCACACCAGGCGCCCCGGGCTCCCCGGCCACCCCCGAAGCACAGCACCAGCCACAGCCGTCGTACGACCCCGTCCCCGCACCGCCACCCCCGTACGAACCGGCCCCCGCCCTCTCCTACGAGCCTCCCGCGGCGGCCTCGTACGACCCCGCCCCCGATCCCCCGCACGACCCGGGCCCGCTCGTGGTGGACCGCCGTACCCGCCAGGTCTGGGTCGGCGAGGCCCCCGTCCTGCTCACCCCCAAGGAGTTCGACCTGCTGGCGCTCCTCAGCGAGGACCCCGGCGCGGTCTACTCGCGCCAGCAGATCCTGGACCGCGTCTGGGACCCGCACTACGACGGCCCGACCAAGACGCTGGACGTCCATGTGGCGGCGCTGCGCCGCAAGCTGGGTCACCCGGCGTGGATCCGGACGCTGCGGGGCGTCGGTTTCCGGCTGTCCGTGCACACCGGGCCGAACGCCGCGCGGGTGGCCTCTCCGTGACCCGCCGGCTGCTGCTCAGCTATCTCAGCCTCGCCGCGCTGGTGCTGCTCTGCCTGGAGATCCCGCTGGGCTTCGTGTACTCGCGCGGGGAGCGGGAGCGGGTGGTCAACGCGGCGAAGGACGAGGCCGAGTCGGTCTCCGCGTACGCCGCGCTGTCCCTGGCGGCTGGGCGGGCCGAGCGGGACCTGCCCGAGCGGGTGACGCACTGCGCGAAGCGCATCGGCGGGAAGGTGGTGATCGTCGACGCCTCGGGCGCGTCGCTCGCCACCTCGCACCCGAGGGACGCCGCGATGTCCGGCAATCTGGCCGCTCGGCCGGGCATCGCGGCCGCACTGCGGGGCACCTCGACGGTGGATGTGCGCACCTCGACCATCGGCGGTGTCGAGTACCTGTCGGTGGCGGCGCCGGTCGGCCAGGAGGCGCGGCCGGTGGGCGCGGTGTGGCTGACGGTGCCCACGCGCATGGTGCACGAGCGCGTCCACCACGTGTGGCTGCTGCTCGCGCTGGGCGGCTTCGCCGTGCTGACGGCGGTCGCCCTGGTCGCCTTCGCCTTCGCCCGGTGGGCCGGGCGTCCCATCCTCGAACTGGAGGACGCCGCACACGAGTTGGCCGAGCGCGGTGGCGGGTTCACCCCGGTGACGATCACGAAGGGCCCGCCGGAAGTGCGCAGTCTGGCCGCCGCGTTCAACCACACCGCGGCCCGGTTCGCCCATCTGCTCGCCTCTCAGCGGGCGTTCGCGGGTGAGGCCTCGCACCAGCTGAAGACACCGCTCGCTGCGCTGCGACTGCGGCTGGAGAACCTGGAGCCGGACGTGGCCGCCCGGGCCCGGGGCAGCCTCACCGCCGCCGTCACGGAGACGGACCGGCTCGCCCGGATGGTCGAGCACCTGCTGGCGATGGCCCGGCTGGAGGAACACGCGGCCATCCCGGCCACGGTCGACCTGGGCGCGGTCTGCGCGGAACGGCACCGCACCTGGCAGCCGCTGTTCGCGCGGGAGGACGTCTCCCTCGTGCTCTTCGCGGGAAGCGTGGGCCCGGTGCTCGCGGTGCCGGGAGCCGTCGAGCAGATCATGGACAACCTGCTCTCCAACGCGCTGCGGGCGTCCCCGGCCGGCAGCACCGTCACCATCGAGCTGCGTCTGCAGGCCCCGTCCCGCCGGGCCCTGCGGGACAGCCGCCCGCGCTGGGTCGACCTGCACGTCACCGACGAGGGCCCGGGCATGACGGAGGAGCAGCGCGCCCGCGCCTTCGACCGGTTCTGGTGCGCCCCGGGCGCCCCCAAGGGCGGCACGGGGCTCGGCCTCGCCCTGGTGCAGCGGCTCGCGCACGCCAGCGGCGGCGAGGCGACCCTGCACGCGGCGGCGACGGGCGGCCTGGACGTGGTGATCCGGCTGCCCTCCGTACGCCCGCCGGTCGAGGGGCCCGGGCCGGGCGGCGACCGGCCGAGGAGGCCGAGACGGGAGGCACCGGCGCTGCCCGCGTGAGAACGTGCGAGAACGTAACGCACGAGAACGCACGGACTGCTTCGCCGGACACCCGGGCGGCACCGCGAGGCGGGCCCGCGGGCGGCACACAGCATGCCGCCCCGCGGCCACGAGTTGTCCATGCTCCGTCAACCCTGTCCCCATAACGTCCTTTCCGCCTCCCCCAAGCACAACCCTGCCGTCGACCGTCGGCAGGGCGGTACGGCACCTCTTGGAGTGAGAGTGGAACGTCGTAGCCTCCTGCGTGCGGCCGTCATCGGCGGCACTTCGGCCGCGTTGGGCGGAACCCTGTGGCGCGGCGCCGCCCACGCGGCCCCGGCACAGCCCGGCTCCGGCCCCTACGGGGCGCTGGGTTCCCCGGACGCCAACGGCATCAGGCTCCCGAGCGGCTTCACCAGCCGCGTGATCGCCCGCTCCGGCCAGCGGGTCGGGAGCACGTCGTACACCTGGCACAACGCCCCGGACGGCGGCGCCTGTTACGCCGACGGCACGGGCTGGATCTATGTCTCCAACTCCGAGATCAACCCCTCGGGCGGCGCGAGCGCGGTGAAGTTCTCGTCGACCGGCGCGATCACGGCCGCGTACCGCGTCCTCTCCTCCACCCGCCAGAACTGCGCGGGCGGCAAGACGCCGTGGAACACCTGGCTGTCCTGCGAGGAGGTGTCCCTCGGCTATGTCTACGAGACCGACCCGTGGGGCACGAACGCGGCGACCCGGCGCGACGCGATGGGCCGCTTCAAGCACGAGGCGGCGGCCGCCGACCCGGTGCGCAAGGTGATCTACCTGACCGAGGACGAGAGCAACGGCCGCTTCTACCGCTTCGTCCCGACGACCTGGGGCAACCTGTCGTCCGGCAAGCTCCAGGTGATGGTCGCGGGCAGCGCCACGAGCGGCTCCTTCACCTGGACGGACGTCCCCGACCCGGACGGCTCCCCCACGGCCACCCGCTCCCAGGTCTCCGGCTCCAAGTCCTTCAACGGCGGCGAGGGCTGCCACTACGCGAACGACACCGTCTGGTTCACGACCAAGGGCGACAACCGCGTCTGGCAGCTCAACCTGCTGAACAACACGTACGAACTGGCCTACGACGACTCCCTCGTCAACGGCACGGCCCCCCTCACCGGCGTCGACAACATCACCGGCGGTTCCTCCGGTGACCTCTTCGTCGCCGAGGACGGCGGCAACATGGAGATCTGCGTCATCACCCCGGACGACGTCGTCGCCTCGTTCCTGCGCGTAGACGGCCAGTCGGGCTCCGAGATCACGGGCCCGGCGTTCTCCCCGGACGGCACCCGCCTCTACTTCTCCAGCCAACGCGGCACGACCGGCAGTTCCTCTGGAGGCATCACCTACGAGGTGAAGGGCCCGTTCCGCTCGTAGCCGCACGACGCGGCTTCACATAACCATCACAAGATGGTCACCTCACCCTCATCGAGGGCCTCCCGGTCCTACGGTCATCCCCTCACGTACCACCTCTGGGGGGATGACCATGACCAATCCGTACACCGGCCCGCAGAACAGCCCCTACCCCGCGCCGCCGCCCATGCCGGGGCCCGCGCGCCCGGCGCCCCGCTGGGCCCGGAAGCGCTATGTGCTCCCCGCCCTCGGCCTGGCCCTCTTCCTCGGCATCGGCATGGGCGCGAGCGGAGGAGAGTCCACGACCGACGCGAAGCCCGCGTCCGCGAAACCGCAGCCGACCGTCACGGTGACCGCGACGACCACCGCCACCGCGACGCCGCTCGCGAAGAAGCCGGAGCCCGCCCCCACCGTCACCGCCACGAAGACGGTCCGGGCCACCACCACGGTCACCGCCCGGCCGGCGGCCGGCGGCGGCTCCGGTGGCGGTGACTCGGGGAGCGACTCGGGCGGCGAGGCCGTCTACTACGCCAACTGCACCGCCGTCCGCGCCGCCGGCGCCGCCCCGATCCACCGCGGCGAACCGGGGTACGCCTCCCACCTGGACCGTGACAACGACGGGGTCGCCTGCGACACGTGAGCCGGGCGGGCCGGTGACCATCGGTGCGTCCGGCCGTTCCTCCGGTTGGGCAGCTCGTACGGGCTGCCCGGCCGACGGAAGGAACCTCACCGTGGACACGACCGTGCCCGCCCCCGACGCCCAGCCCGTGCTGCCGCGCGCCGAGTGGGTCAAGACGCTGCCGCAGACCATCGTCGCCTCGTGCGTTCTGCTCCTCGACGCCGAGGACCGGATCCTGCTGCTGCGCTACGCCGGCTGCCAGCCCGCCGCCGGGCTCTGGGGACTGCCGGGCGGGATGCTCGACCACGGTGAGGACCCCCTCGGTGCCGCGCGCCGGGAGCTGTACGAGGAGACCGGCATCGTCCTCGACCGGGATCCCCGGCTCATCGGCTACGACCACCGGGCCGACGTGAACGGCACGGGCCCGGTGATCGACTTCTACTTCCACGGCGGCCGTCTCCCCGCCGAGCTGTCCGTCAGGCGCAGCGCCGAGCACGACGACGACGGCCTGTTCGCCCTCAGCGACCTGGAATCCACCCCGCTGACGAACCTGTTGCCGACGCTGACCACGCTGCACACGGCCGCGCTGACCGGCACCGTCGTCTGCCTGCGGGAAGGCCTGCCCCAGTGACCGCGCCACGCCGCCTGGCGGCAGCCGTCCTGGCTTCCCTCGCGTTGTCCCTGGCCCTGAACACGCCCTCGTCCCCGGCCACGACACCCCTCACACCGGAGCGGCTGCGACAGGAAGCGGCGAGGGCCCTGGAAACCACCCGGGCGGTCAGCCTCCACATCCGCGTCCGGGACCGACGGCACACCGTCGAGGCAAGCGCCGGGGAAGCCGTCCTCGGTACCGGCCGCCCCGTGCCGGACGGCGCGCACTTCCGGGCCGCCAGCGTCACCAAGTCCTTCGTGGCCGCGACCGTGCTGCACCTGGCCGCCGAGCGACGGCTGTCCCTGGACGACACGGTGGAGCACTGGCTGCCCGGCCTCGTCCAGGGACACGGCAACGACGGCGGCCGCATCACCGTCGGACACCTCCTCCAGCACACCAGCGGCCTGCACGACTACGACAGCACCGGGCTGACCGGCAGGACGGCCCCCGACTTCGAGCGCCACCGCTTCGACCACATCGACCCCGAGCACCTCGTCGCCGCCGCCCTCCGGCACGCCCCGGACTTTCCCCCTGCCGCCCCCGGCGACCCCGAGCCCCGCTGGAGCTACTCCAACACCGGCTACCACCTCCTGGGCGCCGTCATCGAGAAGGTCACGGGACGCCCCTGGGCCGAGGAGGTGGAGGCCCGGATCGTCCGCCGGCTGGGGCTGCGCGGCACCCGCGTCCCGGGAGACGACCCGTACCCGCCGAAGCCGTACGCCCGCACCTACCACCGGTTCGCCGGGTCCGGCGGCTACACCGACACCACCGTCCGGAACATGGCGTGGGCCGGTGCCGCCGGTGCGCTGGTCTCCACGTCCCGCGACCTGGACCGGTTCTTCACGGCCCTGCTCACCGGCGAACTGCTGCCGCCCCGGGAGCTCGCCGCGATGCGCACCACCGTCCCCAGCAACGAGGAACACCAGCGGTTCACGCCCGGGATGCGCTACGGCCTCGGCCTGATGCGACAGCCGCTGCCGTGCGGCGGCGGCCGCTGGGGCCACCACGGCGACCTCGAAGGCACCTTCGTCAGAACGGGCGTCACCGCCGACGGCGGGCGGTCCGTGGTCGTCACGGTCCAGGGCAGGACCACCGACAACGCCCACCTCCTCACCACCGAGAAGACCCTCCAGGGGATCGTCGACCGGCTGCTGTGCCGGCGGTGACCGGCGCTCAGGCCGTCGGCAGCAGGTCGACGGCCCGCACCCGCTTCAGATGGATCAGGAGGTCGAAGCAGCGGCCCAGCGCGATGTCGAACTCGTTGCGCTCTTCCGGGTAGGCGGTGCCGACACTGCGCGTGGGCCGGGCCGTGCCCAGCCAGTGGCGGGCCGGGGCCGGTACGGTCCGCGGGTCCAGGACGTAGCGGTCGTGGCGCACCCGGTCCAGCGTGTGCTCGTTGCCGCCGGGCCGGGCGGGGCCGACCGTGTGGGTGAGCATCCGCGTCTCCTCCGGGTCGGTGGCCTTGAACGCGCCACGGCCGAAGGTGAGCCCGATGCTCACATAGCCGCCGCCGAGCCGGTCGCGCAGGAACGCCCCCTGCGTCCTGGGCAGGACCTTCGGGTCCTCGGGTTCGTAGCCGATGTGGTTGTTGTGGCCCGCCAGCAGGATCCGGTGCCCGGTGTGCTCATGCCACCAGACGACGTTGTCCGCCATGACGCCGTCCCGCCACCGCATGGCCTCGGCGACCTGCCGCGGGTCCTCGAAGTCGAAGCCGTAGCCGGTCGCCGTCTGGTGGATGACCGTGGCGTGCCGCAGCACCTCGGCGAACGCGCCCACTTCCCCGCCGGGCACCGGCGACTCGAGCAGCTTCAGGGCGCGTCCGGTCCGGGAGGCCATCTCCCGCCGTTCGGAGAGCGGCCGGGCGAGATAGGCCTTCTGGTACACGCCGGAGGGGACCGTCGGCCGCAGCCCCCGGTACAACTCCTCGAAGCGCGGCACCAGGTCGGGACGGACCCGGGCCACGTACTCCGTCACCCGGTCGTACAGCTCCGGCCCGGTGTAGCCCCAGTCGTCGCCCATGAACCGGACCGGGTCCCCGGGGTGCTCGCGGTTGTACGCCCGCATCCACTCCACCAGTGCCAGGTTCTCGGCGGTGTTGTTCAGCGCGTAGGTGTACTGGAAGTCCTCCCGCATGATGCGGCGCGGGTCGCCCTTGCCGTGCACGACGTAGTCGTCGAGGCGCGCTCCGGTGCTCCATGCCGTCTCCAGCGCGAAGGTGCGAAAGCCCCGGCTCTCCACCAGGTACCGGAAGACCCGGTCCTTGACCGTGAGGAACTCGTGCGAGCCGTGCGTCGCCTCGCCCATCCCCACCACGACCGCGCCCCCGACCGCTCGGCCTACCGGGCGGAGGTCGCCGACGTCCCCGCCGGGTTCGGCGGTACGCAGGGGGCTCGCGGCCCGCTCCAGAACGGAGACGACCGGGTCTCCCTCGGTGGCGGCGGCAGTGGCGGCCGGGGGGAGGAGAAACAACGCGAGAACGAGGAAGGTCCACGGACGCGGGCACGACATACCCACATACGTGCCCTGCCGGCATCAGCCGTGCCGGGGCGGACCCGGACGTTCACCTGAACGGGTGAGGCGGACCCACGTGCGCACGTCGCGTGTTCGTCAGTCCGCGGCCCGCACCTCGATGTCGAGGATCTCCGCAAGGCGAGACGCCCCCTCCAGGGCGCGCTCCTTGTGCGCGGACACGACCCGCGCGCGCTCGGCCGGCGGCAGGTGCCTGTCGGCCTCGGCGAGGAGGTCCACATACTCGCCGAGCACCTGCACGGCGAGATTGGCGAGCTGTCCGGCTCTGCGGTGCACGGGGTCGCCAGGGTTCAGGTCGGCTTCGAAAATCTCCAGTGCCTCGTCCAGGTGCGAACGCCGGCCTGCGCTCAGGGTGCCCGGGGCTGGCTTCTCGTCCATGCCCCGAGTGTCCCCGAAGGCCGCACGAGGGAAGCATCGAGGAAAGCGGGAGCGGCACCTCCGCACAAAGGTGCCGCTCCCGCTCTTCTCCGTGAGCCGGAGCCGCCGCGATCGGTGAGGGTCGGGGACCGCCGACGGCTCCGGGTCCTGGGTGGCCCTGAGGCGGGCCGCGGGTCTAGCGGTGGTCGCTGCCCTGGGACCGGACCGCCGCCCGGCCGGCCTCCAGACGGGCCACCGGGATGCGGAACGGGGAGCAGGAGACGTAGTCGAGTCCGACCTCGTGGAAGAAGTGGACCGACTCCGGGTCGCCGCCGTGCTCGCCGCAGACGCCGAGCTTGAGGTCGGGGCGGGTCTCACGGCCGGCCTTGGCGGCGAGCTTCACGAGGGAGCCCACGCCGTCACGGTCGATCGTCTCGAACGGGGAGACACCGAAGATGCCCTTCTCCAGGTACGCCGTGAAGAACGAGGCCTCCACGTCGTCCCGGCTGAAGCCCCACACCGTCTGGGTCAGGTCGTTCGTGCCGAAGGAGAAGAACTGGGCCGCCTCGGCGATCTGACCGGCGGTCAGGGCGGCGCGCGGCAGCTCGATCATCGTGCCGATGGACAGCTTGAGCTGCGCGCCCGAGGCCGCCTCCACCTCGGCGATGACCTTGTCGGCCTCCTCGCGCACGATCTCCAGCTCCTGCACCGTGCCGACGAGCGGGATCATGATCTCGGCGCGCGGGTCGCCCTTGGCGGCCTTGCGCTCGGCCGCGGCCTCGGCGATCGCCCGGACCTGCATGGTGAACAGGCCGGGGATGACCAGGCCGAGACGTACGCCGCGCAGGCCGAGCATGGGGTTCTGCTCGTGCAGGCGGTGGACCGCCTGGAGCAGGCGCAGTTCGTTCTCGTGCGGCTCCTGGCGGGACTCGGCGAGGGCCACCCGGACGGACAGCTCGGTGATGTCCGGGAGGAACTCGTGCAGCGGCGGGTCCAGGAGGCGGATGGTGACCGGGAGGCCGTCCATCGACTCGAAGAGCTGGACGAAGTCCTGCTTCTGGAGCGGGAGCAGCTCCTTGAGGGACTCCTCGCGCTCGTTCTGGGTGTCGGCCAGGATCAGCCGCTCCACCAGCTCACGCCGGTCACCGAGGAACATGTGCTCGGTGCGGCACAGGCCGATGCCCTGGGCGCCGAAGCGGCGGGCCCGCAGCGCGTCCTCGGCGTTGTCCGCGTTGGCGCGTACGCGCAGCCGGCGCTTGCGGTCGGCGAAGGCCATCATCCGGTGGACGGCCTCGACGAGCTCGTCGGCGTCGTCGGCACCCGGGTGCATCCGGCCCTCGAAGTACTCCACGACCGGCGACGGCACGACCGGCACCTCACCGAGGTAGACCTTGCCGGAGGAGCCGTCGATGGAGACGACGTCGCCCTCCTCGACGACATGTCCGCCCGGGACGGTCATCCGGCGGCGCTTGGTGTCGACCTCCAGCTCCTCGGCACCGCAGACACAGGTCTTGCCCATGCCGCGCGCGACGACGGCCGCGTGGGAGGTCTTGCCGCCGCGCGAGGTCAGGATGCCCTCGGCGGCGATCATGCCGTCCAGGTCGTCGGGGTTGGTCTCGCGGCGGATCAGGATGACCTTCTCGCCCGAACGCGACCACTTCACGGCGGTGTACGAGTCGAAGACGGCCTTGCCGACCGCCGCGCCCGGCGAGGCGGCGATGCCCCGGCCGACCTGCGAGACCTTCGCGTCCTCGTCGAAGCGCGGGAACATCAGCTGCGCGAGCTGGGCGCCGTTGACACGGGTGAGCGCCTCGGCCTCGTCGATCAGGCCCTGGTCCACCAGCTGGGTCGCGATCCGGAAGGCCGCGCCCGCGGTGCGCTTGCCGACGCGGGTCTGGAGCATCCACAGCACACCGCGCTCGATGGTGAACTCGATGTCGCAGAGATCCTTGTAGTGGTTCTCCAGCGTCTCCATGATCTGCATCAGCTGGTCGTACGACTTCTTGTCGATCCGCTCCAGATCGGCGAGCGGCACGGTGTTGCGGATGCCGGCGACCACGTCCTCGCCCTGCGCGTTCTGCAGGTAGTCGCCGTAGACGCCCTGGTGGCCGGAGGCGGGGTCGCGGGTGAAGGCGACGCCGGTGCCGGAGTCGGGGCCGAGGTTGCCGAAGACCATGGAGCAGACGTTGACGGCCGTGCCCAGGTCGTGCGGGATGCGCTCCTGGCGGCGGTAGAGCTTGGCCCGGTCGGTGTTCCAGGAGTCGAAGACCGCGTGGATGGCGAGGTCCATCTGCTCGCGCGGGCTCTGCGGGAAGTCCCGGCCGGCCTCGGCCTTGACGATCTTCTTGAACTTGGTGACGAGCTTCTTGAGGTCGGCCGCCTCCAGCTCGGTGTCGACCGCGACCTTCTTGGCCGCCTTCGCCGCCTCCAGCGCGTCCTCGAAGAGCTCCCCGTCGACGCCGAGGACCGTCTTGCCGAACATCTGGATGAGGCGGCGGTAGGAGTCCCAGGCGAAGCGGTCGTCGCCGGCCTGCTTGGCGAGGCCCTGCACCGACTTGTCGGAGAGGCCGATGTTGAGGACGGTGTCCATCATGCCGGGCATGGAGAACTTGGCACCCGAGCGCACCGACACCAGCAGCGGGTCGTCCGCCTGGCCGAGCTTCTTGCCCATGCGGGCCTCGAGGGCGTCGAGGTGTGCACTCACCTCGTCACGCAGTGCCGCCGGCTCCTCGCCGCTGTCGAGGTAGACCTTGCAGGCCTCGGTGGTGATCGTGAAGCCGGGCGGGACCGGAAGGCCCAGGTTGGTCATCTCGGCGAGGTTCGCGCCCTTGCCACCGAGGAGGTCCTTGAGGTCCTTGTTGCCCTCGGTGAAGTCGTAAACGAACTTCACGCCCTCAACGCTCGCGGCCTGCTCGGCTACCGGGAGATCTTTGTTTTCCGACACGGGTCTCGACTCCTCGAGGACGCGGTGGCTGCCCTGACGGCGAGGAACATACCCAGATCGAAGGCGTCTGGGTACGTCCATGCGCGCGTCATGCGCCTGTAACCACTCGTCCGCCAGCGGATCGAAAGTCAAGGCTTGGCAAGCAATCACAGCCGCATGTGTTCACTTCTTGAACGCATGAACCTCCATTGAGCCCACTGAGTGCTCACCTGAGCGGCGATCGGCACGCTTGAGTTCGATCGATGAACGATCAAAGCGTGGCACTCAGTGCCACCCCTTGGAGAAGTGCAGTCGCTCAAGATCCGCTCATCTGAGCGCAACGCTTATCAGAGGTGGCGAGAATCACGCTGCCACAGCCAGCCGGATTTCACCATGCGGACGGGTGGCGGGGGCGAAATGTCCCGGTCATACCCCGAGCGCCCGCAGCCGTTCCTCGACCCGCTCGGGGGCGTACAGATGCTCGACGACCATCGCACCCGCTCCCACCAGCCCCGCACGCTCGCCCAGCCGGGAGGTCACCACGTCCAGATGGGCCGTGGAGCGGGGCAGCGCCCGCTGGTAGAGCAGTTCGCGCACACCTGTCAGGAAGGGAGTTCCGGCCAGATCCCCGGCGATCATCAGCACGCCTGGATTCAGCAGGGTCACCACGGTCGCCAGCACGTCCCCGACCCGGCGCCCCGCCTCCCGGGCGAGACCGACCGCCTCAGGGTGTCCCGACGCCAGCAGGTCCCGCACATCCGAGCCGGAGGCCGCCGGCACCCCGGCCTCCGCCAGCCGCCGCGCCACGGCCCCGCCGCTCGCGACGGCGGCCAGACAGCCGTACGAACCGCACCGGCACAGCGCCTGGGCGCCCTCCGGCACCCGGATGTGCCCGATGTCCCCGGCGCCTCCGTCGATGCCCCGGAAGACCGAGCCGTCCACCACGACCCCGGCGCCGATGCCGGTGGAAACCTTGACCAGCACGAAGGCCGAGCAGTCGGGGTAGCCGGTGCGCTGTTCGCCGTACGCCATGAGGTTGGCGTCGTTGTCCACCAGCACGGGCACGGCGGCGGCTCCCGTGTGCTCGGTGAGCGCCCGGGCCAGCCGGCCCCGTATGCCGTAGCCGTCCCAGCCGGGCATGATCGGCGGCTGGACGACACGGCCGGTCTCGGTGTCGACCGGGCCGGGCACCGCGAGCCCGACCCCGCACACCGACTCGGCCGGGCGGCCCGCCTTCTCCAGCAGCTCGGCGAACCAGCGGCCGAGTTCGCCGAGCACGATGTCCGGCCCGTCCTCGACGACCAGGGTGCCGGAGTGCTCGGCGAGGATCTCGCCGCTCAGCGACAGCACGGCCGCCCGCGCGTGCCGGGTGTCGAGGTCGGCGGCCAGGACGACGGCGTGCTCGTCGTCGAACTCCAGGGTGATGGAGGGACGTCCGCCCAGCGGGGAGTCCACCGGTCCCCCGGCACCCTCGCGCAGCCAGCCCGCGCGGAACAGCCGGTCGAGCCGCTGCCCGACGGTGGCCCGGGACAGTCCGGTCGCCTGCTGGAGCGCGCCCCGGGTCACCGCGCGGCGACTGCGCACCAGTTCGAGCAGTTCGCCGGCGCTGGCCTGGCCGGCACCTCGTCCCGTTCTCCGCCCCGTCCCCTGTCCCGTCCGCTGTCCTGTTCTCCCGGGCTGTCCGGTCATGCACACCCCCTTGTGTTTCCCAACCTTGCCTTACATAGTGGGTTTTGCGTGTTAAATAGACGTAACCCCACGGTAGCCGCAGCCGAACCGGCCGGCCGGACGTCTTTTCGGAGAGCCCCGAGTGGACCGCACCGCCCAACGCGCCCCCCGCCCTGCGGGACGCACCGTTGCATACGATCCGTCCAGCACCGCCTCACCCCTGCACATCAGGGCCGCCACCGTGCTGGAGGCGGGCTGGACGGGGACGTCCACCGTGCCCTCGCGCAGCCTGTATCCGCACCAGTGGTCGTGGGACTCGGCGTTCATCGCGATCGGCCTGCGGCACGTCTCGCCGTTACGCGCCCAGACGGAACTGGACACGCTGCTGGCGGCCCAGTGGGCGGACGGGCGGATCCCGCACATCGTCTTCAACCCCTCCGTCCCCCTCGACGCGTACTTCCCGAGCCCCGACTTCTGGCGCTCCTCCACCGCGGGACGCACCGCGGGCGCCCCGCGCACCGTACAGACCTCCGGGATCGTGCAACCACCGGTCCACGCGCTGGCCGCGTGGCTGGTCCACCTCGCCGACCCGGGTCTGTCGCGGGCGCGCGGCTTCCTCGCCCGGGTGTATCCCCGCCTCGCGGCCTGGCACCGGTATCTGCTGCACCGGCGCGACCTGGGCGGGGGCGGTCTGGTGTCCGTCGTGCACCCCTGGGAGCAGGGTATGGACAACAGCCCCTGCTGGGACCGTCCGCTCTCCCGGGTCACCCCGGCCCCGGCCCGCTCCTTCCGCCGCGCCGACCTCGACCACGGCTCCCCCGAGGGCCGTCCGACGGACCTGGACTACGGGCGGTACGTGCGGCTCGCGAGCGACTACCGGGACCGCGGATACGCCGACGGTGCCGGGGAGTTCGCCGTGGAGGACCCGGCGTTCAACGCGCTGCTCATCGCCTCCGAGTACGCCCTGGCCCGGATCGCCCACGAACTGGGCGCGGCGGGCTCGGCCCGGCGGGACCGTGCCGAGCGGCTCACCGCCGCCCTGGTGGAGCGGCTGTGGGAGCCCGCCGCCGGGATGTTCATGTGCCGGGACGTGCGCGCCGGGGAGCTGATCCCCGAGCGCGGTGTCTCCGGGCTGATCCCGCTGCTGCTGCCGTCCCTGCCCCGGGACCTCGCCGTCACCCTGGTCCGCACGATGTGCGGCCCGCACTTCGGCCTCGGCGGCACCACCCGCCTGGTGCCCAGCTACGACCTGCTCGGCGAGGCCTTCGACCCGCACCGCTACTGGCGCGGCCCGGCCTGGTTCAACACCAACTGGCTGCTGGAGGGCGGTCTACGGCTGCACGGCGAGCGCGGCCGGGCCGACGCCCTGCGCAAGGGCATCCTGCACACCGCCGGCGCCTCCGATTTCGCGGAGTACGTCGACCCGTACACGGCACAGGCCTGCGGCGCCACCGGCTTCGGCTGGACCGCCGCGCTCACGCTCGACCTGCTGCACGACCGGCCCGCAGGGGACAGAAACGGCGTCACGGCGATCAAGGGAGGGGACCGGGGATGACGGACCGGCATCATCTGCTCGTGCACGGCGGGACGTTCGCCGCCGTGGGGGACCGCGGCGACATCAGCGGCTACCGGGGCGGCAGCGCCCCGGACGGAATGTTCGTACGGGACGCACGGCATCTCAGCCGGTGGCAGCTCACCGTGGACGGTGCCGTGCCCGACACGCTCACGCCGGTGGCCGACGGGGACACCGCGCGCTGCGTCCTCGTGCCGCGCGGCGGCCGCGACGAGCCGCCCGCCTGCACGCTCTTCCGTGAACAGGCCGTCGGCGACTCCTCGTTCGTCGAGACCCTGCGCATCACCAGCAACCGCCCGGCGCCGACGACGGTCCGCCTCGCGGTCACCGCCGACGCCGACTTCACCGACCAGTTCGAGCTGCGCTCCGACCACCGCACCTACACGAAGGCCGGTGCGGTCCGCTCCCGCCAGGTCCTCGGCCACGGCGTGGAGTTCACCTACCGGCGCGGCGAGTGGCGCTCGTGCACGACCGTGACGGCCGAGCCCCAGCCGGACGCCGTGGAGGAGACCGGCACCGGCGCCCGCCGCCTGGTGTGGACCCTGGAGCTCGCACCGCACGGCACGGCCGAGCTGGTCCTGCGCGTCATGGCCCGCCCGCACGGCGAGAAGCGGGCCCTGCGCGTACCCCGCTCCCCGGCCGCCGTGAGGGAACAACTGCTCGCCCGGGAGGGCAAGTTCGTGGAGGGCCTGGCCTTCCCGGCCGGCTGGCCGGAGCTGGCCGCCGCCTGCTCCCGGGGTCTCACCGACCTCGCCGCGCTCCAGGTCCCGGCGCGGGGCCCGGACGGCGAGGAACTGCGTGTGCCGGCCGCCGGCGCCCCTTGGTTCCTGACCCTGCTGGGCCGGGACGCCCTGCTCACCTCGCTGTTCGCGCTGCCCTACCGGCCCCGGCTGGCCGCCGCCACCCTGCCCGCGCTCGCCGCGACCCAGGCCACGGACACCGGCACGAGCGAGGTCGCCCAGCCCGGGAAGATCGTCCACGAGGTGCGGCACGGCGAACTGGCCCACTTCGGCCAGGTCCCCTACGGCCGCTACTACGGCTCGGTCGACGCCACGCCGCTGTTCCTCGTCCTGCTCGGCGCCTACGCGGAGCAGACCGGCGACACCGCCCTGGCCCGCCGCCTCGAACCCCACGCCCGCGCCGCGGTCGGCTGGATGCTGGACCACGGCGGCCTGACCTCGCGCGGCTACCTCGTCTACCGCGCAGACCAGGGCGGCCTCGCCAACCAGAACTGGAAGGACTCCCCCGGCGCCATCTGCTCCGCCGAGGGGACCCGCCCCCACGGGCCGGTGACGGCCGCGGGCGCCCAGGGCTACGCCTATGACGCGCTGCGCCGCACGGCGTGGCTCGCGCGCACGGTGTGGCAGGACGGGACGTACGCGGACCTGCTGGAGCAGGCGGCCGGTGACCTGCGCGACCGTTTCCAGCGGGACTTCTGGATGGCGGAGCACTCCTTCCCGGCGCTCGCGCTGGACGGCCGGGGCGACCAGGTCGACGCCCTCGCCTCCGACGCCGGGCATCTGCTGTGGTCGGGCCTGCTCGACAAGGAGTACGGCGAACAGGTCGGCCGGCGCCTCCTCGAACCGGACTTCTTCTCCGGCTGGGGCGTGCGCACCCTGGCCGCCGGCCAGCCGGCCTTCCATCCGCTCTCCTACCACCGCGGTTCGGTCTGGCCGCACGACAACGCGCTGATCGCGCTGGGCCTGGCCCGCTACGGACTGCACGACGAGGCCCGCGCGATCGCCCGCGGCCTGGTCGACGCGGCGACCGCGACCGGCAACCGCCTCCCCGAGGTCCTCGCGGGCTACAGCCGCGACACCCACCCGGAGCCGGTGCCGTACCCGCACGCCTGCGTACGCGAATCCCGCTCGGCCTCGGCCCCGTTGGCACTGCTCACGGCGGTCGGGGGCGTCTGAGCGGCGGTTGGCGGGACGGCCGGCCGGACGGTTGGCCGGGCGTTTGCCGGGTGTTTGCCGAGCGCTGGCCCGGCGGGCTGAACGCACCTGGTGGGCGCCCCGTACGGAACTGAGGCGGACCCGTACCCCCACGCGGGTCCGCCACCTCGCCGGGTTTCGTACGGGAAGGACCTCCGGGTGCCTGTCTTCACACGCCTCCGCCAGTCGTCGCAGCCGGGTGTCCCGGGGGCCGAGTCCGAGACGGAGCACGGGGAGAAGGAGGGGGCCGTCACCGAGGCGGTGGAGAGTCCCACCCGCGGATCCCGCCTCACCCGCCTACGCACCTGGCGCACCCGCCACCCCCGCGCCGCCCGCGCCCTCCGCTGGACGACCACCACCCTCGCCGCCGCCCTGGTCCTCGGCGCCCTGCTGCTGCCCAACACCCTCCCCGCCGTGGGGCCGAAGAGCTTCACGCGCATACCGGCCGAGGCGGTCGTCGGGGCCGTCGTGATGCTGTGGCTGCCGCGCAGGCCCCGGCTGGCCGCGGCGACGCTGTACGGGCTCGGCCTGACCGCGCTGACCGCCGTGAACCTGCTCGACATGGGGTTCAACGAGTACCTGGGCCGCGGCTTCAACGCCGCGCTGGACTGGGACCTGCTGCCCGACGCCCAGGCGTACGTCGGGGACACGCTGGGCGGGGGTGTCGCGACCGCCGCCGCCGTAGGGGCGATCGTGCTGGTCCTTCTCCTGGCGGCCGCCATGGTCGCGGCGACGATCCGGCTCAGCGACCTGCTCGTCCGCCACCGGCCCCGGGCGGCCCGGGGCGCGCTGATCGCCGGCGTCGTCTGGGTCACCTGCTCCGCGTTGGGCCTGACGCTCTTCGGCGGGCCGATCGCCTCCGAGCGCGGCGCCGGGGCCCTGCGGGTCCACGCCCAGCGGACGGTGGAGTCCCTGCGCGACGAGGCGGCCTTCGCGAAGCACGCCCAGGCGGACACCTTCGGCAACACCCCGCCCGAGCAGCTGCTGCCCGACCTGCGCGGCAAGGACGTCATCTTCACGTTCATCGAGAGCTACGGCCGCAGCGCCGTCGAGGACCCGATCATGGCGCCCGGCGTCGACCGGACGCTCGACACCAGCACCAAGGCGCTGACGAAGGCCGGCTTCGCCGCCCGCAGCGGCTGGCTGACCTCGGCGACCTTCGGCGGCAGCAGCTGGCTCGGCCACTCCACGACCATGTCCGGCCTGTGGATCGACAACCAGCGCCGCTACCGCACGGTGACCGCGGGCGACCATCTCACCCTCACCAAGGCGTTCCAGAAGACCGGCGCCTGGGACACGGTCGGCGTGATGCCCGGCGTGCAGAAGGGCTGGCCGGAGGAGAAGTGGTACGGCCTCGACAAGCTCTACGACTCCCGGGACCTGGGCTACCGGGGCCCGAAGTTCAGCTGGTCGACCATGCCCGACCAGTACGCGCTGGAGGCGTTCCAGCGCCAGGTGCACGGCGAGAAGCGCGACAAGCCGCTGATGTCGTTCGTCATCCTGACCTCCAGTCACCAGCCCTGGGCGCCCCTGCCGAAGATGGTCGACTGGGACGAACTCGGCGACGGCTCACGCTTCGACGCCGTCCAGAAGGCCGGCAAGAAGGCGTCGGACGTCCTCACCGACACCACCCAGTCCCGGCAGGAGTACGGCAAGTCCATCCAGTACTCGGTCACCAGCCTCACCCAGTGGCTGGAGCGCTACGGCACCGACGACACCGTCCTGGTCTTCCTCGGCGACCACCAGCCCATGGCCCGGGTCAGCGGCATCCGCGCCAGCCGGGACGTGCCGGTCTCGATCGTCGCGAAGGACCCGAAGGTCCTCGACAAGGTCGCGGACTGGAACTGGACGGAGGGCCTCAAGCCCGACCGCGACGCCCCGGTGTGGAAGATGAGCTCCTTCCGCGACCGCTTCCTCAAGGCGTACGGCTCCACACCGCACCGCTCAGAAGGCTGATCAGCCGCCGGTCAGCCCGCCGATCAGCCGCCGGAGGTGTCGAGTTCGGCGTCCTCGCCGACCCCGGCGCAGTCGTAGGGATCCTTCAGCCAGCCGTCCGGCAGCACCACACGGTTGTTGCCGGACGTGCGGCCCCGGGGCCCGTCGGCGCCGGCGGGCCAGGGCTGGTCGAGGTCCAGCTCGTCCAGCCCGGAGCGCAGTTCCTCCAGCGAGGAGGTGATCGCGAGGCGCTTGCGCATCTCGGAGCCGACCGCGAAGCCCTTCAGGTACCAGGCGACGTGCTTGCGGAAGTCGATGACCCCGCGCGCCTCGTCCCCGATCCACTCGCCGAGCAGGGTGGCGTGCCGGACCATGACGTCGGCGACCTCGCGCAGCGCCGGGCGGGCGATGTCCTGGGTGCGCCCCTCGAAGGCGGCCACCAGGTCGGCGAACAGCCACGGCCGCCCGAGGCACCCGCGTCCCACGACCACGCCGTCGACGCCGGTCTCGCGCACCATCCGCAGCGCGTCCTCGGCCGACCAGATGTCGCCGTTGCCGAGCACCGGGATCTCCGGCACGTGCTCCTTCAGCCGGGCGATGGCGTCCCAGTCGGCGGTGCCGCCGTAGTGCTGGGCGGCGGTGCGGCCGTGCAGCGCGATGGAGGTGACGCCCTCCTCGACGGCGATCCGGCCGGCGTCCAGGAAGGTGATGTGGTCGTCGTCGATGCCCTTGCGCATCTTCATCGTCACGGGCAGATCGCCGGCGCCGCTGACGGCCTCGCGCAGGATGGCCCGCAGCAGGTTCCGCTTGTACGGCAGCGCGGAGCCGCCGCCCTTCCTTGTGACCTTCGGCACGGGACAGCCGAAGTTGAGGTCGATGTGGTCGGCGAGGTCCTCCTCCGCGATCATGCGGACGGCCTTGCCGACGGTCGCCGGGTCCACGCCGTAGAGCTGGATCGACCGGGGCCGCTCCGTCTCGTCGAAGTGAATGAGCTGCATCGTCTTCTCGTTGCGTTCGACCAGCGCCCGGGTGGTGATCATCTCGCTGACGAACAGGCCCTTTCCTCCGCTGAACTCCCTGCACAGGGTGCGGAAGGGCGCGTTGGTGATCCCGGCCATGGGGGCCAGGACGACAGGGGGCTGGACGGTGTGCGGGCCGATCTGGAGGGGCGTGGACATGCATCCATTGTGCCGTGCAATGAGACGGTAAAATTCATTAGTTAGCCACACTATTGAAATCGGCGTACGATGGCACGCATGCCCGAGCTCAGCCCCCGCCGCCGCATGCTGGTGCTCGCGATCTGCTGTATGAGCCTGCTGATCGTGAGCCTCGACAACACGGTCCTGAACGTGGCCCTGCCCTCCATGCAGCAGGACCTGCACGCGAGCACGTCCGGCCTGCAGTGGACGATCGACGCCTACACCCTGGTCCTGGCCTCGCTGCTGATGCTCGCGGGCTCCACGGCCGACCGGATCGGCCGCAAGCGGGTCTTCATGGCGGGCCTGGTGGTCTTCACCATCGGCTCGGTCCTCTGCTCCCTCGCACCGAACCTGGAGGCGCTGGTCGCCTTCCGGATGGTGCAGGCGGTGGGCGGCTCGATGCTGAACCCGGTCGCCATGTCGATCATCACCAACACCTTCACCGACCCGCGCGAACGGGCCCGGGCGATCGGCGCCTGGGGCGCGGTCGTCGGCATATCGATGGCCGCCGGCCCGCTGGTCGGCGGCCTCCTCGTCGAGTCGGTCGGCTGGCGCTCGATCTTCTGGATCAATCTGCCGGTGGGCCTCGCCGCCCTCCTCCTCACCCTCCGCTTCGTCCCCGAGTCCCGCGCCGCCAAGGCCCGCCGCCCCGACCCGGTCGGCCAGCTCCTGGTGATCGCCCTCTTCGGCGCCCTGACCTACGCGATCATCGAGGCGCCGACCACGCCGTTCAGCTCGACGGCCCCGCTGGCCGCGGTCGCCCTGGCCGCCCTGCTCGGCCTGCTCTGGTACGAGCCCCGCCGCACCGAACCCCTGATCGATCTGCGGTTCTTCCGCTCGGCGCCGTTCAGCGGGGCCACGGCCATCGCGGTCAGCGCGTTCGCCGCGCTCGGCGGCTTTCTCTTCCTGTCCACGCTGTACCTCCAGAACGTCCGCGGCCTGACCGCCCTGGAGGCGGGCCTGTGGATGCTCCCCATGGCGGCCCCGACGTTCCTCTGCGCCCCGCTCTCCGGCCGCCTGGTCGGCTCCCGCGGCCCACGCCTCCCCCTCCTCATCGCCGGCTTCGCGATGACCGCGAGCGGCATCCTCTTCGCCGCCTTCGAGGCCGAGACCTCCGACGTCACCCTCTTCGCCGGCTACGTGCTCTTCGGCATCGGCTTCGGCTTCGTCAACGCGCCGATCACCAACACGGCGGTGTCCGGCATGCCACGCGCCCAGGCGGGCGTCGCCGCGGCGGTCGCCTCGACGAGCCGCCAGCTCGGACAGACCCTCGGGGTCGCGGTGGTGGGCGCGGTACTCGCCTCCGGCGTGGGCTCGTCGTCATACCGGGAGACGTTCGTGTCGGCGGCGCGACCGGGGTGGTGGATCCTCGCGGTGTGCGGCTTCGCCGTGCTGGTGCTGGGGGCGGTGACGAGTGGGCGGTGGGCCCGCCGTACCGCCGACCGGACGGCGGAGCGGCTGAAGTCGGCGGAGGTACGGGACGTGATGGCGACCGCGGAGCGTGCCAGGTAGCCGTGCTTCGCTGCCTCGCGGCAACACGGCGTGGCGGCCGTGCCGCCTCGGCCCCGCTCTAGCCGTGCCGGCCCTCGGCGATCGTCTGGAGCCTCTCCAGTCGCTTCCGGGACTCCTCGTCCGCCGGTACGTATGTCACGATCCGCGGCCCCGCCCCCGGTGTCAGCCACAGGTCCGTGTGATCGACGGCGATGCGGCCGACGTGGCGGTTGAGGAACTCCTTGCGTTTGTTGCGGTGGGACACGACCTCGTGGCGGTCCCAGGCCGTGCGGAACTCCGGGGACTCCGTGCGCAGGCGCTTGAGCAGCATCTTCCAGGCGGGCTCGGTGAGATGGCCGGCCATCGCCGCGCGGAAACGGGCCGCCATCAGGCGCTGGGTCTCCTCCAGATGCACGATCGACGACTGCCACTCGACGTGCGTGTAGGACAGGACCATGCAGTTGCGGTTCTCGGGCGGCACCGTGTCCAGGTCGCACAGCAGCAGCCCGTACGTGCGGTTGTAGGCGAGGATGTCGTACCGGCTGTTCTGCAGGCACGCCGGGAACGGCTCGACCTGCTCCAGCACCGCCCGCATCGCCGGCGTGACCGACGGGCATGTGGTCGCGGGCGTCGGGTCGGCCGCGCCCGCGAGCTGGAAGAGGTGGGCGCGCTCGCCGGGGTCGAGCAGCAGCGCGCGGGCGAGCGCGTCGAGGACCTGGACGGAGACCTGGATGTCACGGGCCTGCTCCAGCCACGTGTACCAGGTGACGCCCACGGCCGAGAGCTGGGCGACCTCCTCACGGCGCAGACCCGGCGTACGGCGCCGGCGGCCCCGGGGCAGGCCGACCTGCTCGGGGGCGATCCGCTCCCGGCGGCTGCGCAGGAACGCCGCCAGCTCGTGCCGCCGGACATTCCCGTCGCGGGGCGCCGCGGGCCCGCGCAGCGCCGTCTCCTCGGCCATGGTCGTCATACCCTCCAGCCTGCCGCCGCCCGGACCCTGTTTCCAGGTGGTGCGGCTACCAGGATAAAGACACTCTGGTACCAGCCTGGGTGCGGCAGCAGGCTCATCACCGTGACCACGGAATCCCTCGCCTCACGCCCCGTCCGCTCGCCAGCCTCCCCGCCCCCCGTGCTCGGCGGGCTCGGTCTGTTCGCGGTGCTGCTGGCCGCGGCCCTGCCCCTCGTCGACTTCTTCATCGTCAACGTCGCCCTGCCCACCATCGGCACCGACCTCGCCGCGGGCGAGGCGGTCCTCGAACTCGTCGTCGCCGGGTACGGGGTGTCGTACGCCGTCCTGCTGGTCCTCGGGGGCCGGCTCGGTGACCTGTTCGGCCGGCGGCGGCTGTTCCTCGGCGGTATGGCGGCCTTCGGGCTGACCTCGCTGGCGTGCGGACTGGCGCCGGACGCCTGGTCACTGGTCGCGGCCCGGGTCGCGCAGGGCGCGTCGGCCGCCGCGATGCTGCCGCAGGTCCTGGCCACCATCCAGGCCACCACGACCGGCCCCCGGCGCGCCAAGGCCATGGGCCTGTACGGCGCGACCGCCGGGCTGTCCATGGTCGCCGGACAGATCCTGGGCGGTGTCCTCGTCGCGGCCGACATCGCCGGTACCGGCTGGCGCTCGGTGTTCCTCGTCAATGTGCCGGTCGTCCTGGCCGGCCTGGTGCTGGCCGTCCGGGTGGTGCCGGAGACCCGCTCGCCACGGCCGGAGCCGGTCGATGTCCCCGGCACGTTCCTCCTCGGGGCCTCGCTGCTCACCCTGCTCGTCCCGCTCACCGAAGGGCGGGCGGCGGGCTGGCCGTTGTGGACGTGGCTGTCGCTGGCCGCGTTCCCGTTCGTGGCGGCGGCGTTCTACGCGGTGGAGCGCAGGGCCGACCGCGAGGGCCGTACGCCGCTGGTCCCGCCGAGCCTGTTCGCGCTCACCTCACTGCGCCGCGGACTGCTGCTCGTGCTGCCCTTCTCCATCGGCTTCAGCGGCTTCATGTTCGTGATCGCGGTGGCCTTGCAGGAGGGCGCCGGGCTCGGCCCGGTCGCCGCGGGCCTGGCGCTCCTGCCTCTGGCGGTGGTGTTCTTCGTCTTCTCCCTGCTGGGCCCGCGGCTGGTCGCCCGGTACGGGACGCGGGTGGTGACGGCCGGTGCCGTACTCCAGGGCGTGGGCCTGGCGCTGATGGCCCTGGCCGCGTGGCGCTTCTGGCCGCACCTCGGCTTCGTCGAACTGCTCCCGGGCGCGGCGGTCGCCGGTGCGGGCCAGGCACTGCAACTGCCCGTCATCTACCGGGTCGTCCTCTCCGAGGTGCCGCCCGCCCGCGCCGGTGTCGGCAGCGGCGTGATGATCACCACTCAGCAGTCGGCACTGGCCCTCGGTGTGGCCACCCTGGGCACGCTGTTCCTCTCCCTGGTCCCGGGGATGGGCATGCGGGACGCCCTGGTCACGACGCTGCTGGTGCAGCTCGCCGGGGTGGTGCTGACGGGTCTGCTGAGCCTCAGGCTGCCGCGCACGGTCGTCTGAGGCATCTCACGGCCTGATAACTCGCATCCGGGGAAGCCCTGTTGATGTTGGTCTTGCCGCACACTCCTTACTGCGAGCGGACCGGACGGGCCGGATTCCTGGACGCGGGAGGCGTCATGACGCAGATCGACACGAGCAAGGTGAGCCGCTGGGACCAGCACGGCCGTGAGCACGTGGTGCGGGTACAGCGCACGGGCATGCAGCGCACGATCAGATGCGACACCTGCGGCTGGCGCAGAGGCGCGCAGTTCCTGCCCTGGCTGAAGGCGGAAGAGCACCTGGCGGAGGCCCACCAGGCCACCGTGGACCCGACGGCGGCATGACCGGAGGAGAGAGACCGTGGTGACACGTCGATCTGTGATCAAGGCGGCGGGAGCCGGGACCTTAGCCGGCGGGGTGAGCACACCCGCGACCCTGGGTGCCCCCCGAGCCGCTGAGGCCACTGAGGCCACTGAGGCCGCTGACGTCCTGGCCGTCGTGGAGAAGAGCGGCCACGCGGTCGGCTTCTACGACACGGCGTCGGGGCGGCGGCTCAACTCCGTCCCGCTGCCCGACTACCCGCACGAGATGGTCGTCGACTCGCGCCGCCGCTTCGCCTACGTCGGCCACTACGGCGTGCGCATGTCCGCCACCGTCGGCGAGGGCGGCGCCGCGGTGTTCGTCATCGACCTCACCGAGCGGGCCCTGGCACGGACCATCGACACCCGGCCGTTCAACCGGATTCACGGCATGGGCATCGACCGCCACGACCGGCTGTACGCGCTGAGCGAGGAGAAGGCGGTCCTGCTCGGCTTCGACGACCCCACCACCGACCAGGCCCCGACCAGGGCGGTTCCCGCCCACGGCGTGAAGACGCACCTGTTCACGCTCAGTCGTGACGGTGAACGCGCCTATGTCACCGGCCTGTTGTCACACACCGTGAGCCTGGTCCGCCCGCACGACGCCTCCGCCCCACCGCTCCTCGCGACGCCCGGCCGGCTGCCCGAGAGCAGTTGTCTCAGCCGGGACGAGAAGACACTGTTCGTCGGGGCCCGCAAGAGCGCCTCCCTGGTCGCCCTGGACGCGCACAGCCTGCGGGTACGGCGGACCCGGAAGGTAGGCGGAGACCCGCTGCGGGTCTACACCCTCGACGAGGAGCGGCTGCTGGCGACGGACATCGTCGCCAACACCCTCACCGTGTTCAGCACCACCGATCTCCGCCCGATCCGGTCCCTCCAGCTCGACGGAACCCCGTCGGCCGTCTCCCTGCACCCCGCAAGGCCCCTGGCCTACGTGTCCCAGCTGGGCACGAACCGGGTCGCCGTCGTAGACCTGGAACGCTTCGCCGTCGTAGGCGACTTCGCCGCCGGGCTGGAGCCGGACTCATCCGTACTCCTGCCCGGCGCCTGACGTTCGCACCGGGCGGGCAGGGCGACGGGGCTGCTTCCTCCGGCATCAGGCGGCTCGCAGCCCCCGCACCACCAGCTCCACCAGAGCCTCGAACTCCCCCTCCACTCCGGGCTCCTCCCACTCCCGCGAGTAGCAGGGGTCGTGGAAACGCCCCGTCGCCTGGAAGACCGCGCGGGCCGAGGCCTCCGGGTCGGTGGCCGCGAAGTCGCCGTCCTCCACGCCGGACTGGATGATGCGGGTCAGCTGGGACTCCAGGTCGGTGATGTGCTCGTTCACCGCCGTGCCGGCCTCGTCCGTGAGGACCATGTAGGTGGCGAACAGCTCCGGGTCCTCGCCCGCCTTGCGGCGCTTCGCGGCGAACAGCGCGGCGAGCCAGTCCCGCAGCCGGGCCTCCGGGGCGCTGCCGCCGGCGACGATTCCGGACAGTTCCCCGGACGTGCGGTCCAGCCAGCGCTTGGTGACCGCCTCGCGCAGGGCCGCCTTGGTCCGGAAGTGGCGGTAGACGCTGCCGTGGCTGACACCGAGCGCCCGGGCGACGTCCACGACCGTGGCCTTGGCCGGGCCGTGGCGGCGCAGCACCTCCTCGGTGGCCTCGAGGATGCGCTCGGCGGTCAGGGTCTCGCTGGTCGGTGCCATGCCCTGACCGTACCCGGAGCCCGGTTCAGCTCTCGAGGTGCGCCATCTGGGCCGCCGGGTAGCGGTCCCCGGCGGCGGCACCGGCCGGTACGGCCTCCTCGATCGCGGCCAGGTCGGCCGCGTCCAGTGTCACGTCCAGTGCGCCCAGCGCCTCCGTGAGCCGGTCGCGGCGGCGGGCGCCGACCAGCGGCACGATGTCCGTCTTGTGGATTGAGCCGCGGGAGAGCACCCAGGCGATGGCGATCTGCGCGACGCTGGTGCCCTTCTGCTCGGCGATCTTCCGCAGCGCCTCGACCAGATCCAGGTTGTGCCGGAGGTTCTCGCCCTGGAACCGCGGCGACATCGTCCGGAAGTCTCCCGCGCCGAGCTGCCGGTCCGCGGTGAAGTGGCCCGATATCAGGCCCCGCGAAAGCACCCCGTATGCCGTGATCCCGATGCCCAGCTCACGCGTGGTGGGCAGGATCTCGTCCTCGATGCCGCGCGATATGAGGGAGTACTCGATCTGGAGGTCGGAGATCGGCGCGGTGGCGGCGGCCCTGCGGATGGTCTCGGCGCCGACCTCGCTCAGGCCGATGTGCCGCACATAGCCCTTCTCGACGAGTTCCGCGATCGCGCCGACCGTCTCCTCGATCGGCACGTCCGGGTCGAGGCGGGCGATGCGGTAGACGTCGATGTGGTCGACGCCGAGCCGCTGGAGGGAGTACGCGGCGAAGTTCTTCACGGCGGCGGGCCGGCCGTCGTAGCCCAGCCAGCTTTCCTCCGGGCCGCGCAGGGCGCCGAACTTGACGCTGACCAGCGCCTGTTCACGCCGGGCCGCGGGGGCCGCGCGCAGGGCCTCGCCGATCAGCAGTTCGTTGTGGCCCATGCCGTAGAAGTCGCCGGTGTCGAGCAGGGTGACGCCCGCTTCGAGCGCCGCGTGGAGGGTCGCGATGGATTCGGCCCGGTCCGCCTCGCCGTACAGCGCGGACATGCCCATGCAGCCGAGACCGAGGGCGGAGACCTGGGGGCCGGTGGTTCCGAGGGGTCGGGTTCGCATCGTCATGCCATCCACCCTGCCATAACAGCTGACAGATTTCAATATCTGTCAGTCCATAGATGTCAGCGCCTTCTCCATCGACGACTACCGCGCCGTGAACGCCAGCTTCGCCCCCAGCGCCACGAACGACCCCGCGAACCCCCGCCGCAGCCACGCCAGCACCCGCGGCCGCCCGATGACATGACTGCGCACCGACGCGGCCAGCACCCCGTACACCGCGAACACCACGAACGTCGCCAGCATGAACACCCCGCCCAGCCCCAGCATCCGCACCACCGCGTGCGGCTCCCCCGGGCTCACGAACTGCGGCAGGAACGCGAAGAAGAAGATCGTCAGCTTCGGATTGAGGATGTTGATCAGCACGCCTCGCACGATCACCCGCCGCGCCGACACCGGCCCCGGCGACACCGGCCCCGGCGCCGCCGCCCGCTCCTCCACCACGAGCGCCTCCTTGTCCCGCACGGTCGCCCACGCCATGTACAGCAGATAGGCGACCCCGGCGTACTTCAGCACCTCGAAGGCGGTCGCGCTCGCGTGCAACAGCGCGGCGACGCCGGTGACCGTGGCCAGCAGATGCGGCACGATCCCGAGCGTGCAGCCGACGGCCGCGACGACACTCGCGCGGCGCCCTCGGGAGAGCGCGGCGGCGAGGGTGTAGACGACGCCGGTGCCGGGCGTGGCGACGACGACCAGGGTGGTCAGCAGGAACGCGATACTCATGCGCCCACCCTGGCGCGGCGCCGCCCCGGTACACAGGTCCAATCGGCCGCCCCGCTGGAGGACCACTCCCCCATGAACGCGAAAGTGCCGGGCCCCTCCGAAGAGGAACCCGGCACCGTCGTGTACGCGAAAGGCGGTCAGCAGCCGACCAGGCGGGCCGCCAGGTACCCCTCGATCTGGTCGAGGGACACCCGCTCCTGCTTCATCGAGTCACGCTCGCGGACGGTGACCGCGTTGTCCTCGAGCGTGTCGAAGTCGACGGTCACACAGAACGGCGTACCGATCTCGTCCTGACGGCGGTAGCGGCGGCCGATGGCGCCGGCGTCGTCGAAGTCGATGTTCCAGTTCTGGCGCAGCGCCTGGGCGAGGCCCTTGGCCTTCGGGGAGAGCTCCGGGTTCCGGGACAGCGGGAGCACCGCGACCTTCACCGGCGCGAGGCGGTGGTCGAGGCGCAGCACGGTGCGCTTCTCCATCTTGCCCTTGGCGTTGGGCGCCTCGTCCTCGACGTAGGCGTCCAGGAGGAACGCCAGCATCGCGCGGCCGACACCGGCCGCGGGCTCGATGACGTACGGCGTCCAGCGCTCGCCGGCTTCCTGGTCGAAGTAGGTGAGGTCCTGGCCGGAGGCCTTGGAGTGGGCACCGAGGTCGTAGTCGGTGCGGTTGGCGACGCCCTCCAGCTCGCCCCACTCACTGCCGCCGAAGGAGAACCGGTACTCGATGTCGGCGGTGCGCTTGGAGTAGTGGGAGAGCTTCTCCTTCGGGTGCTCGAACCACCGCATGTTCTCCTCGCGCATACCGAGGCCGGTGTACCAGTTCCAGCGCTGCTCCATCCAGTACTCCTGCCACTTCTCGTCCTCGCCCGGCTTGACGAAGAACTCCATCTCCATCTGCTCGAACTCGCGGGTGCGGAAGATGAAGTTGCCGGGCGTGATCTCGTTGCGGAAGGACTTGCCCATCTGGGCGATGCCGAACGGCGGCTTGCGGCGCGAAGTGGTCTGCACCTGGGAGAAGTTGGTGAAGATGCCCTGCGCGGTCTCGGGCCGCAGATAGGCGACGGAGCCGGAGTCCTGCGTCGGGCCGAGGTGGGTCGACAGCAGGCCGGAGAACTGCTTGGGCTCGGTGAAGGTGCCCTTGTTTCCGCAGTTGGGGCAGTTGAGGTCGGCGAGCCCGTTCTCCGGGGCGCGGCCCTTCTTCTCCTCGTAGGCCTCCTCCAGGTGGTCCGCGCGGAACCGCTTGTGGCAGGAGGTGCACTCGGTGAGGGGGTCCGTGAACGTGGCGACATGGCCGGAGGCGACCCAGACCTCGGGGGCCAGGATGACGGACGAGTCGATACCGACCACGTCCTCGCGCGACGTCACCATGTAGCGCCACCACTGGCGCTTGAGGTTCTCCTTGAGCTCGACACCCAGCGGGCCGTAGTCCCAGGCGGCGCGCTGACCGCCGTAGATCTCACTACAGGGGAATACGAAGCCACGGCGCTTGCTCAGGCTGACGATGGTGTCGATCTTGTCGGCGGCCACGGTGCTCTCTTCATTACGACGACGGGCGACGAAGCGAGTTGCTTCCAGCGAATGATTCAGGTTACCGGCGGGGACGCCCCTCCAATCAAATCGCTCCCCCCTCAGCGGCCGCCAGAGGGTCGCGGACCCTGTTTCAAGCCTGTTCAGGACGTTTGTTGACAACGGTTTCCATATTTGTTGAAAATGAGTGTCATGAACGTACGACGACGCCTCATACCCGCCGCCGCGGCCGCCTCTCTCGGCCTCGGCGCTCTGACCGCCTGCTCCAGCGACAGCGCGGCGACGGGCAACACGGAGAAGTTCGACGTCGTCGCGTCGTTCTACCCGATGGCGTTCCTCGCCGAGCAGATAGGCGGCGACCACGCGAACGTCACCAGTCTGACCGAGCCCGGCCAGGAGCCGCACGACCTGGAGATCAGCACCCAGCAGCGTGCCCAGCTCGAGGAGGCCGACGCGGCGCTCTTCCTCAAGGGGCTCCAGCCCGCCGTCGACGAGGCCGTGACACAGACCGGCATCGAGACGAAGATCGACGCGGCCTCGCTGACCCACCTCGAGGACCATGGGACCGGCGGCCACACCCATGAGAACGGCGAGGAAGCGCACTCCGAGGAGGAGGAGCACGGCCGCGACCCGCACGTCTGGCTCGACCCCGTGAAGTACGCCGAGATCGCCCAGGGCGTCGGCAAGGCCTTCGAGAAGGCCGACCCGGACCACGCGGCCGACTACAAGAAGAACACCGAGGCCCTGGTCAAGAAGCTGAACGGCCTGAACAGCGACTTCGAGAACGGCCTGAAGGACAGCAAGTCCAAGGTCTTCTTCACCAACCACGCCGCCTTCGGCTACCTCGCCGAGCGCTACGGCCTCACCCAGGAGGCCATCTCCGGCGTCGACCCCGAGAGCGAGCCCAGCGCCGCCCGGGTCAAGGAGCTCCAGCAGGAGGCCAAGGCCGACGGCGTCACCACCGTCTTCTACGAGACGCTGGTCTCCGACCGGACCGCGAAGACCCTGGCCCGGGACGCGAACCTGAAGACGGACGTCCTCGACCCCCTTGAGGGCATCACCGACAAGTCCCGGGGCGACGACTACTTCCAGGTCATGGAAGCCAACCTCAAGGCCCTGCGGACGGCTCTGGGAGCCAAGTGACTCACCGATCGGAGGACGGCATGACCGAGCCCGTCGTATCCCTGCGCGGCGTCCGCGCGGAACTGGGCTCGCGCCCCGTCCTGCGCGGCATCGACCTCACCGTGCGACGCGGCGAGGTCGTCGCGCTGCTCGGCGCGAACGGCTCCGGCAAGTCCACGGCCGTACGCGGCATCATCGGCCAGGTGCAGACCGGCGCCGGCGAGATCGAGCTGTTCGGCACGGACCGCGCGCGGTTCCGCGACTGGCACCGCGTGGGCTACGTCCCGCAGCGCACCACCGCCGCGGGCGGCGTGCCCGCCACGGTGACCGAGGTGGTCTCCTCGGGCCGCCTGTCCCGGGCCCGCTTCGGCGTGCTGCGCAAGGCCGACCGCGAGGCCGTACGACGCGCCCTGGACCTGGTCGGCATGGCGGACCGGGCCAAGGACTCCGTCGACGCCCTCTCGGGCGGCCAGCACCAGCGGGTCCTGATCGCCCGCGCCCTCGCCTCCGAGCCCGAGCTGCTGATCATGGACGAGCCGATGGCCGGCGTCGACCTGGCCAGCCAGGAGGTCCTCGCGCACACCCTCACCAAGCAGGTCGCCCAGGGCACCACCGTGCTGCTCGTGCTGCACGAACTGGGCCCGCTCGAGCCCCTCATCGACCGGGCGGTCGTCCTGCGCGACGGCTGCGTGGTGCACGACGGACCGCCCCCGAAGGCGGTCGGGCAGCACGCCCTCCCCGGCCACGACCACGTACACCCGCACGCACCGGCGGGCGTCGAACCGATCCGTACGGGACTGCTGAGCTGATGGACTTCCTCGACTACGCCTTCATGCAGCGGGCCCTGCTCGCCGCCGTCCTGGTCGGCGTCACGGCCCCCGCGGTCGGGATCTACCTGGTCCAGCGCCGCCAGGCCCTGATGGGCGACGGCATCGGCCACGTGGCGATGACCGGCGTCGGCCTCGGCTTCCTGCTGACCTGGTCCCCGGTGTGGATGGCGACCCTCGTCTCCGTCCTCGGCGCGGTCCTCATGGAGCTGATCCGCTGGTACGGCAAGACCCGCGGCGACATCGCCCTCGCGATGCTGTTCTACGGCGGCATGGCGGGCGGTGTGATGTTCATCAACCTCGCGCCGACGGGCTCCAACGCCAACCTGACGTCGTACCTGTTCGGCTCCCTGTCGACGGTGTCCGAGTCGGACGTCACGGCGATCTGCGTGCTGGCCGCCTTCGTCGTCCTGGTCACGCTCGGCCTGCGCCGGCAGCTGTTCGCGGTCAGCCAGGACGAGGAGTTCGCCCGGGTCACGGGCCTGCCGGTGCGTGCCCTGAACCTGCTGACGGCGATCACCGCGGCCGTCACGGTGACGGTGGCGATGCGCGTGGTCGGTCTGCTGCTGGTCAGCGCGCTGATGGTGGTGCCCGTCGCGGCGGCCCAGCAGATCAGCCGCAGCTTCGCGGCCACGTTCGCGATCGCCGTCGCCATCGGCGTGAGCGTGACGATCGGCGGCACGGTCACCTCGTACTACCAGGACGTCCCGCCCGGTGCGACGATCGTATTGCTGACCATCGGCGCGTTCATCGTGCTGACGGCGCTCGCGGCTCCGCTGGCCCGCCGCCGCGCCCGCGCCCGGGCTTCCGCGCAATCCGCGCACGACCCCGGCGAGTGCGCGATTCCGGGTACCCGGGGGGCGGCCGACGAAGTCGGCGTCTGACCGCCCCCACCCCGGGCTGGCACAATGACCCGGGCAAGGCAGACGTGAGGAGGCAACGGTGACGACCGCTGGACCGTCCGTGAAGGGCCGCGCCACCCGGCAGCGGGCCGCCGTGTCGGCGGCCCTGGAAGAGGTCGACGAGTTCCGCAGTGCGCAGGACCTGCACGACATGCTCAAGCACAAGGGCGACTCGGTCGGGCTCACCACGGTCTACCGCACGCTCCAGTCCCTCGCCGACGCCGGTGAGGTCGATGTCCTGCGTACCGCCGACGGCGAGTCCGTGTACCGCCGTTGCTCCACGGATGACCATCACCACCACCTTGTGTGCCGGGGGTGCGGCAAGGCTGTTGAGGTGGAAGGGCCGGCTGTGGAGAAGTGGGCGGAGGCCGTTGCCTCGGAGCACGGGTTTGTGAACGTGGCTCACACGGTGGAGATTTTCGGAACCTGTGCGGAGTGTGCGGCTGCGGACCGGTGAGTTGTCGGGTGCGGGTGCGTTGTGGTTGCTCGCGCCCACGCGGCGGAGCCGCATATCGATACAGCCCCGCGCCCCTGAGGTCAGTGACCTTCAGGTTCGATTGAAGCAGCGCTCCAGTTCCTTGAGGTCGTAGAACTTGCTGCCCTTGGCTATGGGGTGGCAGCCCGCCTTGAAGGCCGCCTCCTTCTCGTTGTAGAGCATGCGGACGAGATAGGTGTTGCCCTTGTGGAAGACGTCCCACTGGATGTTGGAGGCCATGGGGGCGACGGAGGCGCCGCGCCAGGTGTTGTCGGCGTAGGTGTAGGGGTGCGCGGCCGTGACACCCTGCGTGCTGCCCGGGAGCTTCATCAGTGCCGCGAGGGGGATGATCTCCTCGGCGTGGGTGAAGCGGAGTTCGGCGCCCAGGTCGCTGGTGCCGGCGCGCTTGGCCTCGACCTGCTTGAAGAAGTCGTCGAGGAGGACGTCCGCCATCTTGTACGTGATGTCGCTGTCGGCGAAGCCGGGGCCCTTCTCGTAGAAGTCCTCGACGTCGCTGAGGTATCCGAACCAGGCGGCGTCGCCGCGCGAGATGTACCGCTCCATGCCCCAGCCCTTGCCGCCGGGGCTCTCCGCGCTCATGGCCGGGGCGATGGCGTACAGGTTGTAGACGGCCTGGGCGGCCTGCACCTCGGTGCCGATCGAGGCGAACTCGCCGTCGGTGATCCGCTGGACGAAAGCCGGGGTGAAGAGCTCGCGCAGGACGCTGCGGGCGGCCCGGTGGGTCTTCGGCTGGTCGGTGAGCTTGTCGAGCGTGTCCGCGAGGCGCTGGTCGCCCGCGATGTAGTCGCGGTAGGCGGCGCCCCCGGCCGCCTTGTGGAAGTACAGCAGGTTCTCGTCGGCGCGGGCCGGGCCGATCAGCGGCTTCAGCGCCGGGTCGGTGTTCCCGAGCGCCGCCGCGAACAGGTTGCCGCTGTCGACGGCCCGCCCCTGCCCGGAGCTGACGACGTCGATCTTGTCGCCGTCCTTGGCGATCTGCCGGAACAGCCCCGGCAGCCGCTGCTCCATGCGTACGGCCGTGCCCTCGATCTCCTGCTTGCCGCGGCCGCTGAGGCTGCCGTAGCCGACCTTGGCCATCTCGGCTTCCAGAGCCCGCACCTGGGGCCCGAACTCCCGCCCCTTACGCGTGAGCTGCCCCTCGGCCTGTGCCTTGTCCCACAGGGCGAGGATCAGGTCGCCGTCCTCGCCGTCGGTGGCGGCGCGGGAGCCGTGCCGGGAGACGTTCTCGGTGAAGACGGCCGTATAACCGGCCGGGGGCCGCTGGTAGGAGTGGGTGTTCTGCTGCGGGGCGTAGGAGGCCTTGGTGCCGAAGCTGTCGCGGACGGTGCCGGAGTCATGGCCGGTGTGGTGGTCCGTCGCCAGGGCGGCCGACGGGGCCACCACCAGGGTGGCGAGGCCGAGGGCCAGCGCGGGGGTGAGACGTCTCATGGAGGTGCCGTTTCGTTCGGGACCGCACCAAAGCGACTGAAGCGACTGATGCGGCAGACCGGGTGATCCGCCGCATCGTCGAGTCGGTACGTGAACTTCGCGTGGCCCGGTGGCGGCCGGGGCGTGGCCGACCGTCCTGGCCTTGCCAAAAAAACCTCAGGCGGACGGCATGAGGCCTCGGGCGGTGAGCCTGCGGCGGACGAGCAGCGACAGGGCGGAAGAGGCGAGGATGACGACGCCGCCGATACGCAGGAGGAGGTCGTAGGCGCGCTCCGGGCCGGTCTGGGGGGTGAGGGAGGTGATCGCCGCCGCTACGGCCGCGAGGCCGATGGCACCCAGGGTGACGAGGGCCGTGAGGACGACACCGGAGGCCTCGCCGGCGCGGGCGGGCGGGACGACCTGCTGGGTGGCCACGCTGGCGAAGGTCCAGCCGAGGCCCAGGCCGAGCGCGCACCAGGTGAAGACGGGCAGATAGACCCACCAGGACCAGGCCCAGCTCAGCCCGATCATGCCGGTGCCCGCGATGGTCCCGGCCAGGGCCATGACGCTGGTGGGGCGCATCCGGGTGGAGAGCCAGGCGCCGATGGGCCCGGCGCAGGCCACCATCACGGCCGGGGCGAGGAACACCGTGCCGGACAGGATCGCGGACAGGCCCCGCACCTGCTGCAACTGCAGGGTGGCGAGGAACACGGTGACGGCGTAGCCCATGTTGGCCACCGACCCCATCACGGTGACGAGGTCGAAGGGGATGTTGCGGAAGAGCCGGAAGTCGACCAGCGGATGCCGGCAGGTCCGCTCCCGCAGGACGAACAGCGCACCGGCCACCACCGCGACGCCCAGCAGGGCGAGTGTGCGCGCGTGGTCCCAGCCCCAGGCGCTGCCCCGCTCCACGGCGAGGGTCAGGGCGGCCAGGCTGGTCACCACGGCCAGACAGCCGGGCAGGTCGATCTGGCGGGGAGCGCTCTCGTCCCGGGAGTCGGGGACGTAGCGCAGGGCGATCAGCAGGGAGAGGGCGCTGAGCGGCGCCAGCAGCCAGAAGATCCATCGCCAGCCGGGCCCGTCGGTGAAGCCACCTCCCACGAACGGCCCGAGGGCGGTGCCGACGTTGGCGATCCCGAACATCGCGCCGAGCGCCCGGGCCCGGGTCTCCTCGGGGAAGGCGTTGCTGATGACGGAGACCGACACGGGAAAGATCAGTGCCGCCCCGGCACCCTGCACCACCCGGCACACGACGAGGACGCCCAGGGTGGGCGCGAGAGCACAGCCGACGGAGGCGGCGGCGAACAGGCCGGTCCCGATCAGCAGGATCGGCCGGCGGCCGAGCAGATCGCCCAGCCGTCCGCCGACGATGAAGAGACAGCCGATGGCGAGCATGTAGGCGGACAGCGTCCACTGGGCCGCCGAGACCGTCGTGTCCAGCTCGGCGGAGATGCCGGGGATGGCCAGGTTGAGCGCGAAGAAGTCCAGCTGGATGCAGAGCAGGGCGAGCGAGGCCGCGACGAAGGCCCCGGCCCGCTTCGAGGTCTGCTGGGGCGCGCTGACGGCCGTCGAACCCATGCCACCAGCACACCGCCGGTGGGGCCCGGCTGCCACCGCAGGGGCTGCCGGGCCCAGGGGGCCGGTGGGACTGCCAGGGCCGGTGGGGCTGCCAGGGCCGGTGGGGCTGCCAGGGCCGGTGGGGCTGCCGGGGCCGGTGGGATCTGAAGCGAGGAGCCCTACTCCTGCTTGCCCTCCATGGCCAGCAGCTCCTCGTTCGGGATGGCCCCGCCGAACCGCCGGTCGCGCGAGGCGAACTCCAGGCACGCCCGCCACAGGTCACGCCGGTCGAAGTCCGGCCACAGCACGTCCTGGAACACCATCTCGGCGTACGCGCTCTGCCAGATCAGGTAGTTGGAGGTGCGCTGCTCACCGCTCGGGCGCAGGAACAGGTCCACGTCCGGCATGTCCGGGTAGTACATGTACTTCGAGAAGGTCTTCTCGTTGACCTTCGACGGGTCGAGCTTGCCGCTCTTCACGTCCTCGGCCAGCGCCTGCGCGGCGTCGGCGATCTCGGCCCGCCCGCCGTAGTTCATGCAGAAGTACAGGGTGAGCTTGTCGTTGTCCTTGGTCTGCTCCTGGGCGATCTGGAGCTCCTTGGCCACGGAACGCCACAGCTTCGGCATCCGGCCCACCCAGCGCACCCGGATCCCCAGCTCGTCGAGCTGGTCGCGGGTCTTGCGGATGAAGTCCCGGTTGAAGTTCATCAGGAAGCGCACCTCGTCGGGCGAGCGCTTCCAGTTCTCGGTGGAGAAGGCGTACAGGGAGATGGCGCCCACGCCCATCTCGATGGCGCCCTGGAGCACGTCCAGCACCCGCTCGGCGCCGACCTTGTGGCCCTCGGTACGCGGCAGGCCCCGGTCCTTGGCCCAGCGGCCGTTGCCGTCCATGACGATCGCCACATGCTTCGGTACGAGCTCTCCGAGCTTCGGCGGCCGTGCGCCGGACGGGTGCGGCTCCGGCGTCCTGTACTCCCGGCGCTGCCGCCCCAGGATCCCGCGTACGGCCATGTGTCTCTCGCTCCTCGTGCTCGCTTGCTTCTGTGTTGCTTACTTCTCGACGTAGCGCAGGGAACGCAGCCCGCGCTCCATGTGCCAGTGCAGATACGCGGACACCAGCCCGCTGCCCTCGCGGACGTACCGCGCCTCGCACGCGTCCGCGGTGTCCCAGTCTCCCGTAAGCAGCGCGGCGAGGAGTTCGAGGGCCTGGGGCGAGGGTACGACGCTGCCGGGCACCCGGCAGTCCACGCAGACGGAGCCGCCCGAGGCGACCGAGAAGAACCGGTTGGGCCCGGGCATCCCGCATTTCGCGCAGTCCGTGAAGCTCGGGGCGTAGCCGTTGACGGCGAGGGAGCGCAGCAGGAAGGCGTCGAGCACGAGATGGGGAGCGTGCTCGCCCCGGGCGAGGGTCCGCAGTCCGCCGACGAGCAGCAGATACTGCTGCACGGCCGGCTCCCCCTCGTGGTCGGTGAACCGCTCGGCGGTCTCCAGCATGACCGTCCCGGCGGTGTACCGAGCGTAGTCACTGACGATCCCGCCGCCGTACGGCGCGATGGTCTCACTCTGCGTGCACAGCGGCAGTCCACGCCCGATCAGCTCGCTCCCCTTCGCGAAGAACTGCACGTCGACGTGCGAGAAGGGTTCGAGGCGCGCACCGAACTTCGACTTCGTCCGGCGCACGCCCCGGGCCACGGCCCGTACCCGTCCGTGACCGCGCGTGAGCAGCGTGATGATCCGGTCCGCCTCACCCAGCTTCTGGGTGCGCAGCACGATGCCGTCGTCGCGGAACAGACTCATGGCGTCATTCTCGCAGGGTCACCGGGTCGCCCGGGTCGTCCGGGCCTCCCTGGTCGTCCGGGTCAAGGGACCTCACCCCTGCTGCGTGCGTTGGCGTACGCCGTCGCCGCGCTCAGCCGCTCGGCCGGGGTGGCGTGCCGGACGGCGCCGGGGTCCACGTCCCATTCCTTCCCGCCGCCGTACGGCCGCAGCTGCACATAGGGCCCCTCATGCCCCATGACGATGCCGATGCGTCCGCTGCGGGTGTCCACGACATACGCGCCGACCGGGGGCTTCATCGCAGCACCGCCGCGAGCCGCCGGGCGGTCTCCACGGAACACCGGCCCAATTCCACGAGCGGACAGGGTGCTTCCCGCGCAAGACTCACCGGGTCCAGGCCCAGTGACGGCAGGGTAATTCCCGCCTTCGCGAGTTCTGCCCGCAATTCTTTCACCGCGTCCTCCGCTTCTTCGACGCAGTGCGCCGAGTGTCGTGCCTCCACCGTGCTCCCCTTCCATTTCCAGTTTCACTCTTCGCATCCCCACGGTGACGCTCCGCGCCTACACTCGGGAGGGGTCTGTGCCCTACAACTGCGGGGCAGCACAAAGGGGTTCGGCAATGGCCAACGGTTCTCGTCAGGCGGCGTGGGAGTTCTTCGGCACGGAGCTCAAGCGACGGAGGGAGGACGCGGGGATCACCCAGGTGGAGCTGGGGCTACGGGTTTTCGTCTCCGGCGGATACATCGGCCAGTTCGAACAGGCCATTCGCAAGCCACAGTTGGACGTGGCGCAGCGGATCGACGGGGTGCTGCAAACCGACGGTATTTTCGAGCGGTTGTGCAGGAAGCTGATTGACGATAAGCGGTATGCGGATTATTTCGCCAAGGCAGCGGAGCTGGAGGCGCAGGCTACGGAGATCTGCGAGTTCGCGCCCGCGCTGGTGCCGGGGCTGCTGCAAACACCGGCCTACGCGAGGGCGGTCACGCTGGCGATGAACCCGTTCGCGCCGGACGAGTTCATCGCCGAAAAGGTGTCGGGCCGTATGGAGCGCGCGCAGATCCTCAAGGACGCTACCCGCCCCGTGTATTGGGTGATCCTCCACGAGAACGTGCTGCGCATCCCGGTCGGCGGACCCGCCGTCATGGCGGAGCAGCTGGAGCGCGTGGTGGCACTGGCGCGGGAGCGGACGGTGATGGTGCAGGTGCTGCCGTACGCGGCTGGGGCGTACGCGCTCATGAACGGCATGGTGCAGCTGATGGAGTTCGAGGACGCTCCGCCCACCGCCTATACAGAAGCCGTGTATTCGGGAAATCTGTTGGACGATCCGGCTGTGGTGAAGCACGCCTGCGCGGCTTACGATCTGCTCAGGGCCGCCGCGCTGTCGCCAGAGGCGTCCCTGGCCCTGATCGAGTCGGCGGCGGAGGACTTCAGACGATGCGCGACTACGACCTGAGCAAAGCGGGCTGGCGCAAGAGCACCTACAGCGACGGCAACGGGGGCAGCTGCGTCGAGGTCGCCGACGGAGTCCCGGGCACCGTCCCCGTCCGCGACAGCAAGATGGCCGACGGCCCTGTGCTCCTGGTCGGGTCGTATGCGTGGAGGGCGTTCATACGCACGGTCGGGGCCGCCGGCTCCGGGGGTGGGAGTAGGGGGTAAACCCCCTGAAGAAGAGGGCAGTTGCCCGGATGTAGTCAGGGTCGGGGTGCCGTCAGGCTCCTCCCATGACGCAGATCAAGCGCAACTCCTCACTGATCGCGGCCTCCGCCGTCCTGCTCGGGCTCGCCGTCCCGCTGACCGCTTCGGCCGCCCCTGCCGAGCCTCTCGATTGGACCAAGTGCGAGGGCCCCGGCCTCGACCCCCGTCAGCAGTGCGCCACCGTCGACGTGCCCATGGACTACTCCGACCCCGACGGGCGGCAGATCCAGATCGCCGTCTCCCGTCTCCCCAGTGAGAAGCCCTCCGCTCGCCGGGGTGCGCTGTTACTCATCCCGGGCGGGCCCGGTGGGGTCAGTCTCGATGATCCGTCGGGCAAGGGGCAGAAGCTGCCGCAGGAGGTGCGGGACGCCTATGACCTGATCGGGTTCGCGCCGCGCGGGATGGCGCCGTCCAGTACCGCCTCGTGTGGGCTGGAGAGCAAGGACCTGGCCCTCGCCAAACTGCCCTGGCCCGCCCCGGACGGCTCCGTCACCGAGACCATGGCCACCGCCCGGCGTATCGCCGGCGCCTGTGCCCGCAACGGCGGTGAGCTGATACGGCACATCAGCAGCGCCAACGAGGCCCGCGACCTCGACCGCGTCCGGGCCGCCCTGGGCGAGAGCCGGATCTCCGCGTGGGGCGACTCGTACGGCACATACGTCGGCTCCCTCTACAGCCAGTTGTTCCCGCACCGCACCGACCGCATCGTGCTGGACAGCAACGACAACCCCGACCCCACCCGGGTGGGACGCGCCTGGCTCGCCGCGTTCGAGACCGGCGTGGAGGACAACTTCCCGGAGTTCGCCAAGTGGGCGTCCCGGCCCGGCAATCCGCACCGGGTGGCCCGTAAGGCCGCAGACGTACGCCCCCTCTTCCTGCGGCTGGCCGAACGGCTCGACCGCGAGCCCCTCCCCTGGCCCGGTGCCAACCCGCCGGAGCTGAACGGCAACGTCCTGCGCCAGACCATGCTGAACAGCCTCTACGGACCCGACGAGTACCCCGCGCTGGCGCAGATGATCCTGGCCACGCGCAAGGGCACCGTGCCGCCCGTGCCCGAGGCCCCGGACGAGTCGATGATGCAGAGCGCCGCCGCCGTCGGCGTCGGCACGCTCTGCAACGACGTCGCCTGGCCCAAGTCCGTCGCCCACTACCAGAAGGGGACCGACGAGAGCCGGGCGAGGTTCCCCCTGACGGCGGGCATGCCGCGCGGTGCCATGCCCTGTGCCGCCTGGCCGTTCACGCCGAAGGAGCCGCCGGTTCGGATCACCGACGACGGTCCCTCCAACATCCTGCTCGTGCAGAACGTGCGGGACGTCGCCACCCCGCTGAGCGGGGCCCGCGAGCTCCGGCGTGCCTTCGGCGACCGGGCCGTCATGGTGACGGTGAACTCCACGGGCCACGGCGCCTACCTCGCCAACGGCAACGCCTGCGGCGACCGGACCGTCTCCCGCTTCCTGGCGACGGGCGAGCGCCCGGACCGGGACACCTACTGCGCCTAGGTCAGCGCTGGGCGAGGGGTGCCGGGGCTTCCTGGATCGCCCAGCCGTTGCCGTCGGGGTCCTGGAAGAAGAGGAAGGAGTTCCAGCTCTCCTCACCCCGGCCCTCCGCCCAGCCGGACGCGCTCACGTGCAGGACCGGCGACACCTCCACCCCGCGTCCCACCAGCTCCGCCCTGGCCTTCTCGATGTCCGTGACACAGAGCTGGAGGCCCTGCAGCGAGCCGGGAGCCGCCAGGGGCTGCCCCGGCGCCTGGGGCATCCCGGACTCCAGCACGATGGAGCAGCGGGAGCCGGGCGGCGTGAGCTGGACGAAGCGGCCCACGCCCTCGAAGAACAACGCGTCGATCTCGGCGCGGAAACCGCATCGGTCCACGTAGAAGGCCTTGGCCCGGTCCACGTCGGTGACCGGTACGGTGATCACCTCAAGGGTCCATTCCATAGGCGCACCTCCTCAGCCATCGTCCCTCCGTGCCCCGGGTCACGCCCGTCGGGCGTATCGGCGGGCCACCGCGTGGAACGCCTCCTTCGGTTCCCAGTGCCAGCCGGAGGCGGGGTCGTCCGGACGGTCCTTGATCGCCTTGGTGATGGCGTACGTCGCGATGTCGAGGTCGAGCCGGGGCTCGTCCGGGCGGTGCGGGGCGTCCGCGCTGATGAACTCGAAGGTCATCGCCGCGTACAGGCCCATCGAGGCGAAGACGTCCAGCAGCTCGCCCACGTACTCGGCCTGGACGCGCTCGCTGCGGACCGGGTCCCCCTTGATCTCCGGCGGCTCCTTGTCGTAGTCGACGATGTCCCAGCCCATGCCGCCCGTCTCGGGGGCGCCGACGTACGCGCACGTGCCGAACTCGGTGATGGCGAGCGGCTTGCCCCAGCGCAGGTACTGCTTCAGCTCCCGGACGTAGTCGGACCGCTTCTCGAAGTACGAGTAGTAGTCGATGCCGACGATGTCGAAGAGGCTCCAGTCCGGGTCGTCGATGCTCTGGGCGGCGGCGTAGCTGAGGTTGCCGTTGAAGACGGAGCGGCCGACCTTCGCGGCCCTCGCCGTGAACTCGGCGAGCCGGCGGCGCGTCCGCGGCCAGTCGACGGTGCCGTTCTGGAGGTGCCTGATGCGTTCCAGGACCGTCTCGCCCGGCAGGATGCCGGGGACGAACAGCCAGAACTCACAGCCGACGCTGAGGTCGACACTCGCGCCCTGGCGCCGCAGCCGCTCCGCGAACCTGCCGGTCTCGGCGAGGTGTTCCAGGATGTCCCGCTGCGGGGCGTCCCCGAGGGTCGGCTGCAGCCAGATGTGCAGCCCGCGTTCGGCGGCCTCGGCGGCGGTGGCGGTGAGCCGTTCGACGCCGTCCCCCGTGACGTCGATGGTGTCGGCGTGCAGGTCGTCACGGATGGCCCGCACATCCGCCCGCATCCGCCGGGCGCTCCACGCGGTGCCGGGTGTCTCACCCTCCCCGACGGTGTAGACGACGCCTTGCCGGCGCAGTCCCCGGCCGTGCCCGGCTTCCGTGGCCCGGGCCTGCCCGGCCGATGCCACCATCCCGGCGGCCCCCAGCGCCGCGGCCCCGGCCAGGAACTGCGCCCGGCTGACTCCCTTGCCCTGCTTGCTCCCCTTGGTCTCTTCCATGCCGTTCACTGTGCCGAGGCGGGCCCCGGGTCCGCTGTCGGCCGTCGGTCTACGGCAGCGCGACCAAGGTATGAGGCGCCGCGCCGAAGGAGGGGATCCTCGGGCTCAGCTCCTCGGGCTCAGCCCTCGCCGAACCGGCGCACGTACCGCCGCTGCCAGGGCGTCTCCACCGCACGCCGGTCGTAGTGCCGGCGGACGTACGCCACCGCCTCCTCACCCGGCACGCCGTCCAGAACGGCCAGGCAGGCCAGGGCCGTGCCCGTGCGGCCGCGGCCTCCGTCGCAGGCGATCTCCACGCGCTCCGAGGCGGCCCGCTCCCACGCGTCGGCCAGCGCCAGGCGTGCGGCCGGCCGGTCCGACGGGAGACGGAAATCGGGCCAGCGGATCCAGCCCGACCCCCAGGGGACCTCGGGCGGCTGCCCGCCGAGGAGGTAGACGCCGTAGGAGGGCACGGGCGCGCTGGGGTCCAGGGGGTGGCGGAGGCCTCGTCCCCGTACCAGCCGGCCGGAGGGCAGTCTGAGGACGCCGGTGTCAGTCTCGCTCCACACATCACTCACGCCCCTCATCATGCTCCGCACCCGCCCGCCCGGGTGCGAAATCAGCCCGCCCCCAGGACTCCTCGCCCGCCCGGGTGCGAAATCAGCCCACCCCCCGCGACTCCTCCGCCGCCCGCGCCTCGATCCCCCGGAAGTGGACCGCCATCGCCCGCTGCGCGCCCTCCACATCGCGGGCGCGCAGGGCCGTGACGATGTCGCGGTGGCGGCGGACCGTGATCTCGGGGGTGGGGTCGTCGGTCCAGCCGCGGGCGCCGGAGACCCGCCGGAAGACGGTCCAGAAGGCGGCGAGGAGCTGGGGGACCAGGGCGTTGCCGAGGGAGGCGTACAGGACCTCGTGGAACTCGCGGTCGAGGTCGGGGAAGGTGCTGCCCATGCGGGCCGTGGCGCCCGCCGACTCCATACGGGTCACCACGCGCTCCAGCCTGTCCAGTTCCGCCTCGGTGAGTGTCGCGGCCACCCGGCGGATCAGGCCCTCCTCCAGCACCTCGCGGACCTGGAGGATCTCGGCGAGGGCGCCGGTGTCGTCGTCGTGCCGGGCCAGGGTGCGGAAGGTCAGGCCGTCGACGAGCGGGGTGAGGGAGGCCTGGCCGACATAGGTGCCGTAGCCGTGTCTGATCTCGACGATGTCGAGGGCCTGGAGGGCCTTGAGGGCCTCGCGGACGGAGTTGCGGCTGACGCCGAGGGTGTCCATCAGTTCGGCCTCGGTGGGCAGCGGCGCGCCGGCGGTGAGTCTGCGGTCGAGGATGAGCTGGACGACCTGGCGCTGTATCCGGCTGGTCCTGGGCTCCTCGGACATGCGCCGCATCGTACGCGCCATGGACGTCCCACGTCCCACCTCTGGCGGTACCCGGTGCCGGGCAGCCCTGATAGGCCGTCAACTCACGCCATTTCACAGTGCCATTGGTGCGACCTCTGGCAGATACGCCATTCGTGTGCGCCCTCTTGACCGCCCTCACGCCCCCTCCTATGGTCGCGCTGACCGGCAGGACGTAGGACGTCGTATCTCCCGCCCCTTCACACCCTTTCCAGACCTCTCCGCTGGAGGACCCGTGCGCGACGTGACCCACGACGTACCGGCGCCGCACCGCCGGACCTTCCTGAAGTACACCGGCGCGCTGGGCGCGGCCGCCGCCGTCTCCGCGTCGCTGTCGGCCTGTTCGTCCGGGCCGGAGTCCACCAACGAGACCGGCGGGGGCGACGGCGCGGACCGGACGCTCACCGCGGTGATCGGCTACGGCAACGACGGCAGCTGGGATCCCACCCAGACGGCGTCCGCGTTCTGCATGGCCGCCAACAACCACATCTACGAGGGGCTCCTCGACACGGATCCGATCTCCCGAGAGCCGTACGCGGCCCTGGCGACCGAGGTGCCGAAGGACCCGGACAGCACGTCCTGGAAGTTCGCGCTGCGGGCGGGTGCGAAGTTCCACGACGGGAAGCCCGTCACCGCCGACGACGTCGTGTTCGTCTTCGAGCGGATCCTCGACCCGGACACCCAGACCCTCGCCAAGGGCTTCTTCGCGAGCTGGCTGAAGGAGGTCCGGAAGATCGACGCGCGGAACGTGGAGCTGGTGCTCAAGTTCCCGTTCCCGGACGGGCTCTCCCGGCTGACGCTCGCGAAGATCATGCCGAAGCACGTGTTCTCCAAGCCGGGTGGCTGGGACGACGCCATCAAGGGGCTGGCCGTCGGGTCGGGGCCGTACCGGCAGACCGCCCACCACCCCAAGTCGAACACCACCTTCGAGGCGTTCGCCGACTACAACGGGCCGCGCAAGCCCGCCTTCCGGAAGATGAACTGGCTGACGATCGTGGACGCCGCGCCCCGCGTCGCGAAGATCTCCGGGTCGAGCGCGGGGGCGCAGATCGCGGACAACATCCCGTACGCCAACATCGGCCAGTTGGAGAGCGGCGGTCTGACGGTCGCCGGCGGGGCCGGGATGAACAACCTGTTCCTGATGTTCAACACGAAGCACAAGCCCTTCGACGACGTACGCGTGCGCCAGGCCCTGCACTACGCCATCGACACCGAGAAGATGGTGGAGGTCGCGCTCAAGGGGCGCGGGAAGCCGTCGAGCTCCTTCCTCGACGAGAGCAACCCGTCCTACCG
Organism: Streptomyces sp. NPDC050546; assembly: GCF_044457425.1. Lineage (NCBI taxonomy): Bacteria > Bacillati > Actinomycetota > Actinomycetes > Kitasatosporales > Streptomycetaceae > Streptomyces > Streptomyces sp. NPDC050546. Next base: position 109,060 of record NZ_JBITGX010000012.1, read on the forward strand.
CCGGGCCAAGACCGTGTACGGGTACGACCCGGACAAGGCGAAGGCGCTGCTCAAGGCCGCCGGGGTCAAGGGGCTGAGCATCGAGATCCTCGCCGTGAACGTCAGCTGGATCGTGGACTGCCTGCCGACCATCAAGTCCTCCTGGGACGCGATCGGGGTGAAGACGACCCTCTCCCCACAGGAGACGACCGCCGTCTTCACGAAGATGGACCAGAAGCAGGACTACCAAGTGGTCGCCGCCGCCTCCAACCCCAACCAGTTCGGCCTCGACGCCGATCTGATCATGCATTACAACTACGGGCCCGAGAACCTGTGGATGCAGTACACACGGTGGGCGGGCGACTCCGTCGCCAAGGCGCTCTTCAGGGACATGGACCGGGCCACCCGGGAGCCGGACGCCGGGAAGAAGAAGACGATGGTCCAGGACTACATCGACGTCGTCGCCGAACAGGCCGTGCTCTACCCGGTCGTCCACAACGAGCTGATGACGGCCTGGAACCCCCAGCGGCTCAGCGGGATAAGGCCTCAGCCGTACCCCGGCATCAACCTCCTCCAGGCCAAGTGGGCCTAGCCGTGTCGTTCGGACAGGGGGCCCTCGCCACGTGATCGCCGTCGTACGGATTCTGCTCCGCCGCATCGCCCTGCTCGTGCCGCTGATGCTCGGCATCGTGCTGTTCGTGTTCCTGGTGATGCGGTTCTCGGACGTCGACCCGGCGTCCGCGTTCTTCCAGGGCGCCAACCCGACACCCCAGCAGCTGCACGACTTCCGGGAGGAGCACGGCCTGCTCGACCCGCTGCCCGTGCGCTACGTGGACTTCGTCGCCGACGTGCTGCACGGCGACATGGGCACCAGCGCGCTGACCCGGGCACCGGTGATCGACCAGGTCACCACCGCGCTGCCGCTCACCCTCCAGCTGACCTTCCTGGGCCTGGGCATCGCGGTCGTCCTGGCCCTGCTGGGCGGGGTGACCGCGGCGATCTACCGGGACCGGCTGCCCGACCAGATCATCCGGGTGGTGTCGCTGACCGGCGTCGCCGCGCCCGGCTTCTGGCTGGCGCTGCTGATGATCCAGTACCTGGCGGTCGACCTGGGCTGGTTCCCGACCGGCGGCTACATCAACCCGGCCGACTCCTTCACCGGCTGGCTGAAGACCATGACCCTGCCGGCCTTCGCGCTGTCGCTGCCGGTGGCGGCGCAGCTGACCAGGATCGTGCGGACGGCCGTGGTGGAGGAGCTGGACAAGGACTACGTACGGACGGCGATCGGGAGCGGGCTGCCGCCGCGGGTCGTGGTCGGGCGGAACGTCCTGCGGAACGCGCTCATCAATCCCCTCACCGTGCTCGGGCTGCGCGTCGGCTATCTCCTCGGCGGCGCGGTCGTCATCGAGACGATCTTCTCGCTGCCCGGCATGGGCAAGCTGATGATCGACGCCGTGAAGAACGGCGACCCGGCCGTCGTGCAGGGCGTCGTCCTGACCACGGCGGCCGGGTTCGTCGTCGTGAACCTCGTCATCGACGTCCTCTACCTGCTGGTCAACCCGCGACTGAGGGATGCGACCACATGATGACCCGCAAGAGCCTCTCCGAGGCGCTGTCCCGGCCCGGTGTACGGCTGCGCGGCTGGCGCCGGCTGCCGTTGCTGTCGAAGGTCGCCGTCTGCTTCCTGGCGGTCGTCGTCCTGATGGCGCTGCTCGCGCCGGTCCTCGCCCCGCACGATCCCCTCGACCAGCAGCCGCCGGCCGACGGCACCGGGCATCCGTCCGCCGGGCACTGGATGGGCCAGGACAGCCTCGGCCGGGACATCCTCAGCCGGCTGATGTACGGGGCGCGCTGGTCGCTCGCGATCGGGCTCGGCGCCACCGGCCTGGCGCTGGTGGTCGGCGCGCTGCTCGGCGCGATCGCGGCCACCTCGCGCAAGGCGGTCGACGAGACCCTGATGCGCTGTCTGGACGTCGTGATGGCGTTCCCGGGCATCGCGCTGGCCGCCGTGCTGGTGGCCGTCTTCGGCGGTGGCATCACGGTGCTGATCTGCGCGATCGCGTTCCTGTTCACGCCACCGGTGGCCCGGGTGGTCCGGGCGAACGTCCTCGACCAGTACGGCGAGGACTATGTGACGGCGGAACGGGTGATCGGCGCCCGTACCCCGCACATCGTGCTGAAGCACGTGGCGATCAACTGTGCCGCTCCGGTGCTGGTGTTCTGCACGGTCCAGGTCGCCGAGGCGGTGGTCTTCGAGGCGTCGCTGTCCTTCATCGGGGCGGGTGTACGGCCGCCCGACCCGTCCTGGGGCAGTGTCATCGCGGACGGCAAGAACATGGTGCTGACCGGCGGCTGGTGGGCGACCGTGTTCCCCGGGCTGCTGATGCTGGTCACGGTGCTGTCGCTGAACATCCTGTCCGAGGGTGTGTCCGACGCGTGGGCGGCCCCGTCGGCCCGGGAGGTGGACGCGCCCGGCGACGACCGGCTCCAGGCGCCGGAGCCCGGCACCGGGGAGGTCGTACAACTGCCCGGCCTGGCGGAGGCGGCCCGGCGGCTGCGGGCCCGGGCCCGCCGGGTGTCCAGGGACGGTCAGCCGGTGCTCGCGGTGGAGAACCTCGCGATCGGTTTCGACCAGCGGCACGGCGGCGTGGACATCGTGGACGGCATCAGCTTCGAGGTGCATCCCGGTGAGGTGCTGGGCCTGGTCGGCGAGTCGGGCTGCGGCAAGTCGCTGACCGCGCTGGCGGTCATGGGCCTCCAGCCGAAGGGGGCGCGCGTCAGCGGACAGGTGCGGTTCCAGCAGCGGGATCTGATCGCCGAGCCGATGCGCGTACGCCGCAAGCTCCTGGGCCACGAGATGGCGATGATCTACCAGGACGCGCTGTCGTCGCTGAACCCGGCGATGACGATCCGCGCCCAGCTGGGGCAGGTCGTCCGGCGCGGCGGGCGGCGCAGTCCGGCCGAGTTGCTGACGATGGTCGGCCTCGACCCCGAACGCACCCTGCGCAGCTACCCGCACGAACTGTCCGGTGGGCAGCGCCAGCGCGTCCTGATCGCCATGGCCCTGTCCCGCGACCCGAAGCTGATCGTCGCCGACGAGCCGACGACGGCCCTCGACGTGACCGTGCAGGCCCAGGTCATAGAGCTGTTGCTGCGGCTGCGCGAGGAGCTGGGCTTCGCGCTGATCCTCGTCTCGCACGACCTGGCGCTGATCGCGGACGTCACCGACCGGGTGGTGGTGATGTACGGCGGGCAGATCGTGGAGACGGGTGTGACCGCCGACCTGGTGGAGGCACCCGCCCACCACTACACGCGCGGCCTGCTGGGCAGCGTGCTGTCGCTGGAGTCGGCGCAGGAGCGGATGACGCAGATCAGGGGCATCGTGCCGTCTCCGGCGGACTTCCCGGCGGGCTGCCGGTTCGCGGACCGGTGCCCGCGGGCGAGCGAGGTCTGCCGGACGACGGCTCCGGCCCTGGCCGGCCCCGAGGCGCACACGGCGGCCTGCCATCACCCGGCCATAGAGCTGTCGGCCACCGAGACCGAGGCGGTGTCATGAACGCGCTCGTGGAGTTGGCGGACGCTCACGTCGTCCACAAGGCCCGCAGCGGCGGCCTGTTCACCCGGGACCGGGTGTATGCCCTGACCGGCGCCGATCTGGCCATCGCGCCCGGCGAGACCATCGGTGTGGTCGGCGAGTCGGGCTGTGGGAAGTCGACGCTGGCGAAGGTGCTGGTGGGGGTGGAGCGGCCGACCCGGGGGACGGTGTCGTTCCGGGGCCGGGACCTGTGGGCGATGCCGGCCGGGGAGCGCCGGCGGGCCGTCGGCGGCAGCACCGGCATGATCTTCCAGGACCCGTCGACGGCCCTCAACCGCCGCCTGCCCGTCCGGCAGATCCTGCGGGACCCGCTCGACGTGCACGACCGGGGCACCAGAAGCAGTCGCGAGGATCGTGTGCGGGAGCTGATGTCGCTCGTCGGTCTCCCCCGGGCCCTCGCCGACGCCCTGCCGGGCCAGTTGTCGGGCGGGCAGCGGCAGCGCGTGGCGATCGCCCGGGCGCTGGCGCTGGACCCGGACCTGGTCGTGGCGGACGAGCCGACGAGTGCCCTGGACGTGTCGGTCCGGGCGCAGATCCTCAATCTCCTGCTGGATCTGAAGGAACGCCTGGGCCTGGCCCTGGTGTTCGTCTCGCACGACATCCAGACGGTACGGCGGATGAGCGACCGTGTGATCACCATGTACCTGGGCCGGATCGTGGAGGAGTCCCCGGCCGCCCTGGTCACCGACCGGGCCCGGCACCCGTACACCCGCGCCCTGTTCTCCGCCACGCCCGGCCTGCTCGACCCGATCGACCCGATCCCGCTGGTCGGTCCGGTGCCGTCGGCGACCCGCCCGCCGAGCGGCTGCCCGTTCCGGACGCGCTGCTGGAAGGCGGACGGGACGTGTGCGGAGGCGATGCCGGACTTCTCGGCCGCGTCGGCCCCCGCGCACCGCTTCCGCTGCCACCATCCTGTCCAGGAGGACGAGTCGACCCGCGACCTCGCCCGCCGACGCGCCCCGATGGAGGCTCCATGACCCTCACCCCGCTGACCGGTGTCATCCCGCCCGTGTGCACACCCCTGACACCGGACCGCGAGGTGGACGTCCCCTCGCTGCTCAGGCTCGTCGACCATCTGCTGGCCGGTGGAGTGAGCGGACTGTTCGTGCTCGGCTCCACGTCCGAGGCGGCGTATCTGCCGGACCGGCAGCGCAGACTGGTGGTCGAGTCGGTCGCGGCGCATGTGAGCGGGCGGCTCCCGGTGCTGGCCGGGGCGATCGACATGACGACGGCCCGGGTCCTGGACCATGTCGCGTCGGTGTCGGCGGCCGGAGCGGACGCGGTCGTCGTCACCGCCCCGTTCTACGCCCGCACCCACCCGGCGGAGATCGCCCGCCACTTCCGCGCGGTCGCGGCCGGCAGCCCCGTACCGGTCATCGCCTACGACCTTCCCGCCGCCGTCCACACCAAGCTGCCCGCGGACGTGGTCCTGGAACTGGCCGCCGACGGTGTGCTGGCCGGTCTGAAGGACTCCAGCGGGGACCTGGCCGCCTTCCGCCAGGTCCTGACCGGCGCCCGGGACCGCCAGGGCATCAGCGGCTTCAGCGTGCTGACCGGCTCCGAGCTGATCGTCGACGCGGCGCTCGCGCTCGGCGCGGACGGGACGGTGCCCGGCCTCGGCAACGTCGACCCGCACGGCTACGTCCGCCTGGACGGCCTGTGCCGCGCCGGGGACTGGGAGGAGGCCCGTGCCGAACAGGAGCGGCTGTGCGCCCTGTTCGGCATGGTGACGGTCGGCGACCCGGCCCGGATGGGCCCCGGTTCCTCGGCGATCGGTGCCTTCAAGGCCGCGCTGCACCTGCGGGGCGTGATCGACTGCCCGGCGACGGCGGAGCCGCAGGTGCCGCTGTCGCCGGACGAGGTGGAGCGGGTCGGGAAGTACCTGGCGGCGGCCGGGCTGCTCTAGGTCGTGTCCGCAAAGTCCCGGCGTCCGCCCGGAGGGCGGGCCCCGCGGCGTCTGGTGCGTGCTCTGGGGGTCCCCCCGGCCGAAGGCTGGGGGAGTGCCGGGCGGAGCCCCTCGTACTGGATGTACTTGGGGGTTCGCCCGGTGCGGCGAGTGGGGGCACCTCCCACGCCCTTGAGGCAGTGGGGGAGCGTGCCAGGCGTCGCGGGGCAGGCGGGACTTTGCGGACACGGCCTAAAGCCGGTCGGTCCGCAGGCGGCGGAACTCGATCGTCTCGTAGGTCCCCCGGGCTCCCGTCTCGTAGAGGATCCCCACCGTCTTGCGGCCGAGCGGCACCAGATCGGAGTAGGCCGCGGGCTGCTGGGAGAGCGTCAGCGCCTTGGTGAAGGTGGCGCCGCCGTCGGTGCTGCGCCAGAGAGCCATCGCCCGGCGGGCGGTGGGGACGGAGGGTCCGGAGAACAGCAAGGGTCCTCGCTTCCCGGCGAGTTGCAGGACGCTGCCCTGGACGACGGGTACCTCGTTCAGGGTGGGCTGCACGGTGTAGGGCCGGTCGAGGCTCCGGCCGCCGTCACGCGAATGGCTGTCGAGGCGGTTGCCGGGGCTCGTGCCGTGCTGGTCGCGCGCGTTGAAGTAGACCCTGCCGTCGGGGAGCTGGGCGGCGATCGACTCGTTGGCGTTGTTCACGCCGTCGTAGGAGTCGTCGACGAAGCCCAGGCGCCAGGTCCTGCCGCCGTCGTCGCTGAGGAGCGCGTGGGCGCCGTAGTGGCGGGGTTCCTGGCCGGTGTCCGGAGAGCCGGCGGGCGGGGCCGCCGAGTGGTTGGCGGGGACGACCAGCCGACCCGCGTGCGGACCCCGGGTGAGGGCGATCGCGTGGCCGGGGCCGGTCGCGTACCAGCGCCAGGACGGGCGCTTGACCTGCCGCGTGATCTCACGGGGTGCGGTGAAGTGCCGGCCGTCGTTCCGGCTGTACTGCACGAACACCCGGCGGCTCTGCTCGGGCGTGACCTCGCCCCGCATGATCTGGGCCTCCGTCACCTTGCCGCTGTTGTAGGAGGTGAGGAGCACGACCGCGCCGGTGCGCGGGTCGACGACGGGGGCCGGGTTGCCCCGGGTGTCGCCCTTCCCGGCGGCGACGACGGTGAGCGGGCCCCAGGTGCAGCCGCCGTCCGCCGAGCGCCTGAGGACGACGTCGATGGCGCCGGTGTCCCCCGCGCCGCCGCGTCTGCCCTCGGCGAAGGCGAGGACGGTGTGCTCGCGCGTGGTGACGGTGGCGGGGATGCGGTACGTGTCGTAGCCGCCCTCGCCCGAGACGTACGGGACGGAGGACGTACAGCCGGGGGTGGCCGAGGCGGTGGCCGTCGCGGTGAGGGACGTGAGGAGGACGGCGGTGACGAGGAGGGTGCGGCTGAGGAGTCTCATCCTGCTCCTGAAGCGGGGGCGTCGGATGGTGCCTGTCCGTCAGATGTTCCCCGGTGTCACGATCCCCGACTCGTACGCCACGATGACCAACTGCGCCCGGTCCCGCGCCGCCAGCTTGCCCATGATGCGGCTGACGTGGGTCTTCGCGGTCAGCGGGCTCAGGCCCAACACCTCGGCGATCTCGGTGTTGTTGAGGCCGCGCGCGACCAGGGCGAGCACCTCCCGCTCGCGCTCGGACAGGCACTCCGGCCCGCCGGCCGCCGGTGCCGAGGGGCTGCGCAGGAACCGCTCGATCAGCCGTGCCGTGGGCCCGGGCGACAGCAGGGAGTCCCCGGCCGCGACCGTGCGGATGGCGTCCAGGAGTTCGGCCGGCCTGGTGTCCTTGACCAGGAACCCGGAGGCGCCGGCGCGCAGGGCGTCCACGATGTACTCGTCGGTGTCGTAGGTGGTGAGGACCAGGACGCGGACGCCCGCGAGGTCGTCGTCGGCCGCGATGAGCCGGGTCGCCTCGATGCCGTCCAGGTCGGGCATGCGGATGTCCATCACCACGAGGTCGGCGCGCCCGCCGCGGGCCAGTTCCACGGCCTGCCTGCCGGTGGCGGCCTGGCCGACGACCTCCATGTCGCGGGCCGACTCCACGAGCATCGCGAACGCCTCCCGCACCAGGGTCTGGTCGTCCGCGAGCAGCACCCGAATGGTCATCCGGCTCTCTCCCCCGTCATCGTCAGCGGCAGGACCGCGGCCACCTCGAAGCCGCCCCCGGGGCGCGGTCCGGCGTCGAGTGTGCCACCCACACTGCGGGCCCGCTCCCGCATTCCGACGAGCCCAAAGCCCGTGGCTTCGCCGCCCGGGGCCGGTCCGGTGCCGTCGTCACTGACCGACAGACGCAGGGCGCCCCGGCGCTCGTCCAGCTCCACACGGACCGAGACGCCGGGTCCCGCGTGCCGGACCGCGTTCGTCAGGGCCTCCTGCACGATGCGGTAGACGGCGGCGCCGACGGCGGGCGGTGCCTGCCGTATCCGTACGGTCTGCTCCACCCGGGCACCGGCAAGCCGCGCGGCCCGAGCCAGGTCGGGCAGGCCGTCGAGGCCGGGCAGCGGGCCGCGGGCCTCCGGCGGGCCGTGCTCGCGCAGCACCTCCAGCGTCGTACGGAGTTCGCCGCGGGCGCTGCGGCAGGTCTCGGCGATGTCGTCGAGGGCCTTGGCGACCGTCTCCCGGTCGAGCCGCTCCGGGTCGGCGGACAGCACATGGGCGGCGACGGAGGTCTGCACGCCGATGAGGGTGATGCTGTGGGCGAGCAGGTCGTGCAGATCCCGGGCGATCCGCAGCCGCTCCTCGGCGACCCGCCGCCGGGCCTCCTCCTCCCGGGTGCGTTCGGCCCGTTCGGCGCGTCCCACGATGGAGGCGACGTACTGGCGGTAGAAGCGCACGTCGACGCCGAGGAACAGGACGGCGACGACCCAGCCGGACGCCTTCAGCAGTCCCAGCGCCTCCTGCGCGCTGATGGTGAGCAGCACGCCCACCGCCATGGTGATGACGCCGATGCCGACCAGGACGGTGCGCAGCGGCCGGCCGGTGACGGCGACGGTGTACAGGGCGACGTAGGCGGCCTGGGTGGCCGCGGTGTGCGGGTAGTCGAGGAAGTGGTAGGGGAACACGCAGGTGATCACGGCGACCAGGACGAGCACCGGACGGCGGCGGCGCCACACCAGCGGCACGTGGGAGACGAGCAGCAGGGCCCAGCCGAGCGCGTCGGGCCTGCGGCCGTCGTCGATGAGCAGCGCGACGACGACGGCGAACGCGGCGACGACGACGGCGAGGACCGAGTCGTTGCGGAGGGCGTGGGGGGCGGTCATGGGATCGCGGTTGATGGCGGCCATGATCCGCTCTGCGGGACGCGACCAGGTCGCCGTCGTGGTGGTGGGTGCCTGCACAGGCGTCATCCTCGGCGAGGAAGGCGTCCCTCCGGGAGGGGAGGGACGCCTTCGGCCGGTCAGGGGGCGTTCGCGGCCTGGGGCTTCCGCTCCTCCGGAGGGGCCGTCCGCTCCGGCGCGCGGGAGAGCCTGCCCGGCCACCACATCCGCCGCTTGAGCAGCACACTCGCCGTGGTCACCAAGTACGTACGCACCAGGAACGTGTCCAGCAACACCCCCACAGCGATGACGAACCCGAGTTCCACCAGCCCGACCATCGGCAGCGTCGTCAGCACCGCAAAGGTCGCCGCCAGCACCACCCCCGCGGAAGCGATCACCCCACCCGTCGTCCGCAACGCGATCAGCGCGGCCACCTCCGGCTCGGCCCCCCGCACGGACTCCTCCCGCATCCGATGCATCAGGAAGATGCCGTAGTCCACCCCGAGCGCGACCAGGAACACGAAGGACAGCAACCCGAGCCCCGGATCCGTACCACCGAACCCGAACACCGGCTCGAACACCAGCCCGCCGATACCCAGCGCCGCACCCCACACCGCGACCACCGCCGCCAGCAGCAACAACGGCGCGACGAGGCTGCGCAACAGGCCGACCAGGATGACGAACACGGCGACGAGCACCAACGGCACGACCACCTTGCGGTCCCTGGACTCACTGTCGGCCAGGTCGATCTGCTGGGCGCTGGGCCCGCCGACATAAGCACCCGCGCCATCGAGCCCGGCACGCAGCGCCTCGATGGTCCGGGTCTCTCCCGCGGTCTCCGGCGCGGCGGTGGTGAAGACGGCGATCTCGGTCCAGCCCGACCCGCTGCGCCCCGGGGCCGCCTCGGCGACACCGTCGGTAGCACGGGCCCGGTCCAGCACCGCCTGAGCACGGCCGGCGGGCGCGATGACGGTCACGGGACGGCTGCTCCGCTCGGGGTACTCCGCGGCCAGCGTCCGCATCGCGGTGATCGACTCGGGCCGCTCGGTGAACGAGTCCTCCTGCTTGATGCTGCCGGACAGATTGAGCGTGCCGAGCGCGAGGGCACCGAGCAGCACGCCCCCGCCGACCAGCACCAGGGCGGGCCGCCGCGTCGCCGAGGTGCCCATCGCGGCGAACAGCGACCGCCGGGCCTTCGGCTCACTCCCGAACGCGGGGATCAGCGGCCAGAAGACGCGCCGCCCGAGCAGGACCAGCACCGCGGGCAGCAGGGTCGTCATGGCGACCAGCGCCGCGAGCACCCCGACCATGCCGACCGGCCCCATGCCGCTGCTGCTGTTGAGGTCGGCGGCGAGCAGGCACAGCAGCCCGGCCGCGACGGTCCCCGAGGAGGCGAGGACGGCCGGACCGCAGCCGCGCAGAGCGACGCGCATGGCGTCGTACGGCCGCTCGTGGCGCCGCAGTTCCTCGCGGTAGCGGGAGACGATCAGCAGCGCGTAGTCGGTGCCGGCGCCGAGGACCAGCACGGTCATCACACCGCCGCTCTGGCCGGTGACGGTGACGTCGAACAGCTCGTGCAGCCCGTATCCGGCGGCCATCGCCGTGGCGGCGCCGACGCCGGCGACGGCGAGCGGGACCAGCCACAGGAAGGGGCTGCGGTAAATGAGGATGAGCAGCACGGTGACGACACCGAGCGTGGCGAGCAGCAGCGTGGCGTCGAGCGTCCCGAACACCTTGTTCATGTCGGTGTTCAGCGCTCCGGGACCGCCGACCTCGACGCTCAGCCCGCCGCCGCCCTCGGCGATGTCGCGCACCCCGTCGACGAAGGCGTCCCGGGCCTCCTCGTCCTGCCCGGGCTGGGTGCTGGAGACCGGGTACATCAGGGTGGAGCCGTCCTTGGACGGAACGCCCCGCACCTCGCCGCCCGTCAGGTCGTAGGCGCCGCTCACCTCGGAGACCTGCTCGGCGGCGGTGCGCCGGTCGGCGTCGGTCAGGCCGCCGTCCCGGTGGTAGACGAGCACCAGGTCGGTCGACTCCCCGCCGGGCAGCCGGTCCTGGATCCGGGCCACCTGGGTGGAGTCGGCGCTGTCGGGCAGATAGTCGACGGCGCGGTTCTGCTGGATGCCGGCGAACTTCCCGGCGAGCGGCCCGAGCAGTACGAGCGCGGCCAGCCACAGCCCGACCACCACCCAGGGCACGGCCCGCCGCCGCCCCGTACGTGTCCTCACAGCCCCCATCTGTCCGGCTCCCTCCGGTCGGGTGTCTGGAACGCTCTCCAGACTCCCGGCGCACGGGGGCCGATTCGTCAGGCGTGAGGTCGAGTCGGGGGTTACTGCGAGGGGTGGTACGGGCGGCGGACTACTCCCCGGGGAGTAACGGACGCTTCACGAGGGCGTACGCGCGGCCGCCGCCAGCAGCCGGGTCACGTCGTCCGAGCAGATGGTCAGCGCCGCCCCCACCGTCGCGAGGACGTCCCGCTCGGCCGGGGTGTACGGCCCGTCCGCCAGGGCGATGCGGGCGCCCTGGAGCAGGATCGACTCACGGCCGACGGTGGCGAGGTGCGGGGCGAGCGGGTCCAGTGCCTCGTGGAGCTCTATGGCGAGCCCGGCACCGCAGGGCTCGCCGGAGATCCGGCCGGTGTCCGCCTCCAGCGCCTCGACGAGGGCGGCCAGCTGCTCCTCGGTGCAGTCGTCGAAGCCGGCCGCGCGCACGGCCAGCACGGCGGCCTCCAGTGCCGTACGGGAACCGGCGCCGCCCGCTGCCAGTACCGCGAGGGCGACGGTGTGCACGGCGTCGCGGAGCATCGCGGAGAAGCGGATGGTCGTCGGATGGTCGAGGACGTCCGTGCCGAAGTGGCGGCGGCAGGCGGCGCACTCCACGACCGGGCCGGTCTCGCCGCGCGGGAGCACGGGCAGGCCGAGCAGGGTGAAGCGGCGCTGTCCGGTCAGCCGCTGGTAGTTGCGGTCGCCGCCGCAGCCGGGGCAGAAGAACTCCCCGTCACCGGCGGCGGTCCATGCGATACGGGTGCCCAGGATGCTGGAAAACCTGGCGGCATGGCCGTTTCGTCCCCGTCCTGGCAGCACGTCGCACCTCCGTCACGCCGCACGGCAGCGTCGCCGCGCTTGCGTGATGTTAGCCACATCCATGAGGAGGAGTCAGCACCCCGGAGGAGACCTTTCCGTGACCCTCACAGGGATTGGCCGGTATGTGACGGGGCTCCACCCGCCGGACAACGGCGGGCAGAGCCCCACAATCCCCGTTACGACTGGTCAGCGAGTCGCGCGGTTGACGGCCGAGACGACCGCCTTCAGGGAGGCGCGCGTGGTGTTCGCGTCGATTCCGATCCCCCACAGAACCTTGTCGTCGATCGCGCATTCGATGTAGGAGGCGGCCTGCGCGGAGGCGCCCTCGCTCATCGTGTGCTCCTGGTAGTCCAGCAGCCGTACGTCGATGCCGACGGACTGCAGCGCGTCGAAGAAGGCCGAGATCGGTCCGTTGCCGGAGCCGGTCAGGACGGTGTCCTGGCCGTCGACCGTGGCCTCCACCTTCAGCGTGTCCACGCCGTCGGTGTCGGTGGTCGACTGGTTGTTCTTGACCTGGATCCGGCCCCACGGGTTCTCGGGGTTGGGCAGGTACTCGTCCTGGAAGGCCGCCCAGATGTCCTTCGGCGTGACCTCGCCGCCCTCGGCGTCCGTCTTGGCCTGGATGACCTTGGAGAACTCGACCTGCATACGGCGCGGCAGGTCCAGGCTGTGGTCGTTCTTCAGGACGTACGCGATACCGCCCTTGCCGGACTGCGAGTTGACCCGGATGACCGCCTCGTAGGAGCGGCCGACGTCCTTCGGGTCGATCGGCAGGTAGGGCACCGCCCACTCGATGTCGTCGACCGTGACCCCACGAGCCGCCGCGTCGGCCTCCATGGCGTCGAAGCCCTTCTTGATGGCGTCCTGGTGGGAGCCGGAGAAGGACGTGTAGACCAGGTCGCCCACGTACGGGTGGCGCGGGTGGACCTCCATCTGGTTGCAGTACTCCCACGTACGACGGATCTCGTCGATGTCGGAGAAGTCGATCTGCGGGTCGACGCCCTGGGAGAAGAGGTTCATGCCCAGGGTGACCAGGTCGACGTTGCCGGTGCGCTCGCCCTGCCCGAACAGGCAGCCCTCGACGCGGTCGGCGCCGGCCATCAGGGCCAGCTCGGCGGCGGCGACGGCGGTGCCGCGGTCGTTGTGCGGGTGGATGGACAGCACGACGTGCTCGCGGCGGGTGAGGTTGCGACCCATCCACTCGAAGCGGTCGGCGTGCGTGGAGGGCGTGGAGCGCTCGACGGTCGCCGGCAGGTTGAGGATGATCTCGCGGCCCGGGCCGGGCTGCCAGACGTCCATGACCGCCTCGCAGACCTCCAGCGCGAAGTCCAGCTCGGTGTCCGTGAAGATCTCCGGCGAGTACTGGTAGCCGAACTCCGTCTCCGGGCCCAGCAGCTTCTCCGCGTACTCCATGACCAGCCGCGTGCCGTCGATCGCGATCTGCTTGATGTCGTCCTTGGAGCCGCGGAAGACGACCCGGCGGAAGACGGGGGCCGTGGCGTTGTACAGGTGCACCGTCGCGCGCCTGGCGCCCTTCAGGGACTCCACGGTCCGCTCGATCAGGTCCTCACGGGCCTGGGTCAGTACGGAGATGGTGACGTCGTCGGGGATCGCGCCCGGCTCCTCGATGATGGAGCGCACGAAGTCGAAGTCGGTCTGGCCGGAGGCCGGGAAGCCGACCTCGATCTCCTTGTAGCCCATCTTGACCAGCAGGTCGAACATGGCGCGCTTGCGGGCCGGCGACATGGGGTCGATCAGGGCCTGGTTGCCGTCGCGCAGGTCGGTGGAGAGCCAGCGGGGGGCGGTGGTGATCCGGTTGGCCGGCCAGGTGCGGTCCGGGATGTCGACCTGCTCGTAGCGGCCGTACTTGTGGATCGGCATGGTGCTGGGCTGCTGGCGGTTCGCCATGATGCGGGGGCTCCTCAGGATGTCCGGAAGGACGGCCGACGACGCAGCACCAAGCTCCGCGGGGAGGGAGTCGGCCTCGACTACAGGCCCTCGCCGCGGCAGCTAAGGAGAAGCAGCCCGAAACGCATGATGCGCAGCATGCTAGCCGAGGCCCTCCTGGCGTGCGGATCCGTATCAGTATGCGGGACCGGGCGCACATACGGGACAAAAAGTGCGCCACGCCACTTCGCCGGGCCACTTCGCCGGGCCGGCTCGCCACGCCTCTCGCCCTACCTCGCCATACCACCTCGCCACGGAGCGTGAAGTCGCTTGTCCGCGTATTTCACCAATCATGGTGGCGACTAGTGACAGCATCGTCACGCAGTGCAAGGGTGCCGGTCATGACGACTCACGGGGGCTTCGAGCCCGTCTTCTGCACCATCGTTCCGCCCCATGTCCTCGACAAGCTCTCCCAGGCCGAGGACCCCGCGCTGGCCGGACCCGCCCGCCGCACCCTCCAGCGCGACGCCTTCGAGCGCACCCAGCGCCGCCTCACCACGGTCCTCGGCGCGAGTGCCGTCGCCTCGGTCGCCGACGGCAAGCCGCAGCGCACGATCCACGACGCCCGGCACGGCACCGACCTGCCCGGACACAAGGTCCGCGGCGAGGGCGACAAGCCCGGCAAGGACGCCACGGTCAACCGCGCCTACGCCGGCCTCGGCGCCACCTTCGAGCTGCTCCTCACGGCGTATCAGCGCGACTCGATCGACGGGAACGGCCTGCCGCTGGACGCGACCGTGCACTACGACCGCGACTACAACAACGCCTTCTGGAACGGCGAGCAGATGGTCTTCGGGGACGGCGACGGGGAGATCTTCCTCGACTTCACCATCCCGATCGACGTCATCGGCCACGAACTCGTCCACGGCGTCACGCAGTACACCGCGAACCTCACCTACTTCGGCCAGCCCGGCGCGCTGAACGAGTCCGTGTCGGACGTCTTCGGAGCGCTGATCAAGCAGTACACGCTCGGCCAGACCGCCGCCGAGGCCGACTGGTTGATCGGCGCGGGCCTGCTCGCCCCGCGCGTGACGGGCGTGGCGCTGCGCTCCATGAAGGAGCCGGGCACGGCGTACGACGACGATGTCCTCGGCAAGGACCCGCAGCCCGCGACCATGGACGACTTCGTCCGCACCGGCCGCGACAACGGCGGTGTCCACATCAACTCGGGCATCCCCAACCACGCCTTCTACCTCGCGGCCACGGCCCTCGGCGGTCACGCCTGGGAGCGCGCGGGACAGGTCTGGTACGACGTGCTGACCGGCGGCGAGCTGAAGGAGAAGGCGATGTTCACCGACTTCGCCACGCTCACCGTCAAGGCCGCGCGGGAGCGCTTCGGCGACGGGGAGGAGCTGGACGCCGTGTCGAAGGCCTGGGAGCAGGTCGGGGTGCGGACCCTGTAGTTCCGTACTAGACAGGTGCCATGCGGATTCAGGTGAGGCGCACAGGCGGGTTCGCGGGCATCGAGCGGCATGCCGAGGTGGACACCTCGGGTCGCCCCGATGCCGCCGAGTGGCAGGCCCTGGCCGAGCAGGCGGTGGCCGCCGGCCGGGGCACTCCGCCGATCGGGGTGCCGGACGGTTTCAGCTACCAGATCACCGTGGACGGCAAGACGGTCTACTGCTCGGATCCCCGGCTGACGGACGAGCAGCGCAAGCTGATCTCGAGAGTGCTGAAAGAAGGGGCGTAACAGGTCCTGGGCGGCGGCCTGTTGACTTCCGTTACCGCCGGTACGGATGATCCAGCGCATGGTGACTGACGCAGGCAACCCGATTCCCCGTTTCCCGGCCGGTTTCCTCTGGGGCGTGTCGACCTCGGCGCACCAGATCGAGGGCGCGGCGGACGCCCGCGAGCCGTCCGTGTGGGACGCCTTCACCGCCGAGCCGGGACGGATCAAGGACGGCTCGACGGCGGCGGTGGCCTGCGACCACTTCCACCGCCACCGCGAGGACGTGGCACTGCTGGCGGAGCTGGGCGTGAACGCGTACCGCTTCTCGGTCTCCTGGCCGCGGGTGCGCTCCGAGAAGGGCCTGGACTTCTACGACCGGCTGGTGGACGACCTGTGCGCGGCGGGGATCCGCCCGGTGCCGACCCTGTTCCACTGGGACCTGCCGACGGACCTGGACTGGCTGGAGCGGGACACGGCCGCTCGCTTCGCCGAGTACGTGTCGCTGGTGGCCGAGCGCGTCGGTGACCGGGTGACGAAGTGGATCACCCTGAACGAGCCCGCCGAGCACACCCTGCTGGGCCACGCCCTGGGCGTGCACGCGCCGGGCCGGAAGCTGCTGTTCGACGCGCTGCCGGTCGCGCACCACCAGCTGCTGGCCCACGGTCTGGCCGTCCGGGCCCTGCGCGCCTCGGGTGCCACGGACATCGGCGTCGCCAACTCCCACGGACCGACCTGGGCGGCCTCGACCGAGGCGGCGGACGTGGAGGCGGCCGACTTCTACGACCTGCTGCTGAACCGCCTCTTCGCGGACCCGCTGCTGCTGGGACGGTACCCGGACGGCATCGGCGAGCTGATGCCCGGGGACGTCGAGGCCGACCTGAAGGTGATCGCCGAGCCGCTCGACTGGTACGGCGTCAACTACTACGCGCCGACCCGGGTGGGCGCCCCGCAGGGCACGGAGATCGAGTTCGGCGGCGTCTCCATGCCCGCCGAACTGCCCTTCTCCGTGCGGGAGATCGCGGGCCACCCGGTCACGGACTTCGGCTGGCCGGTCGTACCCGAGGGCCTCACCGAACTCCTCACGACGTTCCGCGAGCGCTACGGCGACCGGCTCCCGCCCGTCGTCATCACCGAGAACGGCTGCTCGTACCCGGGCGTCGACGACCAGGACCGCATCGCCTACCTGGACGGCCATGTCCGGGCCCTGCACCGGGCGCTGGAGGCGGGCGTCGACGTGCGCGGCTACTTCGTCTGGTCCCTGCTCGACAACTTCGAGTGGGCGGAGGGCTACGCACGTCGCTTCGGCCTGGTCCATGTCGACTTCGGGACCCAGGAGCGGACCCCGAAGTCGTCGTACCGCTGGTACCGGGAGCTGCTGAAGTCCCAGGGCGCTACGGCTTGATGCCCACGCCGGTCCACAGGCTGACCTCGGCATCCGTCGGGGTGTCGCCGTCGGAGGGGTCCGGGCGCCAGCGGTGGCCCACGGTGACGCCCGGCTCCAGCAGGTCCAGGCCGTCGAAGAAGCGAGCCACGTCCTCCCGGGAGCGGAACCGCACCGGAGTCCCGGCCGAGGTGTAGATGTCGGTGACCTTCTGCCAGGTGGCGGGGTCGAAGTCGGGCGTGCAGTGGCTCAGCGCCAGGGCGCTGCCCGAGGGCAGGACGTCCAGCAGGCGGCGCACGATGCCGTAGGGGTCCTGGGCGTCGGTGACGAAGTGCATCAGGGCGTTGAGGGACAGCGCGACCGGGCGGTCCAGGTCCAGGATCTCGGCCAGCGCGGGCGCGTTCAGCAGCGTCTGGGGGTCGTTGACGTCCGCCTCGATGTACGTCGTACGGCCCTCGGCGGAGCTGCGCATCAGGCGCTCGGCGTACTTGAGGACCAGGGGGTCGTTGTCGGCGTAGACCACCCGGGCGTCGGGGACCACGGACTGGGCGACCTGGTGCAGGTTGGGCTCGGTGGGGATGCCGGTGCCTATGTCCAGCCACTGGCGGATGCCGTGCTCGCGGGCGAGGACCCGGGTGGCCCGGTGCATGAAGGCCCGGTTCTCGCGGGCGCACACGAAGATGGCGGGATAGGCCTCGGCGACCCGCTCGGCGGCCTGCTTGTCGACCTCGAAGTGGTCCTTGCCGCCGAGGTAGTAGTCGTACATGCGGGCGGAGTGGGGCCTGCTGGTGTCTATGTCCCGCGCGGCCTGCGAGTGGGTCATGCTGTGCCTCTCGGTGGGGGGTGGTGGTGCGAGATGCGACCGGGTGTCAGTGGGCCGTCAGATGGTCGGCGAGGCCCTGTTTGACCCCCGCGACGAACGCGGTGATCTCCTCGGGCGTGTAGATCAGCGCGGGACCGGCCGGATCCGTGGACTGCCGGACCGCCACACGGCCGTCAGCGAGTTGCTTGGCCTCCACGCACTGCCCCCCGTTCGGACCGCTCCAGGGCCGTTCCCAGCCCTGCTCCCCCAGGTCCGTCGCGGGCATCCCGTTGTAGACGGTGCCCTCGGCGATGGTCATGAGTACTCCTTCCGCATGCGGTTCAACAGCGCCTTGCTGTCCGCGGACGAGGTCTTCAGAGAAAGCCGGTTGTGCGCCTCCAGATGGGCCACGACGTCGGCACGCTGGTCGAGGTAGACGGAGGCGGAGAGGATCTCGCTGTAGACGATGTCCGGCAGCTCACGCTCCTCGAACCGGAAGTAGGTGAACGGCGCACACGCCCCGACGTGGGCGCCCGCGGCGAACGGGACGATGTCGACGCTGACGTGCTCCAGCTCGGAGGCCTCCAGAAGCCGGTCGATCTGCTCCCGCATCACCTCGGGGCCGCCCACCACGCGGTGCAGTACGGCCTCCTCCAGCACCACCCAGAGCGTGGGCGCGTCCTGTCTGGTGAGCAGTCTCTGGCGGCGCAGCCGCAGCTCCACGCGCCGGTCGAGATCCTCGTCGTTGTCGTTCGGGAAGCCCCCGCCCAGCACGGCACGGGCGTACCCGGGCGTCTGGAGCAGTCCGGTGACGTACTGCGGCTCATAGGTGCGCAGCGTTCTCGCGCCGGTCTCCAGGCTCACGTAGGCGGTGAACCAGGACGGCATCACATCGCGGTACGGGTGCCACCAGCCGGGCTCGTTGGCCCGCTCCGCCAGGGTGACGAACTCGTCGATCTCCTGGCGGGCGGCGCCGTAGGTCTCCAGCAGTTTCTCGACGTAGAGGATCTTCAGGCCGACCTCGGCCTTCTCCAGGCGGCGGATGGTCAGCGGTGTCACGCGCAGGGTCCTGGCCGCGTCGTCGAGCGAGAGGCCCGCGCTCTGCCGGGCTTCCTGGAGCCGACGGCCGAGAATCATGCGGAGAACGGTGGGTGCGCCGGCGCCGGTGCCTGATCGCGCGTCGTTCACGCCGTACCTCCTGAGGGGTCGTCATCGGCGCAAGGTCGGCAGGGACTTGATCGTGCTGCCGGACCACTGAGCGGGGCGATGCGTTCCGTTTGAAATTATCAGGGAGATGGTTGCAGCGTGAACTGCTCTGCGAGCATAGTTACTTGTGTGACCAGGGCGCCGGAACCCCCCACTCCCCTTTTCCGGCCGGTCCGTTGTCCGCCTCGCCCCTTCCCACCCCCCACGGAAGGCGACCGCCGTGTCCCCCCACACGACTTCCATCCCCCGGTTCCCGGACGCGGTGCGCCCGGGCCGCACCCACTGGCTTGAACTGCCGCCCCACCGGACCAGCGTGAGAAGCGCCCGTCATGCCACGCGTGCCCGGCTGGACTCGTGGCAGGTGCCCGACGAGGTGTGCGCGAACGCCGTCCTGCTCGTCTCCGAGCTGGTGACCAACGCCGTGCTGCACACACTCAGCGAGCGGATCCTGTGCGGCGTCGGGCTGATGCCGCACGCGCGCTTCCGCCTCGAGGTGCATGACGGCGACCACACGGGCCACGGCATCCCCGACCGCCGCCCCGGCCTCGACGACGAGAACGGCCGCGGCCTGCTGCTCGTCCGGGAGATAGCGGAGAGCTGGGGCATCACCCGCTCGACCCTCACGGGCGGCAACGCGGTGTGGGCGAGCCTGCCGACGGCGTTATGACGCGGTGAGGCCCCTCAGACAGGACGCGATGAAGCCCCTCGGACAGGACGCGGTGAGGCCCCTCAGAAGCCCAGCTTGCGCAGCTGCCTGGGATCCCGCTGCCAGTCCTTCGCGACCTTCACATGGAGGTCCAGGAACACGGGTGTGCCGAGCAGCGCCTCGATCTGCTTGCGGGACTTGATGCCGACCTCCTTCAGGCGCTTGCCCTTGGGGCCGATGATGATGCCCTTCTGGCTGGGGCGCTCGATGTAGACGAAGGCGTGGATGTCGAGCAGGGGCTTGTCGGCGGGCCGGTCCTCGCGGGGCAGCATCTCCTCGACGACCACGGCGATGGAGTGCGGCAGCTCGTCGCGGACGCCCTCCAGCGCGGCCTCCCGGATCAGCTCCGCGATCATGACCTGCTCGGGCTCGTCGGTCAGGTCGCCCTCGGGATAGAGCGCCGGGCCCTCCGGCAGGAGGGGGACGATCAGGTCGGCCAGCAGGCTCACCTGCTTGTCGCCGACCGCCGACACCGGCACGATCTCCGCCCACTCGAAGCCGAGCTCCTTGCCGAGCTGGTCGATCGCGATGAGCTGCTCGGCGAGCGCCTTGCCGTCCACCAGGTCGGTCTTCGTGACGATCGCGATCTTCGGCGTCTTCTTGATGGACGCCAGTTCCTTCGCGATGAAGCGGTCACCCGGGCCGAGCTTCTCGTTCGCCGGCAGACAGAAGCCGATCACGTCGACCTCGGCCCACGTCGTGCGCACGACGTCGTTCAGCCGCTCGCCCAGCAGTGTGCGCGGCTTGTGCAGCCCCGGGGTGTCGACCAGGATCAACTGCGCGTCCGGGCGGTGCACGATGCCCCGCACAGTGTGCCGCGTCGTCTGCGGCTGATTCGCCGTGATCGCCACCTTCTGGCCGACCAGAGCATTCGTGAGGGTGGACTTGCCCGCGTTGGGGCGGCCCACGAAGCAGGCGAAGCCAGCCCTGTGGACTGCTTCGGCCGACTCTTCGGATGACTGGGTACGAACGCTCATGGCGCCCATTCTCCCTGATCCCCGGAGCCGCCCTGTACCGGACGTGCGTAGTGAGCCTCCCGAAACCCTCACGCAACGAAACGTCACGGAAACATACCCGTACGCAACCGGAAACGCGGTCCGGTGAACCTCTGACGAGCCCCCGCACCGTTGGAGACAACCGTGACCCTCGCCGCCGCAAGCGCCGACACCGGCGACACCGCCTGGCTGCTCGCCGCCACCGCCCTCGTCCTGCTGATGACTCCCGGCCTGGCCCTCTTCTACGGCGGCATGGTCCGCACGAAGAGCGTGCTCAACATGCTGATGATGAGCTTCGTGTCGATCGCCCTGGTGACGGTGGTGTGGCTGGCGGCCGGATTCTCCCTCACCTTCGGCGAGGACGCCGCGGGCGGCCTCATCGGCGGGCTGGAGCACATCGGGATGAGCGGCCTCGGCCCGGACAGCGTCCAGGGGACCGTCCCCACCCTTCTCTTCGCCACCTTCCAGCTCACCTTCGCGATCATCACGGCCGCCCTGGTCAGCGGCGCGGTCGCCGATCGGGCGAAGTTCGGGGCCTGGCTGGTCTTCGTACCGGTGTGGGCGCTGCTCGTATACGTTCCGGTCGCGCACTGGGTGTGGGGCCCCGGTGGCTGGATCCTGGAGAGGCTCGGCGCCCTCGACTTCGCCGGCGGACTGCCCGTCGAGATCGTCTCCGGCGCCTCGGGGCTCGCGTTGTGCCTGGTCCTGGGCCCGCGGCTGGGCTTCAGGAAGGACTCCATGCGCCCGCACAACCTGCCCATGGTGATGCTGGGCGCCGGTCTGCTCTGGTTCGGCTGGTTCGGCTTCAACGCCGGGTCCGCCCTGGGTGCCAACGGACTGGCCGCCGCGGCCTTCCTCAACACCCTCGCCGCGGGCTGCACCGGCCTGCTCGGCTGGCTCTTCGTCGAGCAGAAGCGCGACGGCCACCCCACGACCCTGGGCGCCGCGTCCGGCGCGGTCGCCGGCCTGGTCGCCATCACCCCGTCCTGCGGCTCGGTCTCCCTGCTCGGCGCCCTGGTCGTCGGCCTCACCGCCGGCGCCGTCTGCTCGTACGCCGTCGGCTGGAAGTTCAAGCTGAACTACGACGACTCCCTCGACGTCGTCGGCGTCCACCTGGTCGGCGGTGTGATCGGCACGCTCCTCATCGGCGTCTTCGCCGTCGACTCGATGACCGGCGGCGCCGAGGGCCTCCTCTACGGCGGCGGCCTCGCCCAGCTCGGCAAGCAGGTGGTGGCCGTGGTCGTGGTGGCGGTGTACGCGTTCGCCGTCACGTACGGCATCGGCAAGCTGATCGACGTCACGATGGGCTTCCGCGCGAGCGAGGAGCAGGAGCGGACCGGCCTGGACCTTACGGTGCACGCCGAGACGGCCTACGATCACGGGGTCCTGGGCCACGGCGCCCCGGTCTCCTCCTCCGTCGTCCCCCACGCCCAGAAGGTCACCCCCCAGGCATGAAGCTCATCACCGCGATCGTCAAGCCGTACCGCCTCGACGAGGTCAAGAACGCCCTTCAGGAACTCGGCGTGCACGGCCTGACCGTGAGCGAGGCCAGCGGCTACGGCCGGCAGCGCGGCCACACCGAGGTGTACCGGGGTGCCGAGTACCAGGTCGACCTGGTGCCGAAGGTCCGTATCGAGGTCGTCGTCGAGGACGCGGACGCCGAGGCCGTCATCGACGCGGTCGTGAGGGCCGCGCACACCGGCAAGATCGGCGACGGGAAGGTGTGGGCGCTGCCCGTCGACACCGTCGTACGGGTGCGGACGGGCGAGCGCGGCCCCGACGCGCTCTGACGCCGGGGCCGCGCCGCTTCGGTCTCAGGCCCCTCAGTCGAACACGAACGGGCCCGGCGACTGCGGCCCGGTCGCCGTGCAGGTGATGGTGATGCCGAAGACGGTCATCTTCAGCGAGCCTCCGAAGGCCTCCAGGCTGTCGCCGGAGGCCACGGTGCCGCTGAGTGGTCCGACCTCGACGGGGGCACCGGCGGCCATCGCCGGGTTCTTCGTGCCGGTGAAGGCGACGGTGCCGCCGCCGGACTTCACCAGGGTGAGCGAGGACGCGATCGAGTCCGCGCCCAGGGCGATCGGCGCGGTGATCGCCGAGGACTTGACGGTGACGGTGGCGGCGGTGCCGTTCTGCGTGGCCGTGAGCGTGGCCTCGCCACTGCCGAAGGTGCCGCAGTCAGCGCTGATCGTCGCGGTCTGGGGGGTGACGGCGAGGGCAGCGGGGGCGAAGGCGAGCCCGCTGACCGCGAGGGCCCCGGCAGCCAGCGCCGCACCTGCTCCGATTCGCTTGCATCTCATGGGATTCCGGCTCCGTTTCCGTGGGGGGGTGGACCGCTCGGCACATGGATGCGGACACACTGCCGAGAGTCGAACCTGACGGTCCGTCGGAACTGACGATTCCATTGATGCGTGTGGGGCAGGCGGCGGCAAGGTTGAAAACTGGCCTAATTACCGCCGGTTACAGCGAAGTTCGGCCAACACCTCAACCACACGTCAACCAGCGGTCACGGTGGTCCTGACCGTCCCGTCGGGCCCGGCCACCAACACCGGCGTCTCCGCGCCGCCGAGATCCCGTACCGCCGCCCGGTCCTCGGCGGACGCGGTGTCCGCCTCGGTCACGACCGCCGCCGCCTCCAGGGACGTCGCCCCCGAGGCCACCGCCATCGCCACCGCCGTCCGCAGGGCACTGAGCTTCAGGGAGTCGAGGGCCACGGTCCCCGCGACATACGTACGTCCGGTCTCGTCCCGTACGGCCGCCCCCTCGGGCACGCCGTTGCGGGCCCGCGCGGAACGGGCCAGGGTGACGATCTTGCGGTCCTCGGGGTCGAGCGCGCTGCTGTCGGTCATGATCCGAGCATACGTAGCGACCGTCCCGGCCAGTTCTCAGGGACGGTCGAGGCGGAGGCGGTCCGCCCGCGGCAGGCCCGCGACCACCAGGTCGTACGAGTCCTCGACGAGCTCCCGGACCAGCTGGTCCGGGAGGTCTCCGTCGGCCGTGACCGTGTTCCAGTGCCGCTTGTTCATGTGCCAGCCGGGGACGACGAGGCCCTCGTGCTCGCCGCGCAGCCGGATCGCGTCGTCCGGGTCGCACTTGAGGTTGACCTTCAAGGGCCGCTCGTCGAGATGCGACAGGGCGAACAACTTGCCCTGGACCTTGAAGACCGAGATCTCCGGGCTGAAGGGGAAGTCCTCCACCGCCGCGTTGAAGGACAGGCAGAACGCGCGCAGCTCCTGCGGGGTCATTCGGGCGTCTCCTCCTGAGGGGCGTCCGCCGGCTCCACCGGCTCCACGAGCACCGTCACGATCTTGTTGCGGCGGCCGGCCGCGGCCTCCGCCGTCAGCCGCAGCTCCCGGCCGTCGGGCAGGGCGACCACGGACGACGCGCCCGCGATGGGGACCCGGCCCAGCGCCTTCGCCAGCAGGCCGCCGACCGTCTCGACGTCCTCGTCGTCGAACTCCTCCAGGCCGTACAGGTCGCCCAGATCGCCGATGTCGAGCCGGGCGGTGACCCGGAAGCGGTCCTTGCCGAGGTCCTCCACCGGCGGCAGCTCGCGGTCGTACTCGTCGGTGATCTCGCCGACGATCTCCTCGAGGATGTCCTCGATGGTGACGATGCCGGCCGTGCCGCCGTACTCGTCGACGGCGACAGCGACGTGGTTGCGTTCCTTCTGCATCTCGCGCAGCAGGTCGCCCGCGTTCTTGGTGTCGGGCACGAAGAACGCCGGGCGCATCGCCGTGGACACCTGCTCGGACTCGGCCTCGCGGCTGATGTGCGTCTTGCGGACCAGGTCCTTCAGATACACGATCCCGACGATGTCGTCCTCGCTCTCGCCGGTCACCGGGATACGGGAGAAGCCGGAGCGCAGGGCGAGGGTGAGGGCCTGGCGAATGGTCTTGAAACGCTCGATGACCACCAGGTCCGTGCGCGGGACCATGACCTCGCGGACGAGGGTGTCGCCCAGTTCGAAGACCGAGTGCACCATGCGGCGCTCCTCGTCCTCGATGAGGGACTCCTTCTCGGCGAGGTCCACCAGCGCGCGCAGCTCCGCCTCGGAGGCGAAGGGACCCCGGCGGAAGCCCTTGCCGGGGGTGAGCGCGTTGCCGATGAGGATGAGCAGCGAGGGGATCGGGCCCATGATCCTGGCCAGCGGCACCAGGACGTACGCCGAGAGCGTCGCCGTGTTCAGCGGGTGCTGGCGGCCGATGGTGCGCGGGGACACCCCGACGGCGACGTACGACACGAGGACCATGACCGCGATGGCGACCAGGAGGGCCTCGGTGGTGTTGTCGAACTCCATCAGGCAGCCGTAGGTGATCAGCGCGGCGGCGGCCATCTCGCAGGCGACGCGCACCAGCAGCGCCACGTTCAGATAGCGGGTCGGGTCGGCGGCGACCTGGGAGAGCTTGGCGCTGCCGCGGCGCCCGGAACGCACGGCCTCCTCGGCGCGGAAGCTGGAGACCCGCGCGAGGCCCGCCTCCGCACAGGCGGCGAGCCAGGCCACGACGACCAGGGCGACCGCGCCCAGGGCGAGTTGCGGATTCATCGGCGGCGGCTCTACGAGACCGTCGGCGCGGGGGACGGGCCGGTCAGGCCCCGCTCCGAGCGCCAGCCGTCCACGATGGCCGCCTGGAGGCCGAACATCTCGGCCTTCTCGTCCGGCTCCTCGTGGTCGTAGCCCAGCAGGTGCAGCACTCCGTGGACGGTGAGCAACTGGAGCTCCTCGTCCATGGAGTGCTGCGTGTCGGCCTCGGCGCCCTGCTTGGTGGCGACCTCGGGGCAGAGCACGATGTCGCCGAGCAGCCCCTGCGGCGGCTCGTCCTCGTCCTTGGACGGCGGGCGCAGCTCGTCCATCGGGAAGGACATGACATCCGTCGGGCCGGGGAGGTCCATCCACTGGATGTGGAGCTGCTCCATGGCGTCGGCGTCCACGACGATCACCGAGAGCTCGGAGAGCGGGTGGATGCGCATCCGAGCGAGCGCGTAGCGGGCGATGTCGAGGATCGCCTGCTCGTCGACCTCGGTGCCGGACTCGTTGTTGACGTCGATCGACATGGTGTTGTGCTTGTCTACTTCCCCTTGTGCACGGACTTGCCGCGGCTCTTGTGCCCGCCGTTCTGCGTGCCGTGCTTGGTGTCGTACTGCTCGTACGCGTCGACGATACGGCCCACCAGCTTGTGCCGGACCACGTCCTGCGACGACAGCCGGGAGAAGTGGACGTCGTCCAGGCCTTCCAGGATGTCCTGCACCTGCCGCAGACCGCTCTTGGTGCCGTCCGGGAGGTCGACCTGCGTCACATCACCCGTGATCACGATCTTCGACTCGAAGCCGAGGCGGGTGAGGAACATCTTCATCTGCTCGGGGGAGGTGTTCTGGGCCTCGTCGAGGA
This sequence comes from Streptomyces sp. NPDC050546, assembly GCF_044457425.1. Taxonomy (NCBI): domain Bacteria; kingdom Bacillati; phylum Actinomycetota; class Actinomycetes; order Kitasatosporales; family Streptomycetaceae; genus Streptomyces; species Streptomyces sp. NPDC050546. The sequence continues at coordinate 134,987 of NZ_JBITGX010000012.1, forward strand.
TGATGAAGGCGTCATTGAGCGTCCGGCCACGCATGTACGCCAGCGGCGCGACCTCGATGGTCCCGGCGGCCATCAGCCGCGGGATCGAGTCCGGGTCGAGCATGTCGTGCAGCGCGTCGTAGAGCGGGCGCAGATACGGGTCGATCTTCTCGTAGAGCGTGCCCGGGAGGAAGCCGAGGCGCTCTCCGGCCTCGACCGCCGGGCGGGTCAGGATGATGCGGTTGACCTGCTTGGACTGCAGGGCCTGCACCGCCTTGGCCATCGCCAGGTACGTCTTGCCGGTGCCGGCGGGGCCGATGCCGAAGACGATGGTGTGCTTGTCGATCGCGTCCACGTAGCGCTTCTGGTTGAGCGTCTTGGGGCGGATCGTGCGGCCCCGCGAGGACAGGATGTTCTGCGTGAGCACCTCGGCCGGGGTCTCCTGGCCGTCGCTCTCCCCGTTCTCGCTCGCCTTGAGCATGGCGATCGAGCGTTCCACTGCGTCCTCCGTCATCGGCTGCCCGGTGCGGAGCACGAGCATCATCTCGTCGAAAACGCGCGAAATGAGGGCGACGTCCGCTGGGTCGCCGACCGCGCTGATCTCGTTGCCCCGGACGTGGATGTCGGCCGCCGGGAAGGCCTTCTCGATCACGCGCAGGAGGCTGTCGCCGGACCCCAGCACGGTCACCATGGGGTGCTGGGCGGGGACGGTGAACTGCGCTCTCGCCTGCTCCTGCGCGGGGGTGTGAGCTGTGGGTGTCTGAGTCATGGGCCGGCGCTTAAGGCCTGCGGTTCCTCCTCGTCACGGCCGCGTAGCTGAGGGCGGCCTCGCGATTCCAAGGGTACGACGGAGCACTGACAACGCCGTAGGGCTTTTAGGGGTGGGGTTGGAAACGAGGTCGACAGTTCCCCTTAACCGACCGCTGCACCCGACCGCATCACCCGACCGCGTCACCCGACCGCTTCGCTGGATCACGCCGAGCGCCGGAACCCGATCGTGGGAACAGCCCTCCGCAACGGCCAGGGTCTGACCAGCTTCTCCGGCACCAGCCCCGCCAGGAACCCGTACCGCCGCAACGCCGTCGGCGACTGCCCCTGGACCGACTGCACCTTCCGCCACCACGCCGCGATCTCCGACCAGCCCGGCGCCGAAAGCGACCCGCCGAACTCCTGCACCGACAGTGCCGCGGTCAGCCCGGCGAAGGCCAGCCGGTCCGCGAGCGGCCAGTCCGCGAGCGTGCCGGTCACGAACCCGGCGACGAACACATCACCGGCCCCCGTCGGGTCGAGGGCTTCGACCTCGATGGCCGGTACCTCCGCCGTCTCCCCCGTACGCCGGTCCACCGCGTACGCCCCGTCCGCCCCGAGCGTGACCACCGCGAGCGGCACGTACTCGGTCAGGGCGTGCGCCGCGGCTCGCGGGCAGTCGGCGCCCGTGTAGCGCATGGCCTCCTGCGCGTTCGGCAGGAACGCCTCGCAGTGCCGCAGATCGGGCAGTGCCGCCAGGTCCCACGCGCCGGTGTCGTCCCAGCCGACGTCGCCGAAGACCCGGGTGCCCTTGCTCGCGGCCTGGGCGATCCAGGGCGCGCTCACGCCCGGCGCGAGGGAGGCGACGGCGGCACGGGCGCGGGGCGGGCACTCGGGGGCCGGTTCCTCCGGGGGCGGCTCGTGGCCATGCGAGACCATCGTGCGCTCCCCCTCGTACGCCATGGAGACGGTCACCGGGGAGTGCCAGCCGGGGACCGTGCGCGACGGGGAGAGGTCGATGCCCTCGCCGTGCTCCAGGGCGTCCCAGCAGTAGTCGCCGTAGTGGTCGTCGCCGAAGGTCGCCGCGAGGGACGTCCTGAGGCCGAGGCGGGCCAGCGCGGTCGCCATGTTGGCGACCCCGCCGGGGCTCGACCCCATCCCGCGCGCCCAGGACTCGGTCCCGCGCACGGGCGCTGAGTCGAGCCCGGTGAAGATGATGTCGAGGAAGACGGTGCCGGTGAGATAGACGTCCCAGGGCGGGTCGTCCGGTGCGCGCAGCGGGGCGAGGGGATCGACCTGGGTCTGGCGGTGCGATCCCTTTCTCGGGCCCTTTCCGGCCGGGGCGGTGGACGCGGTCACGGTGCGCTCCCTGACGTGGTGCGGATCAGGCCAGTCTGCACCACACCACCGACAACGTGACGCCGATCACGCCGGACCCACCCGTTCCGTCAGCTCGCTCGGGCCGCCGCGCGCCCCCGCCGCGGCCGGGGAGCCGGGGTCACCAGCGGGGCATCGAGGGCGTCACCCACCCGGCGTCGGCGATCCGCATGGCCGCCGCGTCGTCACGGTCCCGCAGCGCACCGTCGTCGTCCAGCCACCGCCGGTGCAGTACGGCGAGGCGCTCGCGGTCCAGCTCCACGCCGAGGCCGGGCGCGTCCGACACCGCGACCTTGCCGCCCTCGAAGGTCAGCCGCTCGGTGAGGACGTCCTCCGACTGCCAGGGGTAGTGGGAGTCGCAGGCGTGGTGGAGGTCCGGGACGGTGGCCGCCACGTGGGTCATCGCGGCGAGCGAGATGCCCAGGTGGGTGTTGGAGTGCATCGAGACGCCGACGCCGAAGGTGCGGCAGACGGCGGCGAGCTGCTGGGTGTTGCGCAGTCCGCCCCAGTAATGGTGGTCGGAGAGGACCACCTGCACGGCGCCCTTGGTGAACGCCTCCTTGATCTCGGCGAACGTCGTCACACACATGTTGGTGGCGAGCGGCACCCCGGCCCGCTCGGCGACCTCGGCCATGGCGGGCGTGCCGAGCGCGGGGTCCTCCAGGTACTCCAGGACCTCCCCGAGCTCCTGGGCGACCTTGACGGACGTCTCCACCGACCAGGCGCCGTTGGGGTCCAGCCGCAGCGGATGCCCGGGGAAGGCCTCGGCGAGCGCCCGGACGGCCGCGATCTCCTCGTCCGGCGGGAAGACACCGCCCTTGAGCTTGAAGGAGGTGAAGCCGTAGCGCTCCTTGAAGCGCCGGGCCTGTTCCACCACCCCTGCGGGGTCGACGGCGGCGCCCCAGTCGTCCTTCTCTGCCGGGATGCCCTCCGGGTGGCCGGCCCACTTGTAGAACAGGTAGGCGCTGTACTCGACGGCGTCGCGCACCTTGCCGCCGAGCAGCGCGTGCACGGGCAGTCCGAGCGCCTTGCCGAGGGCGTCGAGGCAGGCGACCTCGAAGCCGGAGACGACGGACAGCCGCAGCTTGTCGGCGGTCTGGACGCCGCGCAGCCCGCCGACGTCGACGGCGTTCTCGACCCGGGAGCGGTCCACGGCTACCTGGTCCGCGAGCGTGAACAGGCCGTTCAGATCACTGACCCGGTGCCCCTTCAGCCGCTCGGCGAAGGGCCGGGCCAGCTCCAGGTACTTGGCGTCACCGTAGGTCTCCCCGACGCCCGTGATCCCGTCGGCCGTGACGACCTCGACGATCAGCCGGGGCGTGTACGGCTGGTGCACGCCCTGCGTGTTCAGCAGCGGCGGGTCCGCGACCAGGATCGGCGTCAGCCGTACGTCCGTGATGGCGAGGTTCACAGGGCGGCTCCTACGAGGTCGAGTCCGGCGGTGAGGACGGTGGTGAGGGCGGCCAGGTCGGCGGGCGAGGGGTCGGTGAGCGGGGCGCGTACCGGCCCGACCCGGTGGCCGCGCAGCCGGGCCGCGGCCTTCACCAGCGACACGGCGTACCCGGGGACGCGGTCGCGCAGTTCGACGAGCGGGACGTAGAAGTCGCGCAGCAGTTTGTCGACCGTGCCGTGGTCGCCGTCGCGCAGGGCGGCGAAGAAGGCGTCGGCGATCTCGGGGGCGAAGGCGTGCACGGCGGAGGAGTAGGCGGGGACGCCGACGGTGGCGTAGGCGCGGGCCTGGATCTCGGCGGTGGCGGCGCCGTTGAAGAACAGGAAGTCCTCGGGGGCGGCGAGTGTGAGGCGCTGCAGCCGGTCGAGGTCGCTGTGGCCGTCCTTGAGGCCGATGACGTTCGGCAGGGCGGCGATGCGCTGGAGCGACTGGGCGGTGAAGGCGACCTGGCCGCGCTGGTAGGCGATCAGCGGCAGCCGGGTGCGGGCGGCGATCTGTTCGAGCTGGGCGACCAGTCCGTCCTGCGGGGCGGCGACGAGGTAGTGCGGCAGCACGAGAAGGGCGTCGGCGCCCGCCTCCTCGGCGATGCGCGCGAACCGCACGGCCTGCGCCCAGCCGTATCCGATGCCGGCCACGACGGGGACGCGGCCCGCCGCCTCCTCGACGGTGAGGGTGACGACCTGGCGGTACTCGTCCTCGTCCAGCGAGAAGAACTCGCCGGTGCCGCAGGCGGGGAAGACGGCGCCGGGCGAGGCGGCGAGCCGCTCCGCGACGTAGGCGCGGAAGCCGTCCGGGTCGAGGGTGCCGTCGTCGCGGAAGCTGGTCAGCGGGAACGACAGCACGCCACCGGCCATGCCGTCCCGCAGCCGCCGCGCGACCGCTTCCGGTCCAGCGCCAGCACTCACGGCCATCTCCTTATGTAGACATCATTTATATATGAGAATGGCGGTTGGATACGCGAACGTCAACCGCCCGGGGCCACCCGCTTACCATCGGCTCATGTCAGACACAGGGGGCGTCCGCGAAGTGAAGTCCGCGGCGCGCACGGTCGAGCTGCTGGAACTCCTCGCGGCACGCGGCGACCGCCCGGCCCGGCTGCAGGAGCTGGCCGACGAACTCGGCGTGCCGCGCAGCTCGATGTACGCACTGCTCCAGACCCTGATCTCGCGCGGCTGGGTCCGCACCGACGTCACCGGCTCCCTGTACGGCATCGGCATCCACGCCCTGCTCACCGGCACGAGCTACCTCGACACCGACCCCCGGGTCCGGGCCGTACGGCCTTATCTCGACGAGGCGTCCGAGGCGCTCGGCGAGACCATCCACATGGGGCGCCTGGACGGCCGGGACGTGACCTACCTGGCGACGCGGGAGTCGCACGAGTACCTGCGCACGATCAGCCGGGTGGGGCGCCGGCTGCCCGCCCACGCCGGAGCGCTGGGCAAGGCCCTGCTGGCGGAACGCCCGGACGAGGAGCTGCCCGAGGGGCCGTACGAGGCACTGACCCCGAACTCGCACACGAGCCGGGAGTCCCTGGCGGCCGACCTCGCACGGGTCCGGACCCGCGGCCACTCCGTGGACCGGGAGGAGGGAGTGAGCGGGATCGTCGGCTTTGGATTCGCGCTGCGCTACGACTCCCCCGCACTGGACGCGATCAGCTGCTCGGTGCCGGTCGCCCGGCTCACTCCGGAGCACGAGGAGCGGATCGTCGCCGTGATGCGGGAGATCCGGGCGAAGGCCGAGACGACGGTTCCGGCGAGGGCCGGAGCGGTGCACTGGCGTTAGCGAAAACGCCCGCGCCACCTCGCGAAAGGCACTCGTTTACCCGGGCTTCACCGCACCAAACGCAACGTGCTCCAGATCACACCTTCTCGGTTCACGCGTTCGACTACTTGCTTGATACAAATTGCCCGCGCGTTCCTGTCCGTCGACGGTCGTCGCCCCTCCCCCCCTCTTCCCGCTCCTTTCGCATGCCCTGGGAACGCCCGTGTTCGCCCCCCGCACCACTCCCTGGTCCCTCGTTGCCCTTTTCACGGCCGGGTACCTCGCTCCGTATCTGCTGCCGACCACCGTCGGCAGGCTCGATTCGGGCCTTCCGCTCTCCGCCACACAGGCCGGCGCCGTCGGCAGCGCCCTGCTGCTGAGTTCGGCCGCCGCCGGATTCGCCCTGGCCTCACGGGTCGAACGGATCGGCGCCCGCACCCTCGCCCGCATCGGCCTCGCCCTGGCCTTCTTCGGCTACGGCGGCGCCGCCCTCACCACCGCTGTCCCGGCCGTCGTCGCCGGGGCCGTCCTCGGCGGCTTCGGCTCCGGCACGGCCACCACCGTCGCCGCGACCCTCATCGCCGGACAGCGGGATCCGCACCGGGCCTCCACCGCCGGGCTGCTCACCGTCTCCGCCCTCGCGGGTGCCGTGTATCTGACGGTCCCGCACCTCGGCCCGGGGCACGGCCTGCCGCTGGCCGCGATCGCCCTGACGGCCCTGGTCGTATGGCCGTTGACCGGCCGCCTCCCGGCCGGTACGCCCACCCCACCCACCACCCGGCGCGCCAAGGCCCGGTTGCCGCACGCCCGTTCGGGACTGGTGCTGGCCGCCGCGATGCTGTGCTGGTCGCTCGCCCAGAACTCCCTGTGGGGCGTGAGCGGACGGATCGGTCTCGACCAGGCCCATCTCAGCGAGGCCACCGTCGGGGCCGTGTTCGCCCTGGGACTGGGCGCCGGACTGACCGGGGTTCTGGCGGCGGGCGCGCTCGGCGCACGGCTGGGACGTGCCGTCCCCATCGGGGCGGGCACGGTGCTCATCGCCGGCTGTATCGCGCTCAGCGCCTCCTCGACCGACCTGGCGACCTTCGCGACCGGCGAGATCGCCTGGAACACCCTGTACCCGGTGGTGCTGTCGTATCTGATCGGGCTCGCCGCCTCGCTCGACCCGCGCGGCCGCTGGGCGGTGCTGGTCGGCTCGGCGTCCTCGCTGGGTACGGCCGCCGGACCGCTCACCGGCAGTGTGCTGTCGGCGCAGGCCGGGTTCCCGGCCATGGGCGCGGTCCTCGGCGCCGGACTGCTGGTGATCGCCCTGCCGATGACGGCCGTGGCCCTGCACACCGGCGGGCGCGCGCTGCTGCCCGGCGCGATCCGCCGCCGCGGCGGCCACCCGGCCGCCCTGGTCGCCGCCGCCACCGGCACTCCCTCCGGCGCGATCCCCGAGATCGGCGCCCCGGAACAGCCGGTCGTGGAGATCACCGTGGAGGCCGCGGCCGTTCCGGCCCAGCGGGCCTACGACCAGGCAGGACCCCGGCAGGCGGGTGCCTCACCGGGGTCCGGAGCCCGGTAGGTCAGAGGGCGGTGCCGCCCGTGCGGGCTCGGCGGTGCACGAACCAGCCCGTCGCCGTGAGGGCCGCCGCCAGCGCGGCCACCGTCAGGACGGTCACGCCGGTGGAGGCGAGGCTGCCGGAGGAACCGGCGGCCGACGTCCCGGTGCCGCCACCGGCACCACTGCCGCCACCGGTGCCGCCCGTCGTACCGGTACCGCCGTCCGCGCCGCCGCCACCGGTGCCGCCCCCGGTACTGCCACCGCTGTTCCCGCCGTCGGTGTCCACCGGGTCCTGGCCGACGAAGGCCACCGGGACCTTGACGTCCTGGGAGCGGTCGCCGGAGAGGGTGTGGTCGGCGCGGGTGGCCAGGACGCAGGTCGCCTTGAAGCAGTCGGTGTACTCGTCCTTGGCGTCCACCGTCAGCTCGACCTCGAAGGTGCCGCCCTTGCCGTACGGGATCGCCAGCTCCTGGCCGTAGTCCGGCGGGTTGGAGGAGATCCACGCCGAGGAGTGCGAGGTGCCGGACATGTCGACGCCGCCGATGCACGGGGTGGGCAGTTCGCCCGCGCCGTTGTCGACGCACAGGGCGACATAGACGCCCTTCTTCATGTCGTAGCCGGAGCCGGTGATCTTGAGGGTCTGGTCCTCGGTGGAGAGGTGGTTGACCGGGGTGACGGTGAGCTTCTGCCCGTTCGGACCGGTCACCGTCTTCGTGCCGGACGGCTCGGTGTCCTCGCCGCCGTCGCCGCCTCCGGGGCCACCACCCCCGGCCTCCTTGACGGTCAGAGTGATCGGGGAGGTACGGGTGGTACCGGCCGTGTTCTTGAACTCGGCGCGGTACCGGTAGCCGTTCTGCCCCGCCTGCGCCGTGAAGGAGTAGGAGGTGCGCGTCGCGCCCTCGATCGCGGACCAGGTCTGGCCGCCGTCGGTGCTGACCTGCCAGCGCACGGACGGTTCCGGGGTGCCCTCGGCCGCCGCCACGAAGGTGACCTTGTCGGCCGGGGCCACGGTCTGGTCGGTCGGAGACTGGGTGACCTTGGGCGAGACACGCCGGTCGAACCGGAGGACCGAACTCTCCGCCTGGTGGGTGAGATAGACGGAGGCGGCACCCGGGGTGACGGCCACACCGCCGAAGCCGCCCGCCCGGCTGCCGGGCAGGGCTACGGGCACGGCCGCCTGCTGGAAGGTGGCACTGTCGTACACCTCCAGGACACCGTTGTTGTCCGCGCCGTCCTCCGCGCTGCCGTAGTCCTCACGGAGGACGAAGGCCTCACCCGTGGTCTTGTCGAAGGCGACCGCGGTGGGCCGGTCCTTGCCCTTGAGGGTCGTCAGAAGCTTCGCGTCCTTGTCGTACACGAGCACCGAAGAGCCCGTCCCCACCCACACGTTGCCGGTCTCGGGGTCCACCTCTACGAAGGCGAGGATCTCCCCGGGCAGGGCGGCCTCGGCGGTCACCGTCAAGGAACCGGCATCGACACGGCGGAGCTTGCCGCCGGTGGCCTCGGCGGACCAGAGGGTCTTGCGGGCGGTGTCGGCCGCGAGGTCGCCGCCGCCGTCGAGGGTGACGGTCCGCCGGACGGCCCCGGTGGCGGTCTCCACCTCGGACAGGACGGCGCCCTGGGAGATCAGGACGGTGTCCGTGCCGCTGCCCGGAGCCGCCCCGGTGACCGCGCCGCCGGGCGGCCAGACGCCCTTCGCCGCCGTGTCGCCGTCCTTGGCGGTGCCGATGCCGCGCACCGGGTACTGGAAGACGACCCCGTCACCGGCGAGCGGGGCGATGATCCGCTGCACCGCGCGGGGCTGCATCGTGCCGGTGGAGCCGGGGGCCTGGGCGACATGGCTGAGCAGCTTGCCGTCCTCGGGGTTCAGGACGTAGAGGCCCGCCTCGTTGACGTCGGCGGTATCGGGGATGTTGTCGGAGCCGACGTACAGCTTCTTGGATTCGGGGTGCAGCAGCAGGGCGTTGGGCCGGCCGACGGTGGTGATCTCGGCGGAGCGCGCGTAACTGACGGTTCCGGCCGGGACGTCCACGCCGTCGCCGTCGCCGCCACCGGGCTCCTGACCCTCGAAGGTGATCGGAATCCGGACGTCCTGGGAGCGGTCGCCGGCGGCCCGGTGATCGACGCGCGTGACGACCGAGCAGGCGACCTGGGTGCAGTCGAGGCCGCCGTCCTTCGCCTCGGCCTCGATCTCGACGTCGAAGGTGCCGCCGTCACCGAAGGTCTCGGTGAGCGGGCCCTCGTTGGCATCGCCCTGGGGGACGATCCACTTCGAGGCCCCGCTGCCGCCGGTCTGGTCGGCGCCGCCCAGGCAGGGGGTGGGGATGCGGTTGTCGCCGTTGTCCTTACAGACGGCGACGTAGATGCCCTTGGCGGTGTCGTAGCCGGATCCGGTGACACGCAGGGTCTCCCCGTCCGGGTCGAGGTTCGCGGAGGCGGAGACGGTGAGCTTCTGGCCGTTCTTGCCGAGGCCCGTCCTCGGGGTGTCGGCGGCCTGCGCGGCGGTGCCGGCGCCCACGGCGACCGAGGCGGCCACCAGGGCGGCGGCGCCGAGCAGCGCCGCCGGGCGTCTGTGATGCATGAGCGGTTCCTCACATGGTCGGGTGGGCCCGTACGGACGCCGAGGGCCGGGCCCCGGAGTGCCCCGGAGCCCGGCCTGGCGGTGCGTCAGCCGGCCGTCACTGGAAGGTGACCGGGACGTGGACGTCGTACTTGCGGTCGTTGCTGTCGAAGTGGTCGGCGCGGGTGACGATCGCGCAGGTGACGTCGTCGCCGCAGACCTGGCCGTTGTCGAGGGTGGCCTTGACGAAGATGTTCACGTTGAACGTGCCGCCGGTGCCGAACTTGGAGCTGTTGGCGAACATGCCGCCGAAGGTGTTGTTCACCCAGTGCGAGGCACCGGTGGAGCCGCTCTCGTCCTGGCCGCCCAGGCAGGGGGTCGGCTTGGCGGCCCCCTGGGCGCCCGAGACCACGCACAGGCCTACGTAGATGCCCTGGCCCGGGTTGAAGCCGGAGCCGGTGACGTTGATGACCTGGCCGGCCGCCGAGGCCGTGTTCGGGGCGGTCACCGACAGGTTGTACGTGGTGCCGCCGTCGGTGATCGTGCGGGTCGCGGTGGCGGCGGAGGCCGAGCCGGCCAGGCCCAGGGTGAGGGCGGCGGACGCGGCGACGGCCACGCCGGCACGGGCGGCGGTACGGGCGGAGAAGGCGGATCTCATGGGGTACGAGCCCTTTCTCGTCGGTCGACCTCGCTGGTCGACAGCGAGCAAAGATTAGGTAAGCCTTACCTAACTAAGCAAGGGTCAGTTCGCGATACGCACCGTGAACTGCGCTACAGCGGCGCCCTGTTGCCCGGTCACGGCGGACAACTCGACCGTGTGCTCGCCCTCGGCGGCCGTGGCGTACACCGGGAAGGCCCGGGCGACCCGGCCCTCCTTGTCGGCCGCCGCCTGGTACCGGGTGTCTCCGTCGATCGCGACGAGCACGACCGCGCCGGGCGCGAAGCCCTCGCCGGTGACCCGTTGCTCCTCGCCGGGAGTGAGGGATGAGTGCGCGACGGAGGCCACGGGAGCACTCAGGGGCTCCCGTTGAGGTTCCGGCGCGGGCGCACCCGAGACAGGAGAGGTCGGCGACGGCGACGGCGGTACGTCACCGGGAGCACCGCCCCCGGCACCGGTACCGGCCGTCACGTCCAGCACCCCCAGCGCGTCCCCCGACGCGAACCGCTCCCCGCTCCACTCGGACAGCAACCCCGCCCCCTCGTCCGTGAGGGACGCCCGCAGCCCGGTCCAGGTCATCCCGCCCGCACGTACGGCGGGTTCGGCGCCGCCCGCCGCGAACTCGGCCAGCGTCACCTCCTGGGCGCGGCCGTCGCGTACGGCCCGGGCATGCAGCGCACCGCCGCCCCCGTCGCCCGCCAGCTCCAGCCGCAGGCCGCCCAGGACGAGTGGCTCGCCCGGCCCGGTGGACCGTTCGAGACGGGCGGTGCCGCCCAACTCGACCTCCGCCGCACCGGTTCCGGGATCCGCGCCGCCTCCCGTCGCCGGGAACCAGGACCGATCGGCCGCCCCCTGTACGGCCGGTCGGTCCGTGGTCAGCGCGATGCCTCTGCCGGTGAGGCCGGGCGCGGCCGTGTGCCAGCTCGCGTACCCTCCGGACACCTCGCGCGGAAGGGCCTCCCCCTCCTGCGCGGCCGCCGCGCCCGGCGACAGCACCGCGCACAGGGCAGCGCCGACGGCCAGGGCGACGGCACCGGGTCTTTTCGCCATCTTCGTGTCCCTCTCCCTATGAGGTTGTGGTCAGCCGAGGTCGTGGTCAGCTCGCGTCCGCGCGCCCGGCCCGGCGCCTGCGCGCCCAGAACCAGGTACCGGCGCCGGCGGCGACCAGCCCGGCGGCGGTGAGTCCGAGCGGCAGCGCGGCGGACCCGGTACTGGCCAGCGGGCCGCCGGAGTCCTTGTCGCCGCTCCCGCCACCGCCACCGCCGTCGGAACCGCCCGTGCCGCCCCCGCCGGTCGTGCTCGCCCCGGCCGTCGCGCTCGGCGTGGCCGACGCACCGCCGTCCCCGGACGAACCGCCGCCGAAGGTCACCGGCACCCGGACCGTCTGACTCTGGTCGCCACCGCGCGTGTGGTCGTTGCGCGTGATGACGGCGCAGGTCACGCCGGTCTTCGTGCAGTCGGTGTTGGCGTCCTTGGCGCGCACCTTGAGTTTCACGCTGAAGGTGCCGTCGTGCCCGCTCCCGCCGTACGGCTTCGCCAGCCCGTCCCCGTACGAGGGCGGGTCGGAGGAGATCCAGGCCGAGGCACCGGACTCGCCGGACATGTCGACGCCGCCGACGCAGGGAGTGGGGGTCTTGCCCGGGCCGTTGTCCACACAGAAGGCGACGTAGATGCCCTTCTCCGTGTTGTAGCCGGAGCCGGTGACGGTCACCGTCTCGCCTGCCGATTTCAGGCCGGAGGACTTGGAGACGGTGAGTTTCTGCCCCTCGGGACCGGTCGCCGAACCACCGGCGGCGACGGCCGGAGCGGCGGCCGGGACGATCAGGGCCGCGACGGCCCCCAGGATCACCCAAGCTCCCCGATTCCGGACAACTCCCTTACGGTGCAGGCCAGTTGACGATGGCATAAAACACCCCCACCAAGGTTTATTAAGGTGAGCCTAACCTAAACTAACCGTCAATTGTGCGTCGCGAGAGAGGAAAAGTGGAGCCATGCTCAACTCAGCGAGATGCCGTCCCCCCACCCGCAGGCGCACCCTCGCCGCACTCGCGCTCACCCTCGGACTGCTGACCGGCGCCTGCGGCCCGGGAGGCGGCTCATCGCCCTCCGGCGGCTCGGAAGCCGCACCGGCATCCGCGAACGCCCGTGCCACGGCGGCCCGGAAGCAGCTCGCGAAGAACACGATCGTGCCCCTGAAGGGCAAGGCCCCCACCCCGAAGCTGCCGGTGACCGTCGGCTCCTCCGACGGCCGGAAGGTCACCGTCGAGGACGCCTCCCGCATCCTGCCGCTCAACGGCGGCGTGGCGGAGACCGTGTTCACACTGGGGCTGGGCGACCGCGTCGTCGGCCGCGACATCACCGCGACGTTCGCGGCGGCGAGGAAACTCCCCCAGGTCACCAAGGCGCACGACGTGAGCGCCGAGAGCGTGCTGTCCCTGCGGCCGACCGTGGTGCTCGCGGACACCGACACCGGCCCCGACGAGGCGCTCGACCAGATCCGGGACGCCGGCATCCCGGTCGTCGTCCTCGACCCGGCGACGAAGCTGTCCGACGTGACCACGCGCACGACCCGTATCGCCGAGGCCCTCGGCGTCCCGGACGCGGGCAAGGCGCTCAACCGGCGGATGAGCGCCGACCTCGCCGCCGCCCGGGACGCCGTGCCCGCCGGCAGCAGGCCGAAGGTCGCGTTCCTCTACCTGCGCGGCAGCGCGGCCGTCTACCTGATCGGCGGCAAGGGCTCCGGCGCCGACTCCCTCATCGAGGCGGCGGGCGCGGTGGACGCGGGCACCGAAGCCGGCCTGGACAAGCCGTTCACCCCGATCACCACCGAGGCCCTCGCCCAGGCCCAGCCGGACGTCATCCTGATGATGTCGAAGGGCCTGGAGTCCGTCGGCGGCATCGACGGACTCGTCAAGATCCCCGGCATCGCCCAGACCCCCGCCGGCATGAACCGCCGCGTCGTCGACGTGGAGGACGGCGTGCTGCTGGGCTACGGCCCGCGCACGCCGCTGGTCATCGACATCCTGGTGGACCGCATCCACGCCAAGTGAGACGGGCGGGCCTACGGGAAGGTGTAGGCCTCCACCTCGGCGAGATACCGGGCCCGCAGCTCCTCGTCGTCCTCCAGGAAGGAGGCGAGGAAGGAGTTGCGGGCGAGCTCCCGCAGCCGCTCCTCGCTCAGGCCGAGGGTGGCGCGCACGGCGTCGAAGTTCTCCCCGGCGTACCCGCCGAAGTAAGCCGGGTCGTCCGAGTTCACCGTGCACATGAGCCCGGCGTCCAGCATGGCGGGCAGCGGGTGGTCGGCGAGGGTGTCGACGGTCCGCAGCCGTACGTTCGACAGCGGGCACAGCGTCAGCGGCACCCGGTCCCGCACCAGCCGCTCCACCAGCGCCGGGTCCTCCACACAGCGCAGCCCGTGGTCGACCCGCTCCACGCCGAGGATGTCCAGCGCCTCGGTGATGTACTCCGGCGGCCCCTCCTCACCGGCGTGCGCGACCCGGCGCAGCCCGAGCGCGGCGGCGGCCTCGTAGACCTCGCGGAACTTCACCGGCGGGTGCCCGACCTCGGCCGAGTCGAGGCCGACGCCGGTGATCCGGTCCAGGTACGGCTTCGCCGCGTCCAGGGTCGCCAGGGCCGACTCGGCGGACTCGTCGCGCAGGAAGCACAGGATCAGCCGGGTCGAGACACCGTGGTTCGCCTCGCTGCTGCCCAGCGCCCGCCACAGCCCTTCGACGACCGTGCCGATCTCAAGACCCCGGCTGGTGTGGGCCTGCGGGTCGAAGAAGATCTCCGCGTGCCGCACACCCTGGGCGGCGGCGCGGGCGAGGTATGCGTTGGCCAGGTCCTCGAAGTCACGCTCGGTGCGCAGGACGGCCATGAGCTCGTAGTACAGGTTCAGGAAGGACTGCAGATCCTCGAACCGGTACGCCTCGCGCAGCTCGTCCGTGTCGGCGTACGGCAGCGTGACGCCGTTGCGCGCGGCGAGCTCGAAGGCGAGTTCCGGTTCCAGGGTGCCTTCGATGTGAAGGTGCAGTTCGGCTTTGGGGAGGGACATCAATTCATCGTACGGCTGATTCACCGACGCTTCGGAACCGGCACTCTCAGTAGATCGTGCGCCACGGTCAGCTCACCCTCGTACCCGGCGGCCCGCGCCTGTCGCTCGAACTCTCCCCCACTCTCGGCTTCGCTCGAGCGGGAGGTGCCCCCACGGTCGGAATATCGCTGACTGAAGTGGGTCAACACCAGATGCCGCACCCCACCGTCCCGGGCCACCCGCGCGGCCTGCCCCGCCGTCAGATGCCCGTGTTCCACGGCGAGTTGCTCGTCCTCGTCGAGGAAGGTCGACTCGATGACGAGCATGTCGCACTCCTCGGCGAGCGCGTACACCCCGTCGCACAGCCGGGTGTCCATGACGAACGCGAACCGCTGCCCGCGCCGCGTCTCGCTCACGTCGTCGAGCGCGACCCCGCCGAGCGAGCCCTCCCTCTGGATCCGGCCGACGTCCGGCCCCTTGATGCCGTGCGCGGCGAGCCGCTCGGGCAGCATGCGGCGGCCGTCGGGCTCGACGAGCCGGTAGCCGTACGACTCCACGGGGTGCGACAGCTTCCGGGCGTCCAGCGTGTAGCCGCCTGTACGGGCGAGGGGCCCGTCGCCGGAGACGGGTGCCTCGGTGATCTCGACGGTCTCGCGGTAGGCGGTCGCGTACCGGAGACGGTCGAAGAAGCGCTGCCCGGAACGCGGATAGTGCGCGGTGATCTCGTGCGGCACCTTGTCGAGGTTGATGCGCTGGATGACGCCGGCGAGGCCGAGGCTGTGGTCGCCGTGGAAGTGCGTGACGCAGATCCGGTTCAGGTCGTGCGCGGCGACCCCGGCGCGCAGCATCTGCCGCTGCGTGCCCTCGCCGGGGTCGAACAGGAGGCCCTCGCCGTCCCAGCGCAGCAGGTAGCCGTTGTGGTTGCGGTGCCGGGTCGGCACCTGGCTGGCGGTGCCGAGGACCACGAGTTCACGTACGGACAAGGCGGACTACCCCGGGGGCCATTCGAGGCCGCGGCCGCCGAGCACGTGGCCGTGCACGTGCCAGACGGTCTGGCCGGCGCCGCTGCCGGTGTTGAAGACGAGGCGGTGGCTGTCGAGCTTCTCCTCGTCGGCGACGGCCTGGGCCTCGCGGATCACGTCCGCGGTGAGGGCGGGGTCGGCGGCGGCGAGGGCGGCGGCGTTCTCGTAGTGCGCCTTGGGGATGATCAGGACGTGGGTGGGGGCCTGGGGGTTGATGTCGCGGAACGCGACGGTGGTGTCTGTCTGGCGGACGATGGTCGCCGGGATGGTGCCGGCGACGATCTTGCAGAACAGGCAGTCTTCCTGGGGCTCCCCTGCCATGTCTCCTCCGAGGGTTGGGCCGTGTGGTCCGACTTGGGCATCGTATCGTCGTCGGGTGCGGGTGCGTTGTGGCTGGTCGCGCAGTTCCCCGCGCCCCTTAGGTTGGCAAGCCTGGGGGCGTTTTTGCCGGTACTGCCTCCAGCGCTTCCAGTGCCAGTCGGATGGCTTCATCCAGTTGGGCGTCCCTGCCCGCCACGTAATCCTGGGGGCGCTGCACTACCTCCACGTCCGGATCCACACCGTGGTTCTCCACTCCCCACTCATAGCCCTCCAGCCAGAAGGCGTACTTGGGCTGGGTGACGAGGGTGCCGTCCACAAGCCGATACCGGCTGTCGATGCCGATGACGCCGCCCCAGGTGCGGGTGCCGACGACGGGGCCGAGCCCCAAGGCCTTGACGGCCGCGTTGACGATGTCGCCGTCGGAGCCGGAGAACTCGTTGGCCACGGCCACGACGGGGCCGCGGGGGGCGTCCTCGGGGTAGCTGTAGGGACGCATGCCACGGGGCACGGCCCAGCCGACGATGCGCCGGGCGAGTTTCTCGATGACCAGCTGGGAGGTGTGGCCGCCGCGGTTCTCGCGGACGTCGACGACCAGGCCCTCACGGGCGACCTCGACGCGCAGATCACGGTGGATCTGGGCCCAGCCGGGCGCCTGCATGTCCGGGACGTGCAGGTAGCCGAGGCGGCCGCCGGACTTCTCATGGACATAGGCACGCCGGTCGGTGACCCAGGCGTGATAGCGCAGCGGCTCCTCGTCCGCGAGGGGGACGACGACGGCGTGCCTGGGGTCGCCGCCGCCGGACGGGGAGATGGTCAGCTCCACCGGCTTGCCGGCGGTGCCGATCAGCAGCGGTCCGGGCCCGGCGACGGGATCGACCGGCTGTCCGGCGATCGCGAGAATGGCATCCCCCGGCCGCACGGCGACACCGGGTGCGGCCAGCGGGCTGCGCGCGTCCGGGTCGGAGGTCTCCGAGGGCAGGATGCGGTCGACGCGCCAACTGCCGTCCTCGTAGCGGGAGATGTCCGCGCCGAGCAGGCCCTGGCGGGCGCCGCGGCCGTAGCCGCCGCGCGGGGTGACGTAGGCGTGCGAGGTGCCGAGTTCGCCCTGGACCTCCCACAGCAGGTCGACCAGGTCGTCGTGGGTGGCGAGGCGCTCGACGACCGGGCGGTAGCGGTCGAGGACGCCGGACCAGTCGACGCCGCTCATGTCCGGCCGCCAGAAGTGGTCCCGCATGATGCGGCCGTTCTCGTCGAACATCTGCCGCCACTCCGCGGCCGGGTCGACGAACTGGCGTACGCGGCCGAGGTCGACGGTGATGTTGGAGTCGCTGTCGTCGTCGTTCGAGGCGCGCCGGTCGCTGGGGACGACCTTCAGCCGCCCGTCGGTCCACAGCAGCACCCGCTTGCCGTCGCCGCTGACCTCGAAGTGGTCGGCGTCGACGGCGAGATGCTCGACACGCTGCTGGGCGAGGTCGTAGCGCTCCAGCTCGGACTTGGGCTCGGGATCGTCCGGGGTGGCCCTGGAAGCGCCGAGCACCCCGGAGACCGGGTGGCGCAGCCACAGGACGCCGTCCTTCGCGGCCCGCAGGTTGGAGTAGCGGGCGGCCTCGACCGGGAACGGCACGATACGGTCGGCCAGCCCCTCCAGGTCGATGCGGGTGGCGGGGGTGCCCTCGCTGTCGGGGGTCTCCTCCCGGTCGGGCGTCTCGAAGGACCGGCCGTGCCGCTGCGGCCCGAAGGGGGACGGCGTGGTGGCCGCGAGGGTGATGAGGTGCGGCCTCGCCCCCTCCACGAACGCCAGGTCGAAGACGTGCTCGTCGTAGACCGGGTCGAAGGAGCGGGTCGACAGGAACGCGAGGTGCTTGCCGTCCACCGTGAACGCGGGCGAGTAGTCCTGGAAGCGCAGCGGGGTGGCCTCGGTGACCGACAGGTCGGTGGTGTTGGCGAGCTTCAGCTGGCTCAGGGGCCGCGGGCCGGGATGGGACCAGGCCAGCCATCCCGAATCGGGCGAGAAGACGAGCCCCGACACATCGCCGTCCTCGCTCCGGTCGACCTCCCGCACCTCACCCGTCTCCCGCTCGACGAGCAGCAGCCGCCCGTCGTGCGAGGCGACGGCCGCACGGCTGCCGTCGGGCGCCATGGCGAGGTCCAGCACCCGGCCGAGCTGCCCCGCGGCGAGCCGGCGCGGCGTCGCCCCCGGGGCGAGCCCGGTGGCGGGCGCGAACTCCAGGGCGTCGTCGCCCTCGGCGTCCGTCACCCACACCACCCACTCCTCGCCGTCGGCGCGGAAGGCGCGCGGCTGCCGGGCCCGCACGCCGGGCGTCGCGGCGAGGGCGCGGGCGGGGCCGGCGCGGTGGGTGACCCAGTGGACGGAGCCGCGTACGGAGACGGCGCTGCCGCGCGCGGTGTGGTCCGGGGAAGCCGACCCGAACGACCGGGAGGCGTGCAGCGGAAACGGCTGAAGATCGACGCGCTGCCCGCCCAGCCGCACATCCAGCCGACGCGGCTCGGCCCCGTCCAGATCATCGAGAACCCACAGCTCACCGGCGCTGGAGTACACAATCCGGGTGCCGTCGGTCGCCGCATGCCGGGCGTAGAAGCCGTCGATCGGCGTGTGCCGCCGCAGATCGGCCCCGTCGGCGAGGGAGGAGTAGAGCGCGCCGATGCCCTCGTGATCGGACAGAAAGGCGATGCGCTCACCGACCCACAGCGGATACTCGACGTTCCCGTCGACCTCCTCGTGCAGCCGTACGAACTCCCCGTCCCCCTCCCGGTCGATCCACAACTTGCCCGCTGTACCCCCCCGGTACCGCTTCCACCAGGCGGCCTCGCGCCCCATCGGCGCGGACAGCAGGACCACGCTCGGCCCGTAGGCGATGTCACCGACGGGCCCGTACGGCAGGGTGGTGGCCGGACCGCCGTCGAGCGGGACGGCACGCGCCCAGGTGCGGCGCAGACTCGCCTGCCCCTGGGTGCTGATGGCCAGGACCTCACCGTCGGGGGTCCACCCGCGCACCTGGGTCTTCGAACTCCCCCAGTACGTCAGCCGCTTGGCGGGTCCGCCGTCGGCCGGGGCGATGTGCACCTCGGGAGCGCCGTCGCGGGTGGAGGTCCACGCGACGGTGGTGCCGTCGGGCGAGATGCGGGGCTGGGTCACCGGCACGTTGTCGGCGCTGACCCGCCAGGCCCGGCCGCCGTCGAGGGGCGCGAGCCACACGTCGTCCTCGGCGGTGAAGGCGACCAGGTCACCGTGCACGTGGGGGAACCGGAGGTAAGCAGGCGATGCGGACTGAGTCACCCGATCACCCTATGCAGGGACGGCGCCACGCGGACAGACTTCGGATCACTTGCCCTCGACAGGACGGCAGTCCGGATAGCGCTCGCACCAGATGGTCTGTGTGACGGTCACGGTGACGGTGGGCCCGGGCTGCCCGTTCGTGGGCCCGCCGCCCACAGGTGACGGAGTGGCGTCGCAGTTGCCGAGCCCGTCGACCTCGAACCACACCTTGCCGTCGACCTTGGCGGTGATCTTCCCGCGCACGCATTCGCCGTCCACGGCGTGGGTGACCCTGCCGGTGACGGTGATGTCCTTCCCGTCCTCGGTCTCTCCCTCACAGTCGACGGTCGCCACGGTCTTCTCACGCGCCGAGGGCGACGCGTTCCCACCCTTGCCGGAGTCCCCGTACGACGCGGTACAGGTCAGCCAACGCACGCCCGCCTTCTGCCGGTTGAGCTCCCTGGTGACGGTTTCGTCGGTGGTGTACGCGACAGCGGCCGAGCTGATCCCACCACCGGGTTCACAGGCGACAGCACCGCCCACGCCGACCACCGCGAACGCCGCCGCGACCGCGATCCTCCTCAATGCCCCCATGAGAGGCAGCCTCCCACCGAAGCGGGCGAGACGGTAGAGCGCAACTGGCCACCAGGGCGTCGGGGCTGGGGGCGGGTTGGGTGCGCAACTCGGCGCGACGAGGTGCCTCCCCCACTCTCGGCTTCGCTCGAGCGGGGGGACCCCCACCGCCCACCCGTGCCGCCCCTAGCGGCACGCATGCCCGCAGCTAGGGGGTGGGGGGCGGCGCGGATGCCCGCAGCTGGGGCACGACGTGCCCGCACCCGCCGACGTACGCAAGGGGACGTGTCGGGGGGTGTCCGCCCGCAGCGGTTGGCGCGTCAACGGACAGTGAGCCGGTACGCAACCCCATCGCGCCAATCCGAGGACGGACACCCCCCGGCGCGGCCCCGACCCACCACCCGGCGTCAGGCGCTACCACCGGCCGGTGCGCGCCAACAACACGGCAACAGCCGCCGTCCCGGCGGTCGAGGTACGCAGCACGCTGCGCCCGAGCCGGTACGCCTTCGCCCCCGCCTCCTCGAACTGCGCCAACTCCTCGGGCGCCACGCCCCCTTCGGGCCCGACGACCAGCACGATCTCACCGGACGACGGCAGTTCGACGGTCGCCAGCGGCTCGTCCCCGCTCTCATGGAGCACACCGGCGAACGCGGCCCCGGCCAGCAACGAAGCGACCTGCCTGGTCGTCGCCGCCTCCGCGACCTCCGGAAACCGCACACGGCGTGACTGCTTCCCGGCCTCCCGGGCCGTCGCCCGCCACTTGCCCAGCGCCTTCAGCCCACGCTCGCCCTTCCACTGGGTGATGCAGCGCGCCGCCGCCCACGGCACGATCGCGTCGACACCCACCTCGGTCATCGTCTCGACGGCCAGCTCCCCACGGTCGCCCTTGGGCAGCGCCTGGACGACCGTGACACGGGGCTGCTCCACCGGCTCCTCGGTCACCGAGTCAAGCCGGACGATCAGCCGGTCCTTGCCCTCCGTGTCGAGCACGACGCAGTCCGCCCACCGCCCGGCCCCGTCCGTGAGGACGACATCCTCACCGGCCCGCAGCCGCTTCACGGAGACGGCATGCCGCCCTTCCGGCCCGTCGAGGACGTACCGGCCACCACCGCCCGCGTCGAGGTGCTCGACCACGAACACCGGCGCGGTCACAGGACGCCGCCCCCACCCGACAGCACCGCGCGCGCCGTGGCGAGTTCACCGGCCAGCAGCTCCACCAGCTGCCCGGCGGGCAGCTCCCGCGCCATGCGGTGGCCCTGCCCCGCCCAGAGGGCCATCCCCTGCGCGTCCCCCGCCTTGGCGGCGGCCTTGCGCAGCGGCGAGGTCAGGTGGTGGACCTCGGGGTAGGCGGGCGGCGCGTACGGGCCGTGCTCGCGCAGGAACCGGTTGACGAGGCCGCGCGCCGGCCGCCCGGAGAAGGCCCGGGTCAACTCCGTGCGCACGAACAGGGGGTTGGTCAGCGCCTGCTTGTGCAGGGCGTTCGCGCCCGACTCGTGCGTGGCGAGGAACGCGGTGCCGAGCTGGGCCGCGCTCGCACCGGCCGCGAGGACCCCGGCGATCTGGCCACCGCGCATGATGCCGCCCGCGGCGACGATCGGGATGCTCACGGATTCCCGGATCTGCGCGACCAGCGACAGCAGCCCGATTCCGGAACCGTCCAGCTCCGGGATGTCCCGGTGCGTGCCCTGGTGGCCGCCGGCCTCGACGCCCTGCGCGATGACCCCGTCCGCGCCCGCCCGCTCGACGGCCCGGGCCTCGTCGGGGGTGGTAGCGGCGGCGAGGACGAAGGTGCCGACGCGGTGCAGGCTGTCGATGACCTCCCGGCTCGGCACGCCGAAGTGGAACGACACGACCGGCACGGGGTTGTCGCGCAGTACCGCGAGCTTGGTCTCGTAGCCGTCGTCACGGCCGCTGTCCGGATCGCCGAGCTCCGCCTCGTACCAGGTGGCCTCGCCGGCGAGCTGGTGGGCGTAGACGTCGATGGCGGCGGGGTCGGCGTACTCGGGCTGCGGCATGAAGACGTTCACGCCGAAGGGCCTGCTGGTGAGGCTCCGGAGCTGCTTGATCTCCTGGTACACCCCGTCGGCGGTCTTGTACCCGGCGGCGAGGAATCCGAGCCCGCCCGCCTCGCACACGGCGGCGGCGAGCTGCGGTACGGAGACGCCCCCCGCCATGGGGGCCTGCACGATCGGGTGCGGGAAGAGATCGGTCAGCGCGGAGGACATGACCGCATGTTGTCACGTCCTCCGAACAACCCTGAAACCGGCCCGCTGTGTGGCATAGACCAGAGGAAAGGGCCCTCCGAAAGCCGCTCAGCGCCTGTTGAACGCGTCCTTCAACCGCGAGAACAACCCCTGCTGCCCAGGCTGACTGCGCCAGCCCGGGGGGCGACCCCCGGACCCCCAGCAGCGGCCGGACCACCCAGCTCAGCGCCCGTTGAACGCATCCTTCAACCGCGAGAACAACCCCTGCTGCCCCGGCTGACTGTGCCAGCCCGGGGGGCGACCCCCGGACCCCCAGCAGCAGCCGGACCACCCAGCTCAGCGCCCGTTGAACGCATCCTTCAACCGCGAGAACAACCCCTGCTGCCCAGGCTGACTGTGCCTGCCCGGGGGGCGACCCCCGGACCCCCAGCAGCGGCCGGCCCGCCCAAAGTCAGCGCCCGTTGAACGCGTCCTTCAGCCGTGAGAACAACCCCTGCTGCCCCGGCTGGAACTGCCCCGTGGGCCGTTCCTCGCCCCGCAGCTTGGCCAGCTCGCGCAGCAGTCGCTCCTGCTCGGGGTCGAGCTTGGTCGGGGTCTGGACCTCGACGTGGACGATGAGGTCGCCGCGTCCGCCGCCCCGCAGGTGCGTGATGCCCCGGCCGTGGAGCGGGATCGACTGGCCGGACTGGGTGCCCGGGCGGATGTCGACCTCCTCCATGCCGTCCAGCGTCTCCAGCGGCACCTTCGTGCCGAGGCACGCCGCGGTCATCGGGATGGTGACCGTGCAGTGCAGGTCGTCACCGCGCCGCTGGAACGTGGAGTGCGGGAGTTCGTGGATCTCCACGTAGAGATCACCGGCGGGACCGCCACCCGGCCCGACCTCGCCCTCGCCGGCGAGCTGGATGCGCGTGCCGTTGTCGACACCCGCGGGGATCTTCACGGTCAGGGTCCGCCGGGAACGGACGCGGCCGTCACCGGCGCACTCCGGGCACGGCGTCGGCACCACGGTCCCGAAGCCCTGGCACTGCGGGCAGGGCCGGGACGTCATGACCTGGCCGAGGAACGACCGGGTGACCTGCGACACCTCACCGCGGCCGCGGCACATGTCACACGTCTGCGCACTCGTCCCCGGCGCGGCACCCTCGCCACTGCAGGTGTTGCAGACGACGGCCGTGTCGACCTGGATGTCCTTCGTCGTACCGAAGGCGGCCTCGTCGAGCTCGACCTCGATACGGATCATCGCGTCCTGGCCGCGGCGGGTGCGCGAGCGCGGACCGCGCTGAGACGCCGTACCGAAGAACGCGTCCATGATGTCGGAGAAGTTCCCGAAGCCACCGGCTCCGAAGCCGCCCGCGCCGCCGCCGGCGGCCTGCGAGAGCGGGTCGCCGCCGAGGTCGTAGACCTGCTTCTTCTGCGGGTCCGACAACACCTCGTAAGCGGCGTTGATCTCCTTGAACCGCTCCTGGGTCTTCGGATCGGGGTTGACGTCCGGGTGCAGCTCGCGTGCGAGCCGCCGGAAGGCCTTCTTGATCTCTTCCTGCGACGCGTCGCGGCGCACGCCGAGTACGGCGTAGTAGTCCGTGGCCACTACGACTCCGCCAGGATCTGTCCGACGTACCGTGCCACTGCGCGTACCGCTCCCATCGTTCCCGGGTAGTCCATGCGGGTCGGTCCGACCACGCCGAGCTTGGCGACTGCCTCGCCGCCCGAACCGTAGCCGACCGACACGACGGACGTGGAGTTGAGTCCTTCGTGGGCGTTCTCATGACCGATACGTACGGTCACGCCCGGATCCTTGGCCTCGCCGAGCAGCTTGAGGAGCACGACCTGCTCCTCCAGCGCCTCCAGCACCGGCCGGATCACCAGGGGAAAGTCATGCCCGAAACGGGTGAGATTGGCGGTGCCGCCGATCATCAGCCGCTCCTCGTTCTCCTCGACGAGCGTCTCCAGAAGCGTGGAGAGCACCGTGGAAACCGTACCCCGGTCCTCATGCTCGAACGCCTCCGGCAGATCCTCCACCAAACTCGGCACATCCGCGAAACGGCGGTTCGCCACACGGCTGTTGAGCCGTGCGCGCAGATCCGCGAGCGAGGCCTCGCCGAAGGGCGCCACGCAGTCGACCACACGCTGCTCGACCCGCCCGGTGTCCGTGATCAGCACCAGCATCAGACGCGCGGGCGCGAGGGAGAGCAACTCCACATGCCGCACGGTCGACCGGGTCAGCGACGGGTACTGCACGACGGCCACCTGGCGCGTGAGCTGCGCCAGCAGCCGCACCGTACGCGCCACGACGTCGTCGAGGTCGACGGCACCCTCGAGGAAGTTCTGGATCGCGCGCCGCTCGGGCGCGGTCATCGGCTTGACGCCGGCCAGCTTGTCCACGAACAGCCGGTAGCCCTTGTCGGTGGGGATACGCCCGGCACTGGTGTGCGGCTGGGCGATGTATCCCTCGTCCTCGAGGGCCGCCATGTCGTTGCGGACGGTGGCCGGGGAGACGCCGAGGCTGTGCCGCTCGGTGAGGGCCTTGGAGCCGACGGGCTCCTCGGTGCCGACGTAGTCCTGGACGATGGCGCGCAGCACCTGAAGCCTGCGTTCACTGAGCATCGCGCACACCTCCAGAAGTCATCCGCTCGCTGCCCTGCCTGTCGTGGCCTGGCACTCTGCGCGTGCGAGTGCCAGCATTCCCCGGCCCAGTGTACGGCGGTGGGGTGCACCCCCGGCAAGGCTGGTCGTGCGCTGTCGTGCCCGCGACGGGTGTCACCGCTAGCGTCGCCGTATGACGGTGACTTGGGAAGAGCTCGGGTGGGAGCGGGTGGCCGCCGGGGTGGGGCGGTGCCGGCTCCCGGTGTGGGACTGCACGGCGGGACTGGTCGCCGGTGAGGGCGCGGTCCTCATGATCGACGCGGGGTCGAGCATGGCCGAGGGCGCGCGGTTGCGCACGCAGGCGCAGTCGCTCACCGGTCATCGTGTGACGCATCTCGCGCTGACCCACCCCCACTTCGACCATGTCTTCGGCGCGGCGGCGTTCCCGGAGGCGGAGGTGTTCGGCGCGGTGGGCGTGGACGCGGTCCTCACGCGGGTGCGGGACCGCGAGGAGCTGTGCGCGGACGCGGTACGCAACGGCCTGGCGGAGCCTGTCGCGCGGGAGTCGGCGGACCGGCTGGTCCCGCCCCGCCATCTGGTCTCCGGCGAGTGGACGCTCGACCTGGGCGGCGGCCGCCAGGTGCTGCTGGCGAACGTGGGCCCGGGGCACACCGCGCACGACCTGGCGGTGCTGGTGCCGGGTGATCCGGAGGTGGTGTTCTGCGGGGACCTGGTCGAGGAGTCGGGCGAGCCCCAGTCGGGCCCCGACGCCGTGCCGTCGCACTGGCCTGCCGCCCTGGACCGGCTGCTGGATCTGGGCGGCGAGGACGCGCTGTACGTGCCCGGTCACGGAGCGGTGGTGGACGCGGCGTTCGTCCGGGCTCAGCGGGACGCGCTGGCGGCGCGTTTCGGCGTGTCGCGGTGATCGCCG
Source organism: Streptomyces sp. NPDC050546 (assembly GCF_044457425.1). Taxonomy (NCBI): domain Bacteria; kingdom Bacillati; phylum Actinomycetota; class Actinomycetes; order Kitasatosporales; family Streptomycetaceae; genus Streptomyces; species Streptomyces sp. NPDC050546. The sequence goes on from NZ_JBITGX010000012.1 coordinate 160,009, forward strand.
TGCGCCTTCTCCTATCGTCATTCGAATGCGCCAGTACTCCGCCGACCTGACCCCGCCGTGGAAGAAGCCGAAGCCGGTGCCCGAGGTTCCGGCGGATCCGGGCCTGGTGGTCGAGGAGCCCGGGTCGGGCTTCTGCGGGGCGGTGATCCGCTGCGAGGCGGGCACGGTGACGCTGGAGGACCGCTTCGGCAAGCACCGCGTGTTCCCGATGGAGCCGCGCGGCTTCCTGCTGGAGGGCAGGGTGGTGACGCTGGTCCGCCCGTCGTCCGGCCCCGCCCGCCCCACGCGCACCGCCTCCGGTTCGGTGGCCGTCCCCGGCGCACGCGCGCGTGTGGCCCGCGCCGGCCGCATCTACGTCGAGGGCCGGCACGACGCCGAGCTGGTCGAGAGGGTGTGGGGCGACGACCTGCGCATCGAGGGCGTGGTCGTGGAGTACCTGGAGGGCGTCGACGACCTGCCGTCGATCGTCTCCGACTTCGCCCCCGGCCCGGACGCCCGCCTCGGCGTCCTGGTGGACCACCTGGTCCCGGGCAGCAAGGAGTGGCGCATCGCCGAGTCGGTGACGAGCGAGCACGCCCTGGTGGTGGGCCACCCGTACATCGACATCTGGGAAGCGGTGAAGCCGACGTCCCTGGGCATCGACTCCTGGCCCCGCGTCCCCCACGGCCAGGACTGGAAAACGGGAGTGTGCCGCTCCCTGGGCTGGCCACCCAACACAGGCGCGGCCTGGCAGCGAATCCTCTCGGGTGTCCGCTCCTACAAGGACCTGGAACCGGAACTCCTGGGCAGGGTGGAAGAACTGATCGACTTCGTCACGGCTCCGTAGCTGCGGGCATGCGCACTGGCTGCCCTAGCTGCGGGCATGCGTACTGGCCGCCCTAGCTGCGCGCATGCGCACTGGCCGCCCTACCTGCGGGCATGCGTGCCGCTAAGGGCGGCACGGGTGGGCGCGGCGGCACCCCGCCACGCCGGGCTGCGCAACTCCCCGCCCCCAGCACCCACGCCGAGCACCTCAGTCCACCAGATCCCGTACAACCCCATCCGCCAGCAACCGCCCCCGCAGCGTGAGCACGGCCCGCCCTTCGTCGTACGGGCCCTTCTCCAGGAGCCCGTCCGCCAGCGCCACCCGCGAGGCGGCCATCCCCTCCGTCCTGAGCAGGGACAGCGGCACGCCCTCCCTGAGCCGCAGCTCCAGCAGAATCCGCTCCACCCGCCGGTCCTCCTCCGACAGCACCTCACGCCCGGCCCCCGGCGACCGCCCCGCCGCCAGCGCCCCCGCGTAGGCCCCCGGATGCTTGACGTTCCACCACCGAACCCCCCCCACATGGCTGTGCGCCCCCGGCCCGGCCCCCCACCAGTCGGCCCCCCGCCAGTACAGCTCGTTGTGCAGACACCGCCCGGCCTCCGAGGTCGCCCAGTTGGACACCTCGTACCACTCGAAGCCGGCGCCCGAGAGAACCTCGTCCGCGATCAGATACCGGTCGGCATGCACGTCATCGTCGGTCATCGGCACCTCACCCCGGCGAATACGCCGCGCGAGCTGCGTACCCTCCTCCACGATCAACGCGTACGCACTGACGTGATCCGGCCCGGCCCCCAGCACCGCGTCCAGCGACGCCCGCCAGTCGTCGTCGCTCTCCCCCGGCGTGCCGTAGATCAGGTCCAGGTTCACATGCTCGAACCCCGCCGCCCGCGCCTCCGCCACACACGCCTCGGGCCGCCCGGGCGTATGCGTACGGTCCAGCACCTTCAGCACATGCTGCCGCGCGCTCTGCATGCCGAACGAGATCCGGTTGAAGCCGCACTCGCGCAGCGCGGCCAGATACGCCGGATCCACCGACTCCGGATTCGCCTCCGTCGTGATCTCGGCATCCGGCGCGAGCCCGAACTCGTCACGGATCGCGCCCAGCATCCGTACGAGATCACCGGCGGCCAGCAGCGTGGGCGTCCCCCCGCCCACGAACACCGTGCGAACGGGCCGCGGATCATCGCCCAGCACCTTGCGCGCCAGGCGGACCTCCTCGACCAGCGTCTCGGCGTAGTTGTCGCGGGAGGCCAGCACACCGCCCGTGCCGCGCAGCTCGGTCGCCGTGTAGGTGTTGAAATCGCAGTAGCCGCAGCGGGTCGCGCAGTACGGGACGTGCAGATAGAACCCGAGCGGACGGCCGGCGGCCCCGGCGAGCGCGGAGGCGGGCAGCGCGCCGTCGTCGGGGACGGGCTCGCCGTCGGGAAGTGCGGAAGGCATGCCTTCCATTGTCCAGCACCCGCGCGCTCGCTCCGCCTCCTCACTCCGCTCACTCCGCCTGGAGCACCAGCAGCGCGAGATCGTCGGCCGGGGGCCGCGCCCCGAACTCGTGCACCAGCCGCTTGATCCGCTCGGCTATCAGCTCGGCGTCCAGCCCCGCGCACCCGGCCAGCGCCGCCGCGAGCCCGTCCTCGTCGTCGAACTGACGGGAGCCGGAGCGGCGCTCGGTCACGCCGTCGGTGACGCACAGCAGCGTGTCGCCGGACCGCAGCTCGAAGGTGTCGCTGGTGTACGTGGCGTCCTCGACGACCCCCAGGAGGGTCTGTGGCTGCGCTGTCGCGTGGACCTCGCCGCCCGCTCCGAGCAGCAGGGGGAGCGGGTGCCCGGCGGAGGCGACGGTGCAGCGGACACCGCCGTCGAAGGGGACCAGTTCGCCGTAGAGCAGGGACAGGAAACGTGTCTGGGGGCCGTCGCCGGGCGGGGTCGGCCGGGCGCCCGCGGCCACCAGCGCCCGGGCCGCCGCGTCCGCGGCCTCCGTGGCGTCGTCGAGCAGCAGCTGGTTGAGGCGGTCGAGGACGTCGGCGACCCGGTAGCCCTCGCGGGCCAGCAGCCGCAGCCAGGGCCGGGCCAGCCCGATCACGACGGCCGCCTCGGGGCCCTTGCCCTGGACGTCGCCGACGGCGAAGCACCAGCGGCCGTCACCGGCAGGGAACAGGTCGTAGAAGTCGCCGCTGGGCCCGCCCTTGTCGTACGGCTCGTAGACGAGCGCGCTGCGCACTCCGGGGATCTCGGCGACGGCGCCGGGGAGCAGTCCGCGCTGGAGTACGGCGCTGATGGTGGCCTGGCGGGCGTACTGGCGGGCGGCGCCGATGGCGAGGGCGACGCGGCGGCTGAGGTCCTCGACGAGGCCGGTGATCTCGTCGGGGAAGCCGGCCGCCCCGGACCGGCCGATGACCAGGGTGCCCAGCGGGCGTCCACCGGCGACCAGCCGGTACGCGAGCGCCGACCCCGGCTCGCCGGGCGCCTCACCGAGCGCCTCGCCCGGCCAGGGGTAGTCGACGGGCCCGGATCCGGGGGGATCGGACGGGTGCGGCGGGTCCTTCTCCAGGGCCCGGCGCAGCTCCTCGATGCGGTTCTCGCTGCCGTGCCAGACGCGGGCCAGGCGTGCCCCGCCCGCTCCGGCACCACCGCTCCAGCCACCGCCGGTGGCCTCGTCCTCCAGCCACACCGCGCACCAGTCGGCCAGCCGCGGCACGATCAGCTGCCCGGCGAGGGCGGCGACCAGGTCCTCGTCGAGCTGTCCGGCGAGCAGGTCGGAGGCCTCTGCCAGGAAGGAGAGGGCGCCGCGGCCCAGCCAGGCACCGTCGCGTCCGTCACAGCCGCCCTCGTGACGGTCCCGCCAGTCCCGTACGTCGTTCCAGTCACGCCAGTCCCGCAGACCGTGGGAGTCCTGCGGGTCCTGCCGGTCGCGAGGCCCGCGGGAGTCCTGCCGGTCCCATAAACCGCGGGAGTCCCGCGGGTGCTCCCTGTCCCATCCGTCACGCCGGCGCCACCCGGCCTCCCCCGCTTCTCCCTTGCCGCCGCCGGCGGGGACAACCCCCGGCTCCGGCTCGGGCGCCAGGATCTCCGCCACCCGCAGCCCGCGCGCCAGCGCCTGCTCCTCGGCGTACGCCTCGATCTGCTCGCCCGCCGTGCACCCCCCGGCGGGCAGCCGCGCCCACACGGTCTTGCGGCCCGTGCGGTACGTGATGCCCCAGGCCTCGGAGAGCGCGCCGACGAGCCGCAGGCCGCGCCCGTACTCGGGCATGTCGTGCGGTGTCTCCGGCTCGCCGCCGCGCGGGGCGCGTGAGGGGTGGTGGTCGCAGACCTCGACCACGAGCGCGGCCGTCTCCTTGTCGTCGGTGTCGCCGCCGTGTCCGTCGCCGCCGCTTTCCAGCCGGCACTCCAGCTCGACGTCGGTGCCGGCGTGCACGACGGCGTTGGTGACGAGTTCGCTGACCACGAGCGTGGCGTCGTCGGCGAGGCGGTCGGTGAGGTGCTCGGTGCCGGGCAGACCGAGCCGGGTCCACTCGGCGAGCGCCGAGCGCACGAGGGCGCGTGCGGTGCCCGGCGCGAGCGAGCTGCCGGACAGGGTCGCGTGCGCCCGCGCGCGCTCCTGCGCGGGCGCCTCGGGTATGGGTGCGGGCGCCGGGCAGGCCGGCGCGCACGCGTCGGGCGTGAGCGTCTCGGCAGTCGGTGCGGGCTCCTCGGAAACGGGCTCGTCCTCACCGGACGCAGGCGTCTCCGAAGCGTGGGCAGGCGCCTGCGAGGCACGGGAGGCGGTCTCCCGTTGCGTCGGAATGGCCCCCATGGACAGCTCCCCGGGCAGTTCGTACGAATACGCCACAGTCGATGCCGACAGAGTGACAGACTGACCCCGCCCATAAGCGCCGAGTTACCGAAGTGGGCCGCCATGAGTGAGAACAGTGCTACTCCTGTGGTCGAAGATGGGTACGAAGAAGGTCAGATTCGTACATCCGATCTGCGTCCACTGCTCGCCGCGATGACCGCCGCACGTGACGGCGACTTCGCCAAGGTGCCGGAATCCGGCCACGGGATGGTGGCCGAACTCACCGCGGTCTTCAACCAGATCATGGACCGCAGCATTCACTTCACCACCGAGACACGGCGCGTGAGGCGGGAACTGGTGCGGCACGGCCGGCTCGACGAGCGCCTTTCGGCGAGTCCGGGCCAGGGTCTGTGGACCTCCCGCGTCAACGACGTGAACCAGTTGCTCGACGCCCTGGTCGCCCCGGCGGCGAACGCCACGCGGGTGCTGGACGCGGTGGCCGGCGGCGATCTGACCCAGCGGGTCGATCTGCACGACGGGACCCGGCAGTTACGCGGCGACCTGCGCCGTCTCGGCCGGGCCGTGAACACGATGGTGGATCAGCTGTCCCTGTTCACGGGCGAGGTGACGCGGGTCGCGCGCGAGGTCGGCACCGAGGGCCGGCTCGGCGGCCGGGCCAATGTGCGGGGCCTGTCGGGCAGCTGGCGGGACGTGACCGAGGCCGTCAACACCATGGCGTCCCGGCTGACGGCCCAGGTGCGGGACATCGCGGCGGTGACGACTGCGGTGGCGCGCGGCGACCTGACCCGCACGGTCACGGTGGAGGCGACCGGCGAGCTGCTGGAGCTGAAGCTGACCGTGAACACGATGGTCGACCAGCTCTCCGCCTTCGCCGACGAGGTGACGAGGGTCGCCCGCGAGGTCGGCACCGAGGGTCAGTTGGGCGGACGGGCGCAGGTGCGGGGCGTGTCGGGGGTCTGGAAGGACCTCACCGACAACGTCAACTTCATGGCGTCGAACCTGACCTCGCAGGTGCGGAACATCGCCCAGGTGACGACGGCCGTGGCCAACGGCGACCTGTCCCAGAAGATCACGGTCGCCGCGCAGGGCGAGATCCTGGAGCTCAAGTCGACCATCAACACGATGGTCGACCAGCTCTCCGCCTTCGCCGACGAGGTGACCAGGGTCGCCCGCGAGGTCGGCACCGAGGGCAACCTCGGCGGACGGGCGCAGGTCCGGGGCGTCTCCGGCGTCTGGAAGGACCTCACCGACAACGTCAACTTCATGGCGGACAACCTCACCTCGCAGGTGCGGAACATCGCCCTCGTCTCCACCGCCGTCGCCCAGGGCGACCTCGGCAAGAAGATCACGGTGGAGGCCAAGGGCGAGATCCTGGAGCTCAAGTCCACGATCAACACGATGGTCGACCAGCTCTCCGCCTTCGCCGACGAGGTCACCCGCGTCGCCCGCGAGGTCGGCACGGAAGGCAACCTCGGCGGCCAGGCCCAGGTCCGGGGCGTCTCCGGCGTCTGGAAGGACCTCACCGACAACGTCAACTTCATGGCGCTGAACCTGACCTCCCAGGTGCGCAACATCGCCCAGGTCACCACCGCCGTCGCCAACGGCGACCTGTCGAAGAAGATCACGGTCGACGCCCGCGGCGAGATCCTGGAGCTGAAGGACACCGTCAACACGATGGTGGAGCAGTTGCGCGCCTTCGCCGACGAGGTGACCCGCGTCGCCCGCGAGGTCGGCACCGACGGCCGGCTCGGCGGCCGGGCCCAGGTGCTGGGCGTCTCCGGCGTCTGGCGGGACCTGACGGACAACGTCAACTACATGGCCGACAACCTCACCTCCCAGGTGCGCAACATCGCCCAGGTGGCGACGGCCGTGGCGCAGGGCGACCTCTCCCGGAAGATCGACGTGGACGCGCGTGGCGAGATCCTGGAGCTGAAGACCACCATCAACACGATGGTCGACACGCTGTCCTCCTTCGCCTCCGAGGTCACCCGTGTGGCCCGCGAGGTCGGCAGCGAGGGCCAACTGGGCGGCCAGGCCCGGGTCGAGGGCGTCTACGGCACCTGGAAGCGCCTGACGACGAACGTCAACGAGCTCGCGCTCAACCTCACCACCCAGGTCCGCGCCATCGCCGAGGTCGCCTCCGCGGTGGCCCAGGGCGACATGTCCCGCTCGATCACGGTCGAGACGCGCGGCGAGGTCGCCGAGCTGAAGGACAACATCAACCTGATGGTGGCCAACCTCCGCGAGACGACCCGCGCGAAGGACTGGCTGGAGTCCAATCTGGCCCGTCTGGCCGCCCTGATGCAGGGCCACCGCGACCTGATGGAGGTCGCCGACCTGATACTCCGGGAGCTGACCCCGCTGGTGAACGCGCAGTACGGCGCGTTCTACCTGGCCGACCCGGACGAGGACGGCGCGGCCCTGCGCACCGCCGTGCCGACGAAGGGCCTGGCCTTCATCGCCGGGTACGGCGCCGCCCAGGACGCGACCGTCGAGACCGGGGCCCTTCCCGTGCACGGCCTGGTCGCGCAGGCGGCCCGGGAGAAGAAGCGGATCCTGGTGGAGGGCGCCCCGCCGGACTACATCAAGATCAACAGCGGTCTCGGCGAGGCGGCCCCCACCACGATCGTCATCATCCCGATCCTCTTCGAGGACAAGCTCCTCGGTGTCATCGAGCTCGCCTCCTTCTCCCGCTTCTCCGATGTGCACCTGGCGTTCTTCGACCAGTTCGTGAACACCATCGGCGTCGCCATCAACACGATCATCGCCAACTCCCGCACGGAGTCCCTGCTCGGCGAGTCCCAGCGCCTCGCCATGCAGCTCCAGGAGCGCTCGGACGAACTCCAGAAGCAGCAGGGCGAGCTGCAGCGCTCCAACGCCGAACTGGAGGAGAAGGCCGCCCTGCTGGCCACGTCCTCCCAGTACAAGTCCGAGTTCCTGGCGAACATGTCGCACGAGCTGCGCACGCCGCTGAACTCCCTGCTGATCCTGGCCCGGCTGCTCTCCGACAACCCGGACGGCCGTCTCTCCGACCAGGAGGTGCAGTTCGCGACGACGATCCACCGCTCGGGCTCGGACCTGCTCCAGCTGATCAACGACATCCTGGACCTGTCGAAGATCGAGGCCGGCCGGATGGACGTACGCCCCAAGCGGCTCCCGCTCATCAAGCTGCTCGACTACGTCCACGCCACGTTCCGCCCCCTCACCATCGACCGGGGGCTCGCCTTCGAGGTGGCGGTCGGCGAGGACGTACCGCGCGAGATGTACTCGGACGAGCAGCGGCTCCAGCAGATCCTGCGCAATCTTCTGTCCAACGCGATCAAGTTCACCGCGTCGGGCAAGGTCGAGCTGCGGGTCGACCGGGTGCAGGACGCCGAGCACCGTTGGGTCCGGGACACCGATGACGTCGTCGCGTTCACCGTGTCCGACACGGGCATCGGCATAGCGCCGGAGAAACTCCCGGTGATCTTCGAGGCGTTCCAGCAGGCCGACGGCACCACCAACCGCAAGTACGGCGGCACCGGCCTCGGCCTGTCGATCAGCCGGGAGATCGCGGGCCTGCTCGGCGGCCGGATCATCGCCGAGAGCGAGCCCGGCAAGGGTTCCAGGTTCACCCTGTACGTCCCGGTCGTCAGCCCCGGCCACACGGCGCCGGCTGCGACTCCGCTCCCGGAGGAGCGCACGGCCCTGCCTCTGTCCCTGTCCCTCCAGCCGGCGGCGGGACCGTACCCGGCCGCGCACGAAACGGACGACGCCTGGCCGGCGCCGACGAAGCTGGAGGCGTGGACGTCCGGCAGGCCGGGCCGGATCCTGGCCGGGCGCCGGGTGCTGATCGTCGACGACGACATCCGCAACGTGTTCGCTCTGACCCATGTCCTGGGCCGGGTCGGCATGACCGTGCTGTACGCGGAGAACGGCCGGGAGGGCATCGAGACCCTGGAGCGCAGCGCGGACGTCGAACTGGTCCTGATGGACATCATGATGCCGGAGATGGACGGCTACGAGACCATCTCCGCCATCCGCCGCGCACCCCGCTGGACGGGCCTGCCGATCGTGGCGCTGACCGCCAAGGCGATGCCGGGCGACCGGGAGAAGTCCATCGCCCGCGGCGCCAACGACTACGTGCCCAAGCCGGTGGACATCGACCGGCTGCTGACGGTCGTGTGCGAACTGCTGGACCCGGAGGACACCGAGGACGCTGAGGACCCGGCGGAGGAGACCCGACCGTCATGAGCACCGACCACGCCGGAATCCTCCTGGTCGACGACATGGAGGACAACCTGACCGCCCTGGAGGCCGTCCTCGCCTCCCTCAACGAACCGCTGGTGCGGGCCCGTTCGGGCGAGGAGGCGATGAAGGCCCTGCTGCGGCAGCCGATCGCCCTGGTGCTGCTCGACATCCGCATGCCCGGCATGGACGGCTTCGAGACGGCCGCCCACATCAAACGCCTCGACCAGACCCGCGACGTCCCGATCATCTTCCTGACGGGCGCGGACGACGACTCGGGCTACGCCTTCCGCGGCTACGCGACCGGCGCCGCCGACTACCTGACCAAGCCCTTCGACCCCTGGGTCCTCAGGGCGAAGGTCACCGTCTTCCTGGACCTCTACCGCAAGGGCAGAGAGGTGGAACGCCTGCGAAAGGAGATCCAGGACCTAAGACGCCGAGTGGATTCGGCCACCTAGGGGCGCGGGGAACTGCGCGACAAGCCACAACGCACCCGCACCCGCCGTGCAGCCCCTGCCCCCCCCCTACGCCTCGCGAGAGCCCTCGTACATCTCCTCGATGAGATGCTTGTACTCCCGCTCCACCACCGGCCGCTTCAACTTCAGACTCGGCGTGATCTCACCGTGCTCCACATCGAGATCCCGCGGCAGCAGCCGGAACTTCTTGATGGTCTGCCACTTCTGAAGCCCCTCGTTGAGCTGCTTCACATACCCGTCGACCATCTCGACCGTCGCGGGCGCGGCCACGATCTCGGCGTACGACTTCCCCCCGAGCCCGTTCTCCTTCGCCCACTCCACGATGGCCAGCTCGTCGAGCGCGATGAGCGCCGTGCAGAAGTTCCGGTCGGCCCCGTGCACCAGGATGTTGGACACGTACGGGCACACCGCCTTGAACTGCCCCTCGACCTCCGCCGGCGCGATGTACTTGCCGCCCGAGGTCTTGATGAGGTCCTTCTTGCGGTCGGTGATCCGCAGGTACCCGTCGGCCGACAGCTCCCCGATGTCCCCGGTGTGGAACCAGCCGTCCGACTCCAGCACCTCGGCGGTCTTCTCGGGCAGCCCGTGGTAGCCCTCCATGATGCCGGGGCCGCGCAGCAGGATCTCCCCGTCGTCGGCGATCCGCACCTCCGTGCCGGGCAGCGGCTTGCCGACCGTACCGGTGCGGTAGGCCTCGCCCGGGTTCACGAACGAAGCCGCCGAGGACTCGGTCAGGCCGTAGCCCTCGAGGATGTGGATGCCGGCGCCGGAGAAGAAGTACCCGATCTCCGGCGCGAGGGCGGCCGACCCGGAGACACAGGCGCGCAGGTTGCCGCCGAAGGCCTCACGGATCTTGGCGAACACCAGCGCGTCGGCGACCTTGTGCTTCGCGCCCAGCCCGAACGGCACGGACATGGTTCCGGTCCGCCGGAAGTTGTCCTGCGCGGCCTTGGCGTACTCGCGCGAGACCTCGGCCGCCCACTGGAAGATCTTGTACTTGGCCCCGCCGCCCGCGCGGGCCTTGGCGGCGACGCCGTTGTAGACCTTCTCGAAGATGCGCGGCACGGCCGCCATGTACGTCGGCTGCACGACGGGCAGATTCTCGATGATCTTGTCGACGCGGCCGTCCACGGCGGTGACGTGCCCGACCTCGATCTGGCCGGAGGTGAGCACCTTGCCGAAGACATGCGCGAGGGGCAGCCACAGGTACTGCACGTCCTCGCTGCTGACCAGGCCGGTCGCGGCGATCGCCTTCGCCATGTACGACCAGTTGTCGTGCGGGAGGCGTACGCCCTTGGGGCGGCCGGTGGTGCCGGAGGTGTAGATGAGGGTGGCGAGCTGATCCTTGGTGATCGCGCCGACCCGCTCCTTGATCAGGTCGGGGTCCTTCTCCAGACGGGCCGCGCCACGCTTCTCCAGCTCGTCGAGGGTGAGGATCCAGTCGGCGCTCTCCTCGGCCGCCAGACCGGCCGGGTCGACGACCACGACATGGGTCAGCTCGGGCAGCTCGGCGCGCTTCTCCTTCGCCTTGGCCAGCTGCTCCACGTTCTCCGCGATGAGCACCCGGCTCTCGGAGTCCGACAGGATGTAGGCGGACTCCTCGGCGTTGGTCTGCGGGTACACCGTGGTGGTCGCGGCGCCGGCGCACATGATGCCGAGGTCGGCGAGGATCCACTCGATCCGGGTGCTGGAGGCGAGCGCGACGCGCTGCTCGGCCCGCACGCCCAGCTCGATGAGTCCCGCCGCGATGGCGTAGACCCGTTCGGCGGCCTGCGCCCAGCTCAGCGACTTCCACTCGTCCGGTCCCTGACCGGAGGACGATGGGACCGGATACCGATATGCCTCTGCGTCCGGCGTGGCCGCCACGCGCTCCAGGAACAGGCCCGCCACCGACGGCGGACGGTTCTCGATCAGGGTCTGTGTGTCGCTCACGACATCCTCCGGGGCCCGCGTCAGGCGGCTGGCTCAGGTGCGGCTGGTTTTACTCGCGAGCCGTTGTTTAACTCGCGAGTAACTATCGAGCAGGGATCAGAGTAAAGGCCGACCGGTCCCCGCGTAAGGGCCCGCGGCCTGTCTCTTCGTACAGACAGCTACCCCACGTACGCACAGGGGCCCGCCGCGCTCTCACGCGGCGGGCCCCTGTTCTACCCGGTTTGGGGTGTAACCCACGGTAATCCGTGACTACTTCTTGCCCTTGCCCGACCCCGCGCTGTCATCGCTGGACAGGACCGCGATGAAGGCCTCCTGCGGAACTTCCACGGAACCCACCATCTTCATCCGCTTCTTGCCCTCCTTCTGCTTCTCCAGCAGCTTCCGCTTACGGGAGATGTCACCGCCGTAGCACTTGGCGAGGACGTCCTTGCGGATGGCGCGGATGGTCTCGCGGGCGATCACCCGGGAGCCGATGGCGGCCTGAACGGGCACCTCGAAGGCCTGGCGCGGGATGAGCTCGCGCAGCTTGGCGACGAGCCGTACGCCGTACGCGTACGCCTGGTCCTTGTGGGTGATCGCCGAGAAGGCGTCCACCTTGTCGCCGTGCAGCAGGATGTCGACCTTGACCAGGCTGGAGGTCTGCTCGCCGGTGGGCTCGTAGTCGAGCGAGGCGTACCCGCGGGTCTTGGACTTCAGCTGGTCGAAGAAGTCGAAGACGATCTCGGCGAGCGGCAGGGTGTAGCGGATCTCCACCCGGTCCTCGGAGAGGTAGTCCATGCCGAGCAGCGTGCCGCGCCGGGTCTGGCACAGTTCCATGATCGAGCCGATGAACTCGCTGGGCGCCAGGATGGTGGCCCGCACGACCGGCTCGTAGACCTCCGAGATCTTGCCCTCGGGGAACTCGCTCGGGTTGGTGACCGTGTGCTCGGTGCCGTCCTCCATGAGGACGCGGTAGACCACGTTCGGGGCCGTGGCGATCAGGTCGAGCCCGAACTCACGCTCCAGCCGCTCGCGGATGACGTCCAGGTGCAGCAGGCCGAGGAAGCCGACACGGAATCCGAAGCCGAGAGCGGCGGAGGTCTCCGGCTCGTAGACCAGCGCGGCGTCGTTGAGCTGGAGCTTGTCGAGCGCCTCGCGCAGATCGGGGTAGTCCGAGCCGTCGAGCGGATACAGCCCGGAGAAGACCATGGGCTTGGGGTCCTTGTAGCCGCCGAGCGGCTCCTCGGCCCCCTTCTGCTGGCTGGTGACGGTGTCACCGACCTTGGACTGGCGGACGTCCTTCACGCCGGTGATCAGGTAGCCCACCTCGCCGACACCGATGCCGTCGGCCGCCTTCATCTCCGGCGAGTTCGTGCCGATCTCCAGCAGCTCGTGCGTGGCGCCGGTGGACATCATCCGGATCCGCTCGCGCTTGTTGAGCTGGCCGTCGATGACACGGACGTACGTCACGACACCGCGGTAGGAGTCGTAGACGGAGTCGAAGATCATGGCGCGCGCGGGCGCGTCCTTGACCCCGACCGGCGCCGGGACCTCCCTGACGACCCGGTCCAGCAGCGCCTCGACGCCCATGCCCGTCTTGGCGGACACCTTCAGCACGTCGTCCGGGTCGCAGCCGATGAGGTTGGCCAGCTCCTCGGAGAACTTCTCGGGCTGCGCCGCCGGCAAGTCGATCTTGTTGAGGACAGGGATGATCTTGAGGTCGTTCTCCATCGCCAGGTAGAGGTTGGCGAGAGTCTGGGCCTCGATGCCCTGGGCGGCGTCGACCAGGAGGATGGTGCCCTCGCAGGCGGCGAGCGACCGCGAGACCTCGTAGGTGAAGTCGACGTGCCCCGGGGTGTCGATCATGTTGAGGATGTGCGTGTTGCCTGGCTCCTCGGTGGGAGCCCAGGGCAGACGCACCGCCTGGGACTTGATCGTGATGCCGCGCTCACGCTCGATGTCCATGCGGTCGAGGTACTGAGCGCGCATCTGCCGCTGTTCGACCACCCCGGTCAGCTGGAGCATCCGGTCGGCGAGCGTGGACTTGCCGTGGTCGATGTGCGCGATGATGCAGAAGTTGCGGATCAGAGCCGGGTCGGTACGGCTCGGTTCGGGCACATGGCTAGGGATCGCGGGCACGCAGGGTCCTGATTCTTGAGGCGTCCGCAGTGTCTGCGGTCTCGGGTCGGATCGATACGTAGCCTCCATGGTCCCACGGGTGGGGACCATGGACGGGTTTGGGCCGTGGATGGCCGCGCTGATACCGTGGGGGGCTGTGCCTCATGCCCTCTCAGCAGGAGGCGCTACCTCAAGAAATCATCGGTACGGGTCCCGTGCGGCCCCGTGCCAGAACCTGAAAAGGCTCATTCGTGGCGAACATCAAGTCCCAGATCAAGCGGATCAAGACCAACGAGAAGGCTCGGCTGCGCAACAAGGCCGTCAAGTCCTCCCTCAAGACCGCGATCCGCAAGGCCCGTGAGGCTGCTGCCGCGGGTGACGTCGAGAAGGCCAACGAGTACCAGCGCGTCGCCGCGCGTCAGCTCGACAAGGCCGTCTCGAAGGGCGTCATCCACAAGAACCAGGCTGCCAACAAGAAGTCGGCGCTGGCTCAGCGCGTCGCCGCGCTCAAGGGCTGACATCTGATGTGACGCCGGAGGGAATCGAGCGGGCCCTCTCATCCGCTCCCTTCCGGCACCCCTCGGATCCGCGCGCGGCCTGCGTTCGCCACGCGGGCGCGGATCCAGCAGCTTGAATCGAAGGCCGGGTGCCTCTCCTGTTCCCCATGGGAGGGCATCCGGCCTTCGGCCTGTTCAGGCCCAGAACGCGTTGTTCTTGTCGATGTCCTCGACGCATTCGTCGAGGTCGGTGACCTTGTCGCCGACGATCCGGAAGATGATGCAGCCGGTGTCGTCGAGGCGCCTGCCCTTGCGCTCGGCGGTGAAGCGGTTCATCGCGACCACGTGGCCACGGCCGTCGACACAGATACCGATCAGTTCGGAATCCATCGTCCCGTCGGTCTCCATGCCGAGCCGCTCGTACATCTCGATGATCGCGTCCACCCCTTTGAAGTCACCCGACAACGGGTGATCTCCCGGTACGTGGTGTGTGGCGTCCGACGCGATCATCCCGCGCAAGGCGTCCATGTCACCGCGCGAGAAGGCTTCGAATCCCTTGCGGACGAGCGCTGCGTGCGGGTGTTCAGCCATGGCCCTCGCCACCTCTCCGTCACTGGGCGACGTACGGCTGACACTCCCGATTCTCCCTCCGGCCGTCGCGCACGGCACAGTGGAGAGATGAACGGTGACAAAAGGGATGTACTGGCACTGGCCCGTGTGGCGACCAGGCTTCCCGCCCAGGACCTGGACCGGGCGCGGCGCTTCTACGCCGAGAAGCTCGGCCTTGAGCCCGCCGACGAACGGCCCGGAGGGCTGCTCTACCGGTGCGGCGGCGGGGAGTTCGTGCTGTTCCGCTCGACGGGCGCCTCACCCGGCACCTTCACCCAGATGGCGTTGGAGGTCGACGACATCGACGCCGCCGTGGCGGAGCTGAAGCGGCGCGGTGTGGTGTTCGAGGAGGTCGACCTGCCCAGCTTGCGCACGCGGGACGGGATCGCCGAGATCGAGGGGAACTACCCGAGCAAGGGCGCCCGGGGTGAACGCGGCGGCTGGTTCCGCGACAGCGAGGGGAACATGCTGGGCATCGGCGAGCCCGTCCGCTGAGGAGCGGACCTGGGGCCCGTCGTTCGGATCAGGTCGCGGGAAACGACGGTGCTGTCCGGTGCCGCGTCTGCGGCCTGGTCCAGACGACAGGCCCTACCCGCGTCCCCTGGACCGGGCGGCCCGGGCGATGGCAACCACCGCCTTCTCCAGCGCGTACGCCGGGTCGTCCCCGCCGCCCTTCACCCCCGCGTCCGCCTCGGCCACCGCCCGCAGCGCCACCGACACGCCGTCCGGGGTCCACCCGCGCATCTGCTGCCTGACCCGGTCGATCTTCCACGGCGGCATCCCCAGCTCGCGCGCGAGATCGGCCGGCCGGCCTCCGCGCGCCGAGGACAGCTTCCCGATCGCCCGGACGCCCTGCGCCAGCGCGCTGGTGATCATCACCGGCGCCACCCCGGTCGCCAGCGACCAGCGCAGCGCCTCCAGCGCATCCGCCGCCCGCCCCTCGACCGCACGGTCGGCGACCGTGAAGCTCGACGCCTCGGCCCGGCCCGTGTAGTACCGCCCGACGACCGCCTCGTCGATCGTCCCCTCGACATCCGCGACCAGCTGCGAAACGGCCGACGCCAGCTCCCGCAGATCGCTCCCGATCGCGTCGACGAGCGCCTGGCACGCCTCCGGTGTCGCGGACCTCCCCGTCCCCCGGAACTCGCCCCGTACGAACGCCAGCCGGTCCGCCGGCTTCGTCATCTTCGGGCAGGCCACCTCGCGCGCCCCGGCCTTGCGCGCCGCGTCGAGCAGCCCCTTGCCCTTGGCTCCTCCGGCGTGCAGCAGCACGAGGGTGATCTCCTCGGCGGGCGCGCCGAGATAGCCCTTGACGTCTTTGATCGTGTCGGCCGAGAGGTCCTGCGCGTTGCGCACGACCACGACCTTGCGCTCCGCGAAGAGCGACGGACTCGTCAGCTCGGCGAGGGTGCCGGGCTGCAACTGGTCCGAAGTCAGGTCCCGCACGTCCGTGTCGGCGTCGGCGGCCTTCGCCGCTGCCACCACCTCCTGCACGGCACGGTCGAGCAGCAGCTCCTCCTGGCCCACGGCTAGCGTCACCGGGGCGAGAGGGTCGTCATTCGCAGTCTTCCTGGCCATCGCGACAAGCATCCCACGCGGCACTGACAACGGGTCCGGACGGACCGGAGGGTGCCCCGGCCCTACGGTTCTTCCCGCCAGCCGTCCCACTCCCCGGCGAACCGGTCCAGGTCCCCGGCGTCCAGCCGCCCGCCCTCGTCCCTCAGGACGACCAGCCACTGCGCGTCCTCGGCATCGTCCTCACCGGCCAGCGCGTCCCGCACCAGCTGCGGCTCCTCGACGATCCCGAACCTCTCCCCGAGCGCCTCGACCACCTCTTCCGCGGCATCACGGTCGGGCAGCACCAGCACATGTCGCACATCACTCACGCCGGACATTGTCCGACACCGCGTCGCGGCCCGGTCCGCCGGATCCCCGGCTCAGACCTTGCGGACGACCTGCACATCGAGGTCGATCCTGATGCTCGGTCCGACCACCGCGATGCCCCGCGCCAGCATCGTCTGCCAGCTCACGGTGAAGTCGTCCCGGTGCAGCTCGGTCGTGGCCCGGCAGGCCGCCCTCAGCTCGCCCTCCATGCCGTTGCCCAGCCCCAGATACTCCGTGTCCAGCGTGACGGTCCGCGTGACGCCGTGCAGTGACAGCGCCCCCGTGACGGCCCAGCGGTTCGCGCCCTTGTGCACGAACCGGTCGCTGTAGAACTCCAGCGTCGGGAACTTCGCGACGTCCAGGAAGTCCGCCGAGCGCAGATGGTCGTCACGCATCTTCACGTTGGTGTCGATGGACGCCGCGTCGATCACCACGTGCATCGCCGACCGCTCCAACGGGTCGGTGACCCGGATGACACCCGCGAACGACTTGAACTGCCCGTGGATCCGGGCCAGTCCGATGTGCCGCGCGGTGAAGGCGAGCGAGGAGTGCGCCGACTCGATCTCCCAGTCGCCGGGTTCGGGCAGCTCCGGCGGCCGGGCCACCTGCAGCGTCACGTCCCCGAGCGACGCGAGCGTGTTCTCGGCGACCTGTGTGGTCGCCCGGTACGGCGTGTAGCCCTCCGCCGACACCGCGAGCCGGTACTCCCCCGCCGGCACCGTCGTCACGAACGACCCGAACGGATCCGCGCCGCCACTGACCACCGCACGCCCCATGGCGTCGGTGACCGCGAACTCCGCGTGTCTGACCGGCTCGTTGACCGGGTCGAGCACTCTGCAGCTCAGCACCCCCGCACTCGGCGGCGTCGGCACCGCCGCCAGAGGGCTCGTCCGGTGTACCCGGTTCGTTCGGCTTCCCAGCCAGCGGCCGATCATCTGGACACCTCGTGCGACTCGAAGTCAGCGGTTTGATCACTGTTCACCGAAGACGCATTCGACCACCGATGAGGCTTTCGAGGCAACACGCGACCACATCACGGGAATCCAGCACATGTGATGGGACTACTCCCGAGTAGAACCGACTGGAACCATGTGAACCATGTGTGGACGGTGTGTACCTTCTGGACCGAATAGGCCTTCCTGACGGGTCCGCAACAGCTCTCCCCGCGGGTCCGGAACAGCCCTCCCGGCAGGTCCGGAACAGCCCTCCCGTCCGGTTCGGATCAGCCCTCCCGTCCGGTGCCCCGGACCTCCGGCACCGCATCGAGCTCGATCCCGAACCGGTCCCGGTACACCCCGAGCACCTCCTCGTCCGTCTCCAGCACCCGCTCCTCCCGTGTCCCGTCGGCCGCCGTCACCGTGTACTTGCGTCCGCTGAGCGTGATCCTCCCTCCGTCCTCCGTGACCCTCGAGCAGACCAGCGACCGCGTGAAGTGCGACTCCGGCGACGTACTGTGCCACCACGCCCCGGCCACGAAGTCACCGAGCGCCCGCGGCCGCACCTCCAGGCGGTACTGCGGCCTGCCGTCCCGGATGACCCGCAGGTCCGCCGCCTCCACCCTGTCGTGTCCGCCGCGCACCCCGGCCGCGTCCGGCCCCGCCTCCACGATCCGGAACGTGCCCCCCGGGTCCTCCTGCTCTCCCCGCTCCCCGAACGCCAGCGGAAGGTGGCTGTGCGCCCCGAATCCGACGTCGGCCAGCCAGTCGCCCCCGTCCACCGTCCGCACCCGCAGCGCGAGATGGTCGTACGGGATCCCGAGCCGCTCCTCGTCCCCGTACACCCGCCCCGCGAGCAACGCCACCTCGTACCCCAGCGCGGCGAGCAACGCCCCGAAGGATCCGTTGAGTTCGTAGCAGAACCCGCCCCGCCTGGCACCCACCACCTTGTCCAGCAGCCGCTTCTCCTCCAGCACGATCTCCTCGCCGAGATGGATGGAGAGGTTCTCGAACGGCACGGTCCGCAGATGCCGCAGGTGCAGCTCGCGCAGCGCGTCGACGGTGGGCCACGCCGGGGGCTCGGCCCCCAGGCGGCGGAGATAGGCATCAACCTGTGCTGAGTTCATGCCCTCAGTCTCGCGCCACCCTCAGCTCTCCGCCCTCTCCTACGACCGCCAGTGCGCCGTCCCGGTCCGTCCGCAGCACCGTCGCACCCCCGGCGCGCAGTGCCGCCACCGTGCCGGGCGCCGGATGCCCATAGGTGTTGTTCGCGCCACAGCTGATCAGGGCAAGCCTCGGGGCCGCCCGGCGTATGAGTCCGGGGTCCTGGTAGGCCGAGCCGTGATGGGCGACCTTCAGCACGTCCACGCCGGCCAGCGCCTCGGCCGCCGGTGACCTGGCCAGCGCCCGCTGGGCCGGGGGTTCGAGGTCCCCGAGGAGCAGCAGCCGCAGCCCCGCCGTCCGGACCAGCATGGCCACACTGGCGTCGTTCGGCCCCTCCGGCACCGGTTGGGCCGGGAGCACCTGCGGATGCGAACCAGGCGGCGAGCCGGCCGGCGGCGGTGGCGGGCTCGGTGGCGGCCACACCACCTGCCAGGACAACCCGCCCGCGCGGCGCTGCTCCCCGGCGGCGGCGCTCGTCACGGGCACCCGCCGGGCCGCCGCCTGTCTCCGGACGAACGCGGCCTGGTCCGCGGGCTCCGCGAATCCCGTCGTCTCGATCGCGCCCACGGCCCGTCCGCGCAGCACACCGGGCAGCCCCGCCACATGATCGGCGTGGAAGTGGGTGAGCACGACGAGCGGGATCCTGGTGATGCCGAGCGTGCGCAGGCAGTGGTCGACGAGCCGCGGATCGGGCCCCGCGTCCACCACCACTCCGGTGCCCTCGCCCGCCGCGAGCACCATGGCGTCGCCCTGCCCCACGTCACACATGACCAGCCGCCAGCCCGGCGGCGGCCAGCCCGTGATCACCCGGGTCAGCGGCGGTGGCTGCACCACCGCCAGCGCCAGCAGCAGCCCGCAGACCCCACACCACCACGGATGTCCGAGCAGTCGCCGCCCCACCAGCAGCACCACCAGGGTCACGGCCGCGAGCAGCGCCGCACCCGCCCAGCTGCCCGGCCAGTCCACGCCCCCGCCTGGCAGCGCCGCCCCGGTCCGGGCGACTTCGGCGATCCACTCGGCGGGCCAATGCGCGCACCACGCCAGGGCCTTGGCCACGGGCATCGCCACCGGTGCCGTGGCCAGGGCCGCGAAGCCCAGCACGGTGGCGGGCGCGATCGCGAACTCCGCGAGCAGATTGCACGGCACCGCGACCAGACTCACCCGCGCCGACAGCACGGTGACCACGGGTGCGCACAGAGCCTGCGCGGCGGCTGCGGCGGCCAGCGCCTCGGCGAGCCTGGGCGGCACCCCGCGCCGGCGCAGCCCGGCGCTCCAGCGCGGCGCGAGCGTGAGCAGCGCCCCGGTGGCCACGACGGACAGCAGGAATCCGTAACTCCGCGCCAGCCACGGGTCGTACAGCACCAGCAGCAGGACCGCCGTCGCCAGCGCCGGGATCAGAGACCTCCGGCGGCCGGTCGCGAGGGCGCACAGCGCGACGGCTCCGCAGGCCGCGGCCCGCAGCACACTCGGGTCGGGTCTGCACACCACGACGAACCCTAGGGAGAGCGCGCCCCCGAGCACCGCCGTCTCGCGCAGGGAGATACCGAGGCGAGGCGCGATCCCCCGCCGCTCGACGTGCTGCGCCAGGCCCGGCGGCCCGAGGAGCAGGGCGAGCAGAATCGTGAAGTTGGCCCCGGAAACGGCGAGTGTGTGCGTGAGGTCGGTCTCCTTGAAGGCCTCCTCCAGTTCCGGAGTGATGCGCGAGGTGTCTCCCACCACGAGCCCCGGCAACAGGGCCCGCGCATCAGCCGACAGCCCGCCGGTCGCCTCCCGCAACCCGGCGCGCAACCGCCCCGCGAGCCGCTGAGCCCCCGAGGGCTCTTCCACCACCTGCGGTACGCCCTGGTCCCGCACTCGCAGCACGGCCGCGACCCGGTCACCGCCCGTCATCGCGGGCGCCAGCCGCGCGCTGACCCGCAGCCGCGTCGACGGCAGCAGCGCGAGCCACGGCGACCGCACCCGCTCACCGGCCGACGACGACGGCTGATCACCCCCTGTACCTCGGCGGGCCGGCCTCACGTCGACGATCATCAACACCGGTGTCCGCGTCACCGCTGCCGTGCCGCCCGCCTCGTGGACCCGCCGCACCTCGGCATCGATCAGCACGGCAGTGGGAGCCACGTGATCGCCCCGGACTCTCGGACGGGTCAGGCGGGGGTCGGAGGTGAGCTCGACCTCGGCGGTCACCGTCGCGTACTCCCGCGCCAGGCCGGGCACGGGCCCCCGGCGCAGATCCGCCCCGTGCAGCCCTGCCGAGGCGGCGGCAGCGGCGACGCAGAGCAGCACGGCGGCGGCCGACGCACGCGGCCATGACGCCGTCGCGGATCTCCGGGCCAGCGGCAGCAGCCCGACGGCGAGCAGACAACCGGCCACGATGCCCGCGGCCCACCCCGCTGATGCGTTCAGCACCAGCGCCGCCGTCCCCCAGGCCGCGAGGGCGGGTGGCACCAGCCGTAGGTCGGTGGGCCCTTCCTGGCGCGGGCGGGCGGTGCCGAGCCGCTGCCCCGACGAGGCGTGCACGGAGGACCGGGCAGGCTCAGGAGCGGCGTCGGGGACGGACCTGGGAGCGGCCCCAGGGACGGCCCCAGGGACGGCCCCAGGGACGGCCCCAGGGACGGCCCCAGGGGCAGCATCGTCCCGCCGCGCAGGCGGGTCAGCGGCCGTCCTCATGGCCGTACGAGATTGCGGAGGTCGGCGAAGCGGCGGTCGCCGATGCCGTTCACCTCGCGCAGTTCGTCGACGGAACGGAAGCCGCCCTGCCGCGTGCGGTAGTCGATGATGTGCTGCGCCAGCACCGGGCCCACGCCCGGGAGGGTGTCGAGCTGGTCGGCGGTGGCCGTGTTGAGGGATACCGGAGCCGCCGGCATCGCGCCGCCGGCCGCCGCACCGGCCGGGCCTCCGGCAGCCGTACCGCCCGCCCCGGTTCCTGCCCCGGTTCCCGCGACGGGGGCCGGTCCTCCGACGACCACCTGTTCGCCGTCCACGAGGAAGCGGGCACGGTTGAGTCCGTCGGTGTTCGTCCCGGGCTTCACGCCGCCCGCCGCGCGCAGGGCGTCCGCGACGCGCGAACCGCTCGGCAGCCGATGGATTCCGGGTTCACGGACCTTGCCGCCGACGTCCACGACGATCTCGGGCGGCCCCGCGGCACCTGTCGCCTTCGCCGCCCCCGCGGGCACGCCCGGTCCTCGCTCCCGCTCGGTCTGCCCGCCCTGTCCCTGCTCCCCGAACGGCGCCGCCGCTCGCACCACGTCGGGCGGCCGCACGGACTGGGTCCGGCCGGTCCAGAAGTGCTGCACGGCGAACGCCGCGGCCACGATGACCACCAGGCTCAGGGCGAGCACGCTCCGCCGCTCCAGCCCACACCTGACCTGCAACCACAGCGGCATCCGCTCCCGCAGCGCGAGCCCGGCCCGCTCCCGCCAGGCCCCTTCCGCGACGCGGCCGCCCCCGCTGTCCGACTCGACGGGGACGGCGTCGGGTCCCAGGCCTGGCTCCCCAACGGCTTCACGCCGGTCCCGTCCTCGCGAAGCACGGTCCCCGACAGCCGTCTCCGTATCAGCCGTCTCCCCGACAACCGTCTCCGTATCAGCCGTCTCCCCGACAGCCCAGGAAGGCCGCCCCCGGGCCGGCGGCCCCTGCCCCGACTCCCGGCGCTCCCCGACCCGTTCAGCCAACCCGTCCCGCTCGGCAGGCCGATCCCGCTCGGCAGGCCCGGCCCATGCGCCATGTTCCCCGAACAGCGCCTCCGCCCGCCGCCGCAGTTCCTCCGCCGAAGCGTGCCGGTGCCGGGCCCGGCCGTGTGCGACGGGCGGGCGGCGGGGACGGTGCCGGACGCGGCCGTCGGACGTGGACCCCCGGCCCGGGCCGCTGGTCACAGTCGCTGTACGTGAACGTGATCGAAGTGCCATGCGACGAGGATCGGCCACCTCGGCCCACCCGCGATGATCTTGGTCAATTCCCGGGGACAACCGCCCCGCTGTGGACAACTCCGCCACTCACACGGGTGATCGCAACCGGTACTCGGAGCCCCACAGCAACGTTCACCGCGGCGAAACCACAACTCCCAGCAGCCCGGGCCCCGTATGCGCCCCGATCACCGCCCCGACCTCGCTGACATGCAGATCGGCCAGCCCGGTCAACCGTGTCCGCAACCGGTCGGCGAGGGCCGACGCCCGGTCCGGGGCGGCGAGATGGTGGACCGCGACATCGACCTGCGCGTCGGCCGCCCGGTCGGCCGCGATCTCCTCGAGGCGGGCGATCGCCTTGGACGCGGTCCGCACCTTCTCCAGCGGTTCGATACGGCCGTCGGCCAGTTGCAGCAGCGGCTTCACCGCGAGCGCCGACCCCAGCAGGGCCTGCGCGGCACCGATACGGCCGCCGCGGCGCAGGTAGTCGAGGGTGTCGACGTAGAAGTAGGCGGAGGTGCCCGCGGCCCGCTTCTCCGCTGCCGTGACGGCCTCGTCCACCGTGCCGCCCGACTCCGCGGTCTCCGCGGCGGAGAGCGCGCAGAACCCGAGCGCCATCGCGATCATGCCGGTGTCCACCACCCGCACGGGCACCGGCGCCTGCCGGGCGGCCACGACGGCGGCGTCGTAGGTGCCGGAGAGTTCGGCGGAGAGGTGCAGCGAGACGATGCCGGTGGCGCCGGACTCGGCGACCTTGCGGTAGGTCTCCTCGAAGACGGCGGGGCTGGGCCGCGAGGTCGTCACGGGGCGCCGCTTCTGCAAAGCCTGGGCGAGAGCACGGGTCGAGATCTCGGTGCCCTCTTCGAGCGCCCGGTCACCGAGGACCACCGTCAGGGGTACCGCTGTGATGCCGTGGCGCTCCATCGTCCGGGCCGGCAGGTAGGCCGTTGAATCGGTGACGATCGCGACATGGCGGGACATGAGCTGGAGGTTACCTGCCGTAGTGCCCGTGTGGCAGCCCGGCCCCGGTGCCCCGTGGCGCGAGTGGCCGGATCAAGTGGTGCTCTCGGGGCGGGCCTTCTTCTGCCAGGGGTAGGTGGGGCGCGGTCCCGGCGGGGTGATGGCGGGCCGTGCCGGCTCCTGCTCGGGGCTCGGCTGCGGGGCTTCCGGCCAGGTCTGCCCGGCTGTGGTGGCGTCGGCGGCGGGCGCTTCGGGCCAGGGCTGCGAGGTGGGCTCGGACTCCGGCGTCGTCCAGTGCCGCAGCGCCCCGGCCTCCACGTCGATCTGGGCGCTGAGCGTGTCCAGGTCGTCTTCGGCGAAGCGACGGGCCCGGTCGCGTGCCGCCCAGCGCAGGGCGTCCGCGGACTGCGTGATGCGCTCGGTGCGCTCGCGCAGCCCGGGCAGCCGCTGGGTCAGCGCGCCGCGGTCCGGCTCGGTCTCCAGGCGCTTCAGCTCGTCGTCCAGCTCATGGCCGTGCGCGCTGAGCCGCTGGAAGAGGCCGATGGACTCCTTCAGGGACGCGTCCTCGGCGACGGCCGCGTTCAGCGCGTCCTGGGTGGCGCGCATCGAGGTGCGCAGCTTCAGCCGCAGCTGGGCGATTTCGCCCGCGGCGCCGGGCTGGGCGAAGGACTTGGCCCGCAGGGTGTGGTCCTCGACGGTGCGGCGGGCCTGGGTGAGGCCGCGGTCCACACCACGCTTTGCGGCACCGACCACCTTCACGGTCGCGTAGACGCCGAGCCCGAGAAAGAGCACGAAGAGCAGGGCGAACACTGCGATCACTGCTTCCACCGGCTCCTCCTCCAGACATCGCGGCACACCTCGCGTCGCTCTTCAACGGTAAACGCAACAGGCAGGTCCGGAGTTCCGGAAGAACCCCGAACCTGCCCGTAGAAGAACCCCGAACCTCCCCGTAGGGGAGCACCCCGACGGAAGGCCGTCGGACCCCGCGCCTACGCCGGGACGATGTTCACCAGCTTCGGTGCCCGCACGATCACCTTCCGGATCCCGGCCCCGCCCAGCGCGGCGACGACCTTCTCGTCCGCCAGCGCGACCTTCTCCAGCTCGTCGTCGGAGATGGCCGGGGAGACCTCCAGCCGGGCCTTGACCTTGCCCTTGATCTGCACGACGCACGTCACGGTCTCGTCGACCACGTACTCCGGGTCGGCCACCGGGAAGTCGTGGTGGACGACCGAGTCCGTGTGCCCCAGCCGGCGCCACAGTTCCTCGGCGACGTGCGGGGCCAGCGGGGCGATCATCAGCACCAGGGCCTCGGCGACCGGACGCGAGACGGCGCCGCCCGCCTTGGTCAGGTGGTTGTTCAGCTCGGTGACCTTGGCGATGGCGGTGTTGAACCGCATGCCCTCCAGGTCACCGCGCACCCCGTCGATCGCCTTGTGCAGGGCACGCAGCGTCTCCTCGTCGGGCTCGGCGTCGACGACCGTCACCTCACCGCTGGCCTCGTCGACGACGTTGCGCCACAGCCGCTGCAGCAGCCGGAACTGGCCGACCACCGCGCGCGTGTCCCACGGCCGGGAGACGTCCAGCGGGCCCATCGCCATCTCGTACAGGCGCAGCGTGTCGGCCCCGTACTCGGCGCAGATCTCGTCCGGAGTGACGGCGTTCTTCAGGGACTTGCCCATCTTGCCCAGCAGCCGGGAGACCTTCTCGCCCTGGTAGAAGTAGGCGCCGTCGCGCTCCTCCACCTCGGCGGCCGGCACCGCGATGCCGCGGCTGTCGCGGTAGACGTAGGCCTGGATCATGCCCTGGTTGAACAGCTTGTGGAACGGCTCGGCCGAGGAGACGTGCCCCAGGTCGTACAGCACCTTGGACCAGAAGCGGGCGTACAGCAGGTGCAGTACGGCGTGCTCGGCGCCGCCGACGTACAGGTCGACACCGCCGTGCGGCTGGCCCTCGCGGGGGCCCATCCAGTAGCGCTCGATCTCCGGGTCGACCAGCTGCTCGCTGTTGTGCGGGTCCAGGTAGCGCAGTTCGTACCAGCAGGAACCGGCCCAGTTGGGCATGGTGTTGGTCTCGCGCCGGAACTTGCGCGGGCCACGGCCGTCGCCCAGGTCCAGCGTGACGTTGACCCAGTCCTCGTTGCGGGACAGGGGCGTCTCGGGCTGGGTGTCGGCGTCGTCCGCGTCGAACGTGCGGGGCGAGTAGTCCTCGACCTCGGGCAGTTCCAGGGGCAGCATCGACTCGGGCAGCGCGTGGGCGATGCCGTCCTCGTCGTAGGCGATGGGGAAGGGCTCGCCCCAGTAGCGCTGGCGGCTGAACAGCCAGTCGCGCAGCCGGAAGTTGACGGTGCCCTCGCCGACGCCGGACCGCTCCAGCCACTCGGTGATGCGCGCCTTGGCCTCGGCGACGCCCAGGCCGTCCAGGGAGACACCCTCACCGGAGGAGTTGATGATCTTCGCGTCGTGGGACGAGAAGGCGTCCTCCCACGTCGAGGTGTCCGTACCCCGACCGTCCGTCGGCTCGACGATGCAGTGGATCGGCAGCTCGAAGGCGCGCGCGAACTCGAAGTCACGCTGGTCGCCGGCCGGGACGGCCATGATCGCGCCGGTGCCGTAGCCCATCAGCACGTAGTCGGCGATGAAGACCGGGACCTGCTCGCCGTTGACCGGGTTGGTCGCGTACGCGCCGATGAAGACGCCGGTCTTGTCCTTGGCCTCGGCCTGCCGCTCCACGTCGGACTTCGAGGCGGCCTGCGCGCGGTAGGCGCTGACGGCCTCGCCGGGGGTCGCGTGGCCGCCGGTCCACACCTCGTGGGTGCCCTCCGGCCAGGCGGCCGGGGTGAACTTCTCGACCAGCGGGTGCTCGGGGGCCAGCACCATGTAGGTGGCGCCGAACAGGGTGTCGGGGCGGGTGGTGAAGACGGTGATGCGCTCGCCGTCGATCGGGAAGTCGACGCGGGCGCCCTCGGAGCGGCCGATCCAGTTGCGCTGCTGCAGCTTGATGGCCTCGGGCCAGTCCAGCTCCTCCAGGTCGTCCAGCAGCCGGTCGGCGTAGGCCGTGATCCGCATGTTCCACTGGCGCAGCTTGGCCTTGAAGACCGGGAAGTTGCCGCGCTCGGAGCGGCCCTCGGCGGTGACCTCCTCGTTGGCCAGCACGGTGCCCAGTCCGGGGCACCAGTTGACCGGCGCGTCGGAGGCGTAGGCCAGCCGGAACTCGCCCAGGACGTCGGCCTGCTCGGCGGCGCTCAGCTCGCTCCACGCGCGCGTGTGTCCCGGAACGGGCCGCTCACCGGAGGCGAACAGCTCGATCAGCTCGGCGATCGGGCGGGCCCGCCGGGCGTCGTGGTCGTACCAGGAGTTGAAGATCTGCAGGAAGATCCACTGGGTCCACTTGTAGTAGTCCGGGTCGATCGTGGCGAACGACCGGCGCTTGTCGTGGCCCAGGCCCAGCCGGCGCAGCTGGGACTTCATGTTCTCCATGTTGGCTTCGGTGGACACGCGCGGGTGCGTGCCGGTCTGTACCGCGTACTGCTCGGCGGGCAGGCCGAAGGCGTCGAAGCCCAGGGTGTGCAGGACGTTGTGGCCGGTCATCCGCTGGAAGCGGGCGAACACGTCCGTGGCGATGTAGCCCAGGGGGTGGCCGACGTGCAGACCCGCACCGGAGGGGTACGGGAACATGTCCATGATGAACTTCTTGGGCTTGGCGACGGCCTCGGGCTCGCCCGCCAGGTCACCCTTCGGGTTGGGCGCGCCGTAGGTGTTGTCGGCGTCCCAGAAGTCCTGCCAGCGTGCCTCGATGTCGGCTGCCATGGCGGCCGTGTAGCGGTGCGGCGCCGCCACCTCGGCGGCGGCAGCGGGGTTCGTCTCGCTCATGATCCTCAAAGCTCCATCGATCGTCTCTGCCTGCGGCTGTGGGTTCGAGAAACGAAAAATCCCCTCGCACAGGAGGGGACGCCGCGCCGATTCCGGCCACTCGACTCGTCCGGTGGCCGGGACTGATCAGCGCGGCCCGCTAAGCAGAAGGCGTACGGCACGCATGGCGTTAGGGTACCGCAGGCCCCCAGCGCGCCGCGACGCGCTTCCGGAGGGCCGCTCGGTGCCCGAAAAGCTGAACCAGGGTCAAAGGTTACTTCGCGTAATAGTCACTAAGGGACATCACAGCATCCATATTGTCCTTTGATAACAACGCAATAACTCAAACCTCGTACCCATCGGTATGGCTCCGCTTAGAGTGCGGCAGCGGGACCGCTTTCCCGAACCGCTCGGAGTTGCCCCCATGAACCCTCATCGCAGTAACCCCTCACTCCCCCCGGTCGCCGGGATGTGGGGAGGCAGGCCGTGAATCCCTACGACTCCACGGTGGACGACTCGTTCGCCGAGTTCCTCAACTTCGGCGCCGGCGTGCTGTCCCTCGTATGCCTCTCCTGCTCGGTGATCTGGGGACTCGTCGCCCAGGACCGGATCCTGCTCGACACGCGCAGGCGCATCCTGGCGCAGGCCGTGCACCGGACCACGGCGGTCGCCTCGATCGCCTTCCTCCTGGTCCACATCGGGGTGAAGCTGGCGCTGGAGCACACCTCGTGGATCGCCGCCGTGATCCCCTTCGGGCTGTTCCTGACCGGGGACGAGGTCGGCTTGGGCAGGTCGGTCCTCATCGGCCTCGGCACCGTGGCCAGCATGCTCATGATCTTTGTGGGCGTCACCGGCGCACTGCGCAACCGCTTCGCCTCCCCCGCACCCGTCGCCGCCCGCTGGCGGGCCATGCACATGCTGGCCTACCCGGCCTGGTGCGCCGCCCTCGTCCACGGGCTCTACGCGGGTCGCGCGGCCAAGCCGATCTTCGTCATCCTGTACGGACTCTCCCTGGTCGCAGTGGCCGCCGCCCTCGCCCTGCGCGCCGCTCCGCGCCCGGTCAAGCGCAAGATCGCCGACAAGTTCGCCGACCTCATAGGCCCCGGGGAGTCCTCGGCCCGCCGGGACCTGGAGGAGAGCCGGGCCCGGGCGACCGGTGGCTCCACGCTGCCCGGCTACGAGAGCCGGGACGCGCCCCGGAGGGCCGCGGCGTCCCCGTCGGGGCCGCTGTACGAGAAGGCGGAACGCCCCGCGGCCAGGGAGCCCGCCAACGGATTCGCGGCCGCCTACCGGGCCGTCTCCGGCCCTCCCACGGGCCAGCAGGCCTTCGCGCCGGGGCCGAGCACCCGCACGGAACTGCCGCTGGACATGCAGCCCACCCAGAACATGCCGCTCGTGGACGGCCCCTCCAGCACCTCGGGCAACTGGCCGATCCCGTCCCCGCCCCCGGTCGGCGAGGCCCCGCCGTCGGCCTACGACCCCCTCCAGGACACGGGCTTCAACATCCCGCCCTACGACCCCATGCAGGACACCGGACAAAACATCCCGGCCTATGGCAATCCAGGCGCCGCCGGCTATGGATCGAGTGACGTGTACGACACGGGTGAGTCGAACGCCGCCTTCGACACGTACTACCCGAACGACACGTACAACAGCGGTCCCGCCACTGAAACACTGCCCGGTGCGTCCTACGACTTCGACGCGCCGGGATCGGGCGAACCTTGGAACACGCCTTCCGGAGGCTTTAAGTGAACGAGGCTCTGCCCGACGTACCCGAAGTCCGCGTGGTCGGACTTCCTCAGCTCACGTCGGGCTTCGACCTTGTCGATCGGCTCGATCTGCCCATGCATCTGAAGGTGCACGGGCCGCTCGAGCCGATGGGCGGCGAGCAGCTCGCACAACTCGCCGAACGCATCAACCTGAAGGGCCGCGGCGGCGCGGGCTTCCCCTTCCACAAAAAGCTGCGCTCGGTCGCCGAATCGGCGATCAAGCGCGGCATCCGGCCGGTCGTCGTCGTCAACGGAAGCGAGGACGAGCCGGCCTGCCGCAAGGACACGGTGCTGATCAACCGTGCCCCGCATCTGATCCTGGACGGCGCGCTGCTGTGCGCCGAGGCTCTGGGTGCCCGCACGCTCGTGGTGGGGGTCACCCGTGAGTCGACACAGCGATCCATGGAGGCGGCACTCGCCGAACGCGGCCTGAACAACGGCCGCCGGTCGGCACTACGCGCGCGCGTGCAGCGCAATCCGGTCCGTATGGTCACCGGTGCCGCCGCGTCGCTGATCCGTTCGATCGACGGCGGCCCCGCCGTCCCTCCCGGCCGCAAGGTCAGCGCCTCGCAGAACGGCGTCGGCGGCGCCCCCACGCTGCTGTCCAACGCCGAGACCTTCGCCCAGCTGGCCATCGCCGCCCGCATCGGCCCGGAGCGCTACGGCAACACCGGCCTGTACGACGAGCCGGGCACCGTCATGCTCACGGTCTCCGGGGCGGTGGCCCGCCCCATGGTGATCGAGGTCCCGACGGGCGTGCCGCTGCGCTACGTCCTGCAACTCGCCGGCGCACCGCCGGTGCCGCAGGGTGTGCTCACCGGCGGCTACCACGGCAAGTGGATCGACGCGGCGACCGTCAACGAGGCGATCGTCTCCCGCAACTCGCTGGACGCGGTGGGCGGCGCGCTCGGCGCCGGAGCGATCCTGCCGATCACTCAGGACACCTGCCCGCTGGGCGAGTCGCTGCGGGTCGCCCAGTGGCTGGCCGAGGAGAGCGCGGGCCAGTGCGGCCCCTGCTACCTCGGCCTGCCGGCCGCGGCACGCGGCTTGGAGGACATCCTCAACGGCGGCGGACCGGCCGCCCTGGAGGCGGTCAAGCAGGTCGCCAAGAACGTGAAGCGGCGCGGCGCGTGCTCGCACCCGGACGGCTCCGCGATGTTCCTGGAGTCGACCATCAAGGCGTTCACGGACGACCTGGCCGCCCATGTCCTCGGCAACGGCTGCGGCAGGCCCGTGGAGGGCGTGCTGCCGCTGTTCGAGGGCGGCAGGGCCCCTACGGGCATCCCGGGCGGCGGCGAGTCCGAGGAGAACGGCCCCAGCCGCCAGAAGATCTACGTCGACTGGACGCTGTGCCGGGGCCACGGCCTGTGCGCGGACATCCTCCCCGAGGTGTTCCAGCTCGGCGCCGACGGCTTCCCCACCGTGGCGCAGGCACAGGTGCCGCGGTACGCCGAGGCCAAGGCTCTACGCGCGGTGCGCCGCTGCCCGGCGCTGGCCCTGCGCCTGGAGGAGGACACGCGCTCCCAGGGCGCGCCGTCGTCCCGCAACCTCCCGGTCCTCTCCCAGGGCCGCGGACGGCGCGCTCTCGGCCGCTGAGCAGACGTACGGCGGGCTCCCCTCCGGGGGAGCCCGCCGTACTCATACACACAACAAGAAGGCGGGTCATCCGATCGGATGACCCGCCTTCTCAACTTCTGTGGAGCTAAGGAGAATTGAACTCCTGACCTCCTGCATGCCATGCAGGCGCTCTACCAACTGAGCTATAGCCCCGTGTGACGTTTCCGCCGGGTTTCCCTGGCGGCGACGCCAACATTACTGGCCCATCGGGTCCAACACCAAATCGGTTTCGCCTTGCCCGAAATGACCGTTTTGTCGATTCTCAGGCCGTGACGAACGAATAGAACCTCTTGAGCGTGCAGTGCTCCTCCAGAAGCCGACCGTAGATCGGCTCGCCCTCCAACTCACGGTAGGTCTCGATCGGGTCGCCTTTTATGATCAGCGCCCGCGCGCACTCCTCGCACCAGTACTGGTAGTCGGGATTGATCGGTTCCATGTCACGGACGATCGGAGTCCCGCTGCCACACCAGTCGCACTTCCGCCTGTGTGCACCCATCGATCAGCTCCAGCTGTGGCCGCAGGCCGTGCACACGTAGGAGATCCCGCCGTTGTCGCCGAGCATCTGGGCCACATGCCCGGAACCGCAGGAAGGGCAGCTGAGGCGGGTGGACATCTGCTGTGTCAACGCTGCTCCGAGGAGGTGGTCGACCTCCTCGAGGATGCTCGCAGGCATCGCTACTCCTCCCGTCGGGCCGCGCTCCCTTCCGGCCGTTTGATTCTGCCACGGCCGGACCAATACGGTCAGCGACGCCTCAGCACCAGTCCGGACACGGCACGCGTCGTGACCGTAGAGGTATACGCCTCAGCAGGCCCGAGTGACTCAACCCGGGGCACGAAAAATCCCGCCCCCAGGACGGGAACGGGATCTTGACGTGGAGCTAAGGAGAATTGAACTCCTGACCTCCTGCATGCCATGCAGGCGCTCTACCAACTGAGCTATAGCCCCTCGCCACGCGGCGGAGCCGCATGATGATTCTGCCTCCCCGCTGGCGGGGCGAACAAGAAGAACTTTAGCCTGCGACCTGCCGGAAAGTGAAATCCGAGGTCAGTCGTCGTCACCGAGCACCGGTTCGGGCAGGGTGCCGGCGTTGTGCTCCAGCAGGCGCCAGCCGCGGGCGCCCTCGCCGAGGACGGACCAGCAGCAGTTGGAGAGCCCACCGAGGCTCTCCCAGTCGCGGGGGTCCAGGCCGAGGAGGCGGCCGATGGTGGTGCGGATCGTGCCGCCGTGGCTGACCACGACGAGCGTGCCGCCCTCGGGGAGCTTCTCGGCGCTCCGGAGCACCACGGGAGCGGCGCGGTCGGCGACCTCGGTCTCCAGTTCGCCTCCGCCGCGGCGCACCGGCTCACCGCGCTTCCACGCGGCGTACTCGTCGCCGTAGCGGCTGATGATCTCCTCGTGCGTCAGGCCCTGCCAGACGCCCGCATAGGTCTCGCGCAGGGCCTCGTCGTGGGTCACGTCGAGGCCGGTGAGCGTGGCGAGCTCGGCGGCCGTGTTCGCGGCCCGCTTCAGGTCGGAGGCGACGATCGTGTCCGGCTTCAGGGCGACCAGCAGCCGGGCGGCGCGGCGGGCCTGGGCGAGGCCCGCCTCGGTGAGCTCGACGTCCGTGGTGCCCTGGAAGCGGCGCTCCACGTTCCACGAGGTCTGGCCGTGCCGCCAGAGGATGACGCGGCGTCCCCGGCCCGGCCTGCCGGCCTCGCTGAAGCTCACCGCCAGTCTCCGTCCAGCTCCGCCGCCTCCTCGGCCGCCTGCAGCTTGGCGTGCTCCTCGGCCTTGCCCCGGGTGGCCTTGGCGTCCTCGGGCAGCTCGAGCTCGGGGCAGTCCTTCCACAGCCGCTCCAGGGCGTAGAAGACGCGCTCCTCGCTGTGCTGGACGTGGACGACGATGTCGACGTAGTCGAGCAGGACCCAGCGGGCCTCGCGGTCGCCCTCGCGGCGCACCGGCTTGACGCCGAGTTCCTTCTGGAGCCGCTCCTCGATCTCGTCGACGATCGACTTGACCTGGCGGTCGTTGGGAGCCGAGGCCAGCAGGAAGGCGTCCGTGATGGACAGCACGTCACTGACGTCATAGGCGACGATGTCGTGCGCCAGCTTGTCGGCGGCCGCCTGGGCGGCGGTGATGATGAGCTCGTGAGAGCGGTCGGTCGCGGTCACTACAAGGCTTTCGATCGGCGGACACTTGCCACCAAGGGTCTCACGGACCGCCGTGGGCCCCCCACGTGATTACGGGGATCACGTGAGGGGCGGGCACCCGCCTCCCGGCCGGGCTACGGCTTGTAGTCCTGGCCGAGGACCACGGCGACGTCGGCGTTCGCGGAGATCTTTCCCTTGCCGACCGAGCCCGCGGGCAGGCCCAGGGTCTTGGCGACCTCGGTGGCGTTCGCCTTGTCGCCGGCGTCGGCGTAGACGACCTCGGACGTGGCCTGGGCGCCGGCCGTGCCGCCCTCCAGGAAGGTGAAGCCGCCGTTGAGGAGCACGACGCGGGCCTTCTCCGTGTTGTCCTTCACACCGGTGGCGTTCCGGACGGAGACGCTGACGGCTGCGTCCTTGTCGGGGCTCTTGGCGGTGCCGCCGAGGACGTTCCTGACGACGCTCGCGCTCGCCTGGGCGCTGAGCGTGCCGTCGGTCTGGACCGGCAGCAGATCCGTCCTGAAGTCGCCGCCCTTGGCGAGGTCGGAGAGCCCGGCGAGGAAGGAGCCGAGGTCCTTGTCGGTCAGGGAGGGGTCCAGGATCTGCGCCAGGGTCTGGATCGTGGTCGTCGCGGCCCCCGGATCGGAGGACACCTTGCGCAGGACGCCCTGCATGACCTGCCCGAAGCGCTCCAGCTGGGCGTTCTGGGCCTCGCCGGGGGCGCGGTAGGTGGCGTAGGCGACGGCCATCTTGCCGCTGAGGGTCTGGTCCTGGCCCTTGCTGACCAGGGGGGCCGTGCCCTTCTTCTTGGCGGCGGGGTCAGGGACGTCGGCGTCGGTGTCGACGTCGACGTTGCCGACGAGGTCGACGAGGTTCTGCAGATAGGGGGTGTCCAGGCGCCAGGTGCCCTGGATGTCGGTGCCGAGGGCCGAGTCGAGCGCGTCGCGGGTGCCGTCGGAGCCGTCGTCCTCGACCGACTTGGCGAGTGTCGTCGTGGTGCCGTCGTCGCTGGTCAGGGCCAGGGAGTTGGGCACGAGGACGGAGGTGCCCCGCTTGGTGGTGGTGTTGTCGACGAGGAGGGCCGTGGAGGTGCCGCCGCCCTTGGTGTCGTGCAGGTGGACGACGATCACGTCGCGCTTCTGGGCGCCCGCCGCCGTCGCGGTGCCCGTCGTGGAGTCGTCGGACGACAGGCCGGGCAGCTTCCCGGCGTACCCGAGGTAGCCGACGCCTCCGGCCGCGGCGAGCGCGAGGACGACGACCAGGGCGACGATCCGGCTGCGGGCGCGGCGCTTGGCCTCCTCGCGGCGCTCGGTGCGGTTCTCGGTGAACTTCAGCCAGTCGATGACGTCTTCGGAGTTGGCGTCGGGCTCCTCGACGAAGGCGAACTGCTCGGTGTGGTACTCCGGTTCCGTCCGGCCGGGGGCCTCCTCGTCGGCCGGGCCCGCCTGCTGCGGGATGTGCGCGGTCTGTTCGGCGACGCGGGGCTGCCGGTCCGTGCCGGCGCCGGCCGCGTGCTGGCCGTAGGGGTCGTGGGACGCGGGGCCGCCCTGGTGGGTGCCGGTGGCGTAGGGGTCGTAGGAGCCGTAGGAGGGGCCTGGCTGCTGCCGGCCGGGCCCGTAGTCGTACGACGGAGGCTGCTGCCCGGCCGTCGCGTACGGGTCGTAGCCGTAGCCCTGCTGCTGGCCCTGCTGACCCTGCTGGCCCTGCTGCCCCTGATGTCCCGGCTGGGCGTACGGGTCGTAGGTCTGGGTCTGTTGCGCCGGGACCTGGCGGTAGACAGGTTGGCCGTACTCGTCGTAGCCGACGAGTTCGTACTGGTCGCCCGTGTACCCCGGGTCGTATCGGTCGTTCACCGGTGGCCCCTCTCGGCTCACTCGCCGCGGTACAGCTCGCGCTTGTCGATATAGCGCACGACTCCGTCCGGCACCAGATACCAGATCGGGTCGCCCTTGGCGACTCTCGCACGGCAGTCGGTGGAGGAGATGGCGAGGGCGGGAACCTCGACGAGGGAGACGCCGCCCTCCGGGAGTCCGGGGTCGTTCAGATGGTGGCCCGGCCGGGTGACCCCGATGAAGTGCGCGAGGGAGATCAGCTCCTCGCTGTCCCGCCAGGTGAGGATCTGGGCGAGCGCGTCGGCGCCGGTGATGAAGAAGAGGTCCGTCTCCGGGTTGAGCGCGCGCAGGTCACGCAGGGTGTCCACGGTGTAGGTGGCACCACCGCGGTCGATGTCGATGCGGCTCACGGAGAACTGCGGGTTCTCGGCGGTCGCGATGACCGTCATCAGATAGCGGTCCTCGGCCGGGGAGACGCTGCGGTGGCTCTTCTGCCAGGGCTGTCCGGTCGGGACGAAGACCACCTCGTCGAGGTGGAACGCCGCGGCGACCTCGCTGGCCGCGACCAGGTGCCCGTGGTGGATCGGGTCGAAGGTGCCGCCCATGACGCCGAGGCGGCGCTTGCCCGGCCGCGACGGGCCGTCTCCCGGGCCGTCGGTGCCGCGTGGCTCCGAGGCGGCCTGGCGGGGCTCCGTGGCGGCACGGCGGGGCTCCGAGTGTCGCTCGGTACCGCTCGCCGTGTCCTGTGCCGGGTCGTGCGGCGTCTCGTTCGCCGGACCGGTAGGCATGTCCTGCTCTCCCATGCGTGCAGACCCTACCGGCCCTGTCTGGGGGCTCCGGCCGCCCCCATGATCCCTGGATGCCCTGTGCGGGGCACCCGGCCGGGCTCAGCGGTCGCGGTTGAAGCGGGTGGTGATCCACAGCAGGAGCAGCAGGATGAAGAGGGCGCCGCCACCGGTGAGGTAGGGGTTGAGGCTCTCGTGGTTTCCGCCGTGCTCCTCGCCCTCGGCGGCGAGGGTGACCAACTGGGCAGCGGTGCTGTGGAAGCTCATCTTCGGCAGGACCTATCGCGTGTGGGCGGCATAAAGACGTCGGCTCATCGTAAGCGGGCGCCCCCGGCGCGATCACCCCGACTCCGCATGTTCGCGACGCGGAGGCGGCGCCTGCCGCCGCCGGACCCGGTCCCGGGGCCCGGCGGGGAACCTTCCCGGTGCCTCAGTCGTCCTTCCGTCTGTAGCCACGCAGCAGGAACCACGCGGTCAGCACACAGCCCAGGATCATCACGATGAGGACGACCCGGAGCATCCCCGGTCCCTGCCGTTCGGCGGCGCTCGCGGCCTCGGTGAGCCAGGCGGACGCGGGGTGGTGCTCCATGACGGTGGTTCCCTTCGCTGTACTGCCCGACCACCGTAACTCCGCCTAGGCTGGGCTCTGCCTCGGGGAAGCAAAAGGCCGCACAAGGGGCCGCAAAGGTCACACAGACGCATGGGGGAAGACATGTCCGACGGCCACGAGCACAGCGGGCACGAGCACGTGCCCAGCAGGCAGCGCAGGCGCTTCCCCGGAATCTCCTCGCGTACGTACGAGCATCCGGCCGACCGCTCCGCCCTGGTGGCGCTGCGCAAGCTGAGCGGTTTCGACACGGTGTTCAAGGCGCTCAGCGGTCTGCTGCCCGAGCGCAGTCTGAGGCTGCTGTTCCTGTCCGACTCGGTGCGCGTCTCGGACCAGCAGTTCGCCCATCTGAACGTGATGCTGCGGGACGCCTGCTACATCCTGGACCTGGAGAAGGTCCCGCCGATGTACGTGAACCAGGACCCGGTGCCGAACGCGATGTGCATCGGCCTGGACGAGCCGATCATCGTCGTCACGACCGGGCTCGTCGAGCTGCTCGACGAGGAGGAGATGCGGGCGGTCGTCGGGCACGAGGTGGGGCACGCGCTGTCCGGCCACTCGGTCTACCGGACGATCCTGCTGTTCCTGACCAGCCTCGCCGTCCGGGTCGCCTGGATCCCGCTGGGCAACCTCGCGATCATGGCGATCGTGACCGGGCTGCGGGAGTGGTTCCGCAAGTCGGAGCTGTCGGCGGACCGGGCGGGGCTGCTGGTCGGGCAGGATCTGACGGCCTCCATGCGGGGTCTGATGAAGATCGCGGGCGGTAACCACCTGCACGAGATGAACGTGGACGCGTTCCTCGCGCAGGCCGAGGAGTACGAGGCCGGGGGCGACCTGCGGGATTCCGTGCTGAAGATCCTGAACGTGCTGCCCCGCTCCCACCCGTTCACCACCGTGCGGGCGGCCGAGCTGAAGAAGTGGGCCGAGTCGCGGGACTACCAGCGGATCATGGACGGCCACTACCCGCGGCGCGACGAGGACAAGGACACCTCGGTCAGGGACTCCTGGCGAGACTCGGCGAACCACTACACGAGCCATGTGAAGAGCTCCAAGGACCCGCTGATGAAGCTGGTCACGGACCTCGCGGGCGGCGCCGGTGATCTGGGCGACCGGGTGCGCCGCGGCTTCGGCGGGTTCACGAACTCGGCCCCGAAGCCACCGCAGGGCCCGGAGGCACCGGGTACGCCCGGCTCCCCGGGGACGGACTCTCCCGGGGACGACCAGCCGCCGCGCGACAACAGCTGAGGCGCCCGAGCAGCCCCGTCTCACACCTTCGGCTGCGCGCTCGTCGCCAAGGACCCGCACAGGGCCGTCGCACTGCCCGTGGCATAGGGGTCCGTGCCGGCGGGGCCGCCCTCCTTGGCCGTCTGGCCGGACAGGAGGGGGCGGAGGTGGTTCGTGGAGTCCTCGGCGCAGGAGAGCGGTCCGGCCTGGACGTAGGAGACGACGAGCTGGCCCTGGTGCAGGCGCAGGTCGTCGCGGTCGAAGCGGAAGTGCAGCTCGCGCCGGACGGTGAACAGGGACACCTCGGCCTTGTCGTCGGCCCCGGCCGGCCGCAGCGCGTAGACGAACGTGTGGTCGGCGGTGACCTCGAGCGTGGAGGAGTCGGCCTCGGCGGCCTGCAGCGTGCCCTGGACCCGCACCTTGCGGTCGGCCAGCTCCGCGCGGGTGGGGTCGAAGCGGACGAGCCAGCCGGTGGGCGCGTGGCGTCCGTCCGCGGTGGGGCGGGAGAAGCTCTGGTCGAACTGGCCCAGCTGATCGGGGTCGAGCAGAACACGGACCGCGCGGACCTCACCGCCCGTGAGCACGTCCGGGTCGAGGGCGGAGCGGACGATGTAGTCCTTGGCGGTGGACAGGGCGGAGACGACCTGGCTGTCCGAGAAGTGCGCGGTGCGCCGCGAGGCGGGCAGCGGCACGCCCTCCGCGCCGCTCTTGAACTGTGCGGCGGGGCTGTGCTCGTACAGATAGTCCGAGTCGGCCGTGCCGGGCACCTTGCCCTCGGGGGCGAGCGGGATGACGGTCATCCGCAGGGGCTCGGCGGGCTCCTGGGCGGCGGGGGTCTGGTAGGGGTGGCGCACACCCATGTAGATCGCGGTGCCGAAGGCGATGGCGATCAGCAGGACCAGGACCAGTGCCTGCCGGGACAGGCCCCGGCGCATGGGCGGGCGGCGGCGCACGGCGGGCGCGTGGTCGGCGATGCGCTCCTGGGCGGAGAATTCCTGGAGGCGGGCAGCACGGATGAACGATTCGTCGAAGACGACGGATCGATACTCGTCCTCTCCACCTCCGGGAGCGCCCTCGGGGGCCCCCTCAGGTGGGTCGCCAGGCCCGCCCATATCTTCAGGGTAGGTCTCCGGCAGGTCAGGTAAACGCCCCGCTCCATGACAAGTTCTGACAGGTTCTCACCAGGACAGGCGGGTTCCGGTCAGGGGGTGCGGGGGATCACCGAGACGGCGGGTCCGGTGTAGTCGGCGGACGCGGAGGGGGTCGCGCCACCGCTCTGTTCCAGCCCGGTCGAGGTGGGCGCCGGCAGGGGTTCCTGGCGGTTCGAGGACGCGCCCCGGTAGACCGCCGTGAAGGCCAGCGCGACCATGCCGATGCCCATCACGAGGGCGAGCAGCCAGGCGACGGGGCGGTGCCAGCGGACCTGCTTGCCGTACGGGCCCGTGCCGCCGTAGTGGTCCTCGAGGATGTCGGGGTCGTCCAGCTCGTCGAGGTCGGGATCATGGCCGAAATCGCCATGTCCCTCGGTGCCGTACCCGTCGTCGTAGCGCTCGCCTCTGGTGTGGGTGCGGCGCGCCTCCGCTTCGGAGGCCTCGGCTCTCGCCTGTGCGGCGGCAAGGAGGCGCTCCACGGCGGTCGGCTCGTGCACCACGGCCGCGCGTACGAAGGCCTCGTCGAAGACCACGGAGGCGAACTCTTCGTCCGACACCCCGCGGTCGTGGTCGTCGTCGGGCTCCCAGCCGTCCGGAAACGGCGTGCCCCCCACGTCCTCCGGCACGGATCCAGAGTAGACCTGGGGGGTCAATTTGGGCAGACGGTATGGAAATTCATCCGCCGGTTGAGACGGCGTTCACGAGGCTCCACACGGCGCACGCCCGGCCGGTCCGCCCCTGCCGCACGCATATGCGCCACTTCACATACCCACGCGGCAGCGCGCTGGCGCGCTGCATAAGGAGCGGCTCCGCTGGCGCTCAGCGGCGCACGTGCCCGTCCCCGGTCACGATGTACTTGGTGCTGGTCAGCTCCGGCAGGCCCATCGGGCCGCGGGCGTGCAGCTTCTGCGTGGAGATGCCGATCTCCGCGCCGAAGCCGAACTGGCCGCCGTCGGTGAAGCGGGTGGAGGTGTTCACGGCGACGGTGGTCGAGTCGACCAGCTGGGTGAAGCGGCGGGCGGCCTGCTGCGAGGTCGTGACGATGGCCTCGGTGTGGCCGGAGGTCCACAGCCGGATGTGCTCGACGGCCTTGTCCAGGGAGTCCACGACGGCCGCGGCGATGTCGTACGACAGGTACTCCGTCTCCCAGTCCTCGGCCGTCGCCTCGACTACGGTCGCCTCGGAGTCCTTGGCGAAGGCCTGCACACGCTCGTCGGCGTGCACGGTCACCCCGGCGCCGGCCAGGGCCTCCAGGGCGCGGGGCAGGAACTCGGCGGCGATGTCCTGGTGGACCAGGAGGGTCTCGGCGGCGTTGCAGACACCGACCCGCTGGGCCTTGGAGTTGATCAGGATGTCGACGGCCATGTCGAGGTCGGCGGCGGCGTCGACGTAGACGTGGCAGTTGCCGGTGCCGGTCTCGATGACCGGGACGGTCGACTCCTGCACGACCGTGTTGATCAGCGAGGCGCCGCCGCGCGGGATGAGCACGTCCACCAGGCCACGGGCGCGCATCAGCTCGCGCACGCTGTCGCGGCTCTCGCCGGGGACGAGCTGGATGGCGTCGGCGGGCAGCCCGGCCCCGCCCACGGCGTCGCGCAGGACGCGCACGAGGGCGGAGTTCGACTGGTAGGCCGAGGAGGAGCCGCGCAGCAGGACCGCGTTGCCCGACTTCAGGCAGAGGGCGGCGGCGTCGACGGTGACGTTCGGCCGGCCCTCGTAGATGATCCCGACGACGCCGAGCGGCACGCGGACCTGGCGCAGGTCGATGCCGTTGGGCAGCGTGGAGCCGCGGACGACCTCGCCGACCGGGTCGGGCAGCGCGGCGACGTCGCGCACGTCGGAGGCGATGGCGCGGACCCGCTCGGGGGTGAGGGTGAGCCGGTCGATCATGCCCTCGCTGATGCCGGCCTCGCGGGCCTTGGCGACGTCCTTGGCGTTGGCCTCGACGATCTCGCTCGTACGGACCTCCAGCGCGTCCGCGATGGCGAGCAGCGCGTCGTCCTTGTCGGCCCGCGGCAGCGGCGCGAGGCTCGCGGCGGCGGCCTTGGCGCGGTAGGCGGCCTCGGTGACCGGGGACATCGAGTCGTACGGCGAAAGCGTGGTCATGAAAGAAGCGTAGTGCGCCGGGCCGGTCCGTTCATCGTTCGTTTCACACCCCGAGACACCCCCGAGACACCCCCGGGGCCCTCCCGAGACACCCCTTGGAGGGGTCAGAACGGATGAACTCCGACCGGGGACGCCGGGGGCGGTCCGTACCCCTCGGCGATGCGCTGGTGGTAGGTCGCGCGGTCGATGACCTCCAGGCCGACGATCTCCCAGGGCGGCAGCCCGGCGGTCTGCCGGTGCTCGCCCCACAGGCGCAGGGCGACGGCGGCCGCGTCGTGCAGGTCACGGGCCTCCTCCCAGTAGCGGATCTCCGCGTGGTCGACCGCGTAGCGGCTGGTCAGGAGGAAGGGGTGGTCGTGGGCGAGCTGTTCGAGGGCGCGCCGGACCTCGGTGAGCGGGGCCTCCCGGCCGGAGACGCTGAGGGTGACGTGCCACAGGCGCGGGATGTCCCCGGGTTCCTCTCCCTGGAACCGGTCCCCGGCCGCCACACTGGTGAGGGCGCGCTCGTCACCGGCCGCGCGGGAGCCGGCACCACCACGGGACGCCGTGGCCCCAGGGCGCACTCGTCTCACGACGGCCTCCTTTGCACAGTGGTGCTCCTGCGGAATATTGCCCTGGGACAAAGTTCAGCAGGCCGCAAGGGATCGCGTGGCGATTTTGCGGAACGTCCACCACCGGGGGCGGATGTTTCGGCCTATTACGGGTGGAGGACCACCAGGTCGTCCCTGTGTACGACCTCGCGTTCGTACGCGGGCCCGAGTTCGCGGGCCAGCTCGCGGGTCGAGCGGCCGATCAGCCGGGGGATCTCCTTGGCGTCGAAACTGACGAGCCCGCGGGCCACCGCCCGTCCCGTGCCGTCCCGCAGCTCGACCGGGTCGCCGGCGCTGAACTCGCCCTCGACGGCGGCGATCCCGGCCGGCAGCAGGGACTTGCGGCGGTCCACGACGGCCTGGACGGCACCGTCGTCCAGGGTCAGGGCGCCCTGCGGGGTGGAGGCGTGCTGAAGCCACAGCAGCCGGTCGGCGGAGCGCTTGCCGGTGGGGTGGAACAAAGTGCCGGTGTCCTGGCCGGTCAGGGCGTCGGCCGCGTGGATGGCGCTGGTGAGCACGACGGGGACTCCGGCGGCGGCCGCGATCCGGGCGGCCTCGACCTTGGTGACCATGCCGCCGGTGCCGACGCCGGCCTTGCCCGCGCTGCCGATCTCGACATGCGCGAGGTCGGACGGGTCGCGCACCTCGGCGATGCGGGAGGTGCCGGGCTTGGCGGGGTCGCCGTCGTAGACGCCGTCCACGTCGGACAGCAGGACCAGCAGGTCGGCGTGGACGAGGTGGGCGACCAGGGCGGCGAGGCGGTCGTTGTCGCCGAAGCGGATCTCGTCCGTGGCGACGGTGTCGTTCTCGTTGACGATCGGGAAGGCACCCATCGCGAGCAGCTTGTCGAGGGTGCGTGAGGCGTTGCGGTGGTGGGCGCGGCGGCTCATGTCGTCGGAGGTCAGCAGCACCTGGCCGACGCGGACGCCGTAGCGGGCGAAGGAGGCGGTGTAGCGGGCGACGAGCAGGCCCTGGCCGACGCTGGCGGCGGCCTGCTGCCGGGCCAGGTCCCTGGGGCGGCGGCGCAGCCCCAGCGGGGCCAGGCCGGCGGCGATGGCGCCGGACGAGACGAGGACGATCTCCCGCTCCCCGCCGCTGCGGACCTTGGCGAGCACGTCGACCAGCGCGTCCACGCGGTCCGCGTCCAGGCCGCCCGAGGCGGTGGTCAGCGAGGAGGAACCGACCTTGACGACGATTCTGCGGGCCTCGCCCACGGCCTGCCTTGCCCCTGCCACGTCCCCGTCCGCCCCTCGCGTCGATTCGGTCCCTCACCAGGAAATCTACGGGACGGCGAGGCACGCCGCGGCGCCGGTCCACGCTACGGACGGTGCCGCCCACGTCACGGGACGGCAGCCGCGCTGTTTCCGTCCCACCCCACGACAGGAACGCGATCTTCCGCTACGGTCCGACGACACAGCGGACCGACAGGCCCCCTACGCTCCGGCGACACGCGCGTGTCGTCAGGAGGTCGCCGCGCGTTAACCCGGACGGCCGACCTGCGCCGACACCCGA
The DNA here is from genome assembly GCF_044457425.1 of Streptomyces sp. NPDC050546. NCBI lineage: Bacteria > Bacillati > Actinomycetota > Actinomycetes > Kitasatosporales > Streptomycetaceae > Streptomyces > Streptomyces sp. NPDC050546. The sequence goes on from NZ_JBITGX010000012.1 coordinate 202,458, forward strand.
CGCTCCTGGAGTGACCGCAGTGCCCCTACCTCTTCCCCGTCCACCGGCCCTGCTGAAGGGGCTGGTCACCGTCGTCCTGGCCGCCGCGTTCGCCGCTCAGGCGGTCGCGGCGCTGCTGCCCCACGTACCGCTGCTGCTCGCCGCGACCGCCGTCTCCCTGATGACGGAGGGCGCCCTGTACCGGTGGCAGCGCGGGGTGCTGTCGCTGTTCGCCAAGTCGCACGCGGACATCACCGTGCGGCACGTCCTGCGCGACCTGCTGCTGGTCGTGGGTCTGCTGCGGCTCGGCGAGCAGGACCGGGAGACGGTGTACGCCCCGCTGGTGGCCGGGCTGCTCGCCTTCTACGTGCTGCACTGCGCGATCCAGGCGTTCTCCGTACTGGTGCGACGTACCCGCACCCTGCCGGTGGTGACCCGGAACATCGACGCCTCGGCACTGCGGCTGTCCCCGGCCCCGGCCCTGCTGCTGCGCCGCCCCGGTCACCGGCTGCTGGTGTTCGGCCTGCCCGCGACGGCCGGGCTGCTGGCCGCCGCGCCCGGTGACGAGCCGGTGTACGCGGCGGCGGGCATCGGGCTCTCCCTCCTCCTCGCGCTGACCGGCCTCGGCGCGCTGCTGCTCCGGCTGCTGCCGGGCCGCCGCCCGGCCGGTGAGCAGGAGGTGCTCGAGTGGTTCGACGCGTGGCTGGCCGCGTACCGGCCGACCGTCGGCCTGTACTTCTCCGGCGGCGCCGCCTCGGCCTACCAGGCGAACATGTGGCTGGAGCCCCTCGCGCGGGTGGAGGGCAGGCCGGTCATCGTGCTGCGCGAGCGGTTCATGGTGCAGAAGCTCGCGGCGACGGACATCCCGGTCGTCTGCCTGCCGAAGGTGTCGACGCTGATGCGTCTCGAGCACTCCACGCTGCAGGTACTGATCCACCCGTCGAACTCCGGCAAGACCTCCCAGGTGCTGCGCATCCCCACGATCAAGCACACCTTCGTCAACCACGGCGAGAGCGACAAGCTGTCCTCGTGCAACCCGTACGCGAAGGCCTACGACGAGGTGTGGGTGGCCGGGCCCGCCGCACGCGAGCGGTACGCGCTGGCCGAGGTGGGTGTCGAGGACAAGGACGTGGTGGAGACCGGCCGCCCGCAGCTGGACGCCGTACGGCCGTACGCGGGCCCGCCGGCCGGTGCGTCTACGACGGTCCTGTACGCGCCGACCTGGGAGGGCTGGGACGGCAACCCCGGCAACACCTCGGTGATCGCGGCCGGGGAGAACCTGGTGCGGGCGCTGCTCGCCGACCCGGGCGTGCGGCTGCTGTACAAGCCGCATCCGCTGACGGGGTCGGTGGACCCGCGCGCGGGCGCTGCCGATCTGCGGATCCGGGAGCTGATCCGGGCGGCGAACCGGGAGCGGACAGGGACACGCCCCCCGAGCGACGTCGAGCTCGACCGTCTCACCAGGGAGTTGGACCGCCTCACCACGACCGACTTCCGCGCCGGGGCCGACACGGCGGAGCGCATGCGGGCGCAGTCGGCGCCGGAGCCGGGCCGGGCCGAGGCGGTGGCCCGGGCGACGGCGGCCTGGGAGGAGGCGTACTGGGCCTCGCTGCCGGAGGGCGAGCACCAGATCATCACGGATGTCCGGCCCGCCCTGTACTCCTGCTTCGATGCGGCCGACCTGCTGGTCAGTGATGTGTCCAGCGTGATCAGCGACTTCCTGGCGAGCGAGAAGCCGTACGCGGTGGCGAACACCAGCGGACTGAGCGAGGACGCTTTCCGCGCTGCGTTCCCGACGGTGGTGGCGGCGACGGTGCTGACGCCGGACGCCGGCGGCGTGCCGGCCCTGCTGGAATCGGTCCGGCACCCGGAGAAGGACGAACTGGCCGACGCGCGCGCCGCGTTGAAGCTGCGTCTGCTGGGCCCGGCCGAGCCGTCGTCACAGGAGCGCTTCAACGCGGCCGTACGGGAGCTGTGCCGGTCGGCCGGGGAACACCGGGCCCGGGTGGCGGAACGGCTGACGGCGCTGCCCAGCCAGCGCACCGGGACAGCGGTCCCGACCGCGCCCCGCTGAGCGGCGACAGCAGCCAACGAGAGGTGAACGCGGGGGCCGTGCGAAAGCCGGCCCCCGCAGCCGTGCTCACGCCGCCGGCCGCACCTCGCGCGACGTCAGCACCCGCCGCGCCTTGCGTACCGCCCGGCGTACGAACGTGTGGGCGCCGCCCTCGCGGTAGCCGGGGAAGGCGCGGGCCTCGCGCGGCTCGGCGAGATACACCGAGTCGGGGATGCCGGCGGCGCGGTCGCGGAAGTGCGGGTAGGCCAGGTAGACGCGGCGGCCCTTGCGCTCCAGGAGCGCCGCCGCCTGCTTCTTGGCCTTGACGAACTTCACGACCTCGATGAGCAGCTCGGGCTGCTGCTCGGCGACCAGGTGCAGCCGCAGCCGCTCGTGGACCTTGAGGCGCTGGGCCGCGCCCTCGGTCCAGTGGGCGTCCAGCAGGGGCTTGGCCAGCTCGAACTTGTGCCGGCGGATCTCCTCGCTGTCCGTGAGGTACTTGGGCCCGAACTGCGGGAGCAGCGTGACGAGTAAGGGCCGGAGCATCAGCTGGTCGCGCTGCGCGCCCGCGGGGACGTGCTCGGCGATGAGGTTCATCAGGGCACGCGCGGAGTCGAAACGCAGCGCGTAACTGCCGCTCTTGGTCACGTGCTTGCCGTCGTCGCGGCCGACCAGGTAGTAGCAGGTGTGGTCGGCGACCACCGAGACGCCGTCCGCCCGGAGGTACGCCTCCATGGTGAACAGCGCGTCCTCGCCGGTGAACAGCGACTCGTCGAACCGCATGCCGTGCCGGTCCAGCAGCTCGCGGCGGAACAGCTTCTGCGCGCTGAGCGTGAACTTGATGTTGGAGGAGAAGACGTCGGTCCGCTCCACCGTCTTGCCCCACATGGACTTCGGCGCGGAGCGGTTGACGCCCTCGACCTTGCCGAGGACGACGTCCGTGCCCGCGCGGTCGGCCATGCCGACCATCCGCTCCAGGGCCTCGGGGCCCAGCCGATCGTCGGCGTCGAGGAAGAAGACATAACGCCCGGTCGCCTTGGACAGGCCGACGTTGCGCGGGCCGCTGGGGCCGCCGGAGTTCTCCTGCCGGACCACCAGGACGCGCATGGGAGCGCGCTCGGCGAACTTCTCCAGGTACTCCCCCGTACCGTCCGTCGATCCGTCGTCCACCGCGATGACCTCGACGCGCTCTGGATCGATGGTCTGTGCCTCGACGGACGAGAGGCACTCGATCAGATACGGCATCGCTTCGTACGCCCCGATGATCACACTCACATCAGGCTGCGCAACGGTCACGTTTCCCCCTAGTCAATGGGATATTCCCCCCGTATCGCCTCATTCGCTACTTGGTAGACGGGTGATCGAGGCAAGCGGTTGCCTCGCACGCACGTGTTAGTGGGACACGTCACACAATGAATTGACAGACAGCGGGCACACGAAAGGGCTCGGCCCCGAGGAGGAGACTCCTCGGGGCCGAGCCCTGATGCAGGCGGCTCGGGTCAGCCGGCGCCGACACCGTCCGTGTCACCGGCCGCGGACGCCCGCTGCCCGGGCACGGCGTTCGCCAGCTCGGCATCGGCCTCGGCGTCCACCTCGGCGTCCGCCAGGGCGGCCGCCACCCGTGACTCCTGGCCGACGTTGCGCGTCTCGGCCTTGAGCGCGAGGTCAGCGACGGCGGTGTTGAACTGGACGAGGGAGGTCGGCTCGTCCGGGCCCAGCAGGTACTGCTTGAGCTCCTTGCGGTCCTCGGCCAGCGGATCGGCGGCCCGGTCACGGACGGCGCCGAGCAGCTCGCCCAGCTCGGCCGCGCTGTTGGACAGGATCACCGCGGCGCGCACCGCCGTGTTGTTCCGCTTGAACTCCTCGACGCCCACCTCGGCGGAGTCCGTGACCGCGTACGGCTTGCCGCTCGCGATGAAGTCGGAGACCACGCTGGAGATGTCGGAGACCATCGCGTCGGACACGTTGAAGCAGTCGTACAGCCGCGGGTCGGCGCCGGTGATGACGCGGTGCTCCCAGGCGGGGAAGGAACGCCAGTAGGCGTCGTTCCACTCGGCGCGCAGCCGGGCGACCTCCTCGTGCCGGGCGACGTCGACCAGCCCGTCACGGGTGGCCTCGGCCTCGTCGCGCCGCTCGCCGCCGGAGCCGGAGAGCTGCGCGAGCCGGGCCTCGATACGGGCCAGCTCGGCCTTGGCGTCGGCCTGAACGGCCGTGTCGGCGACGAAGCGCGTGTCGATGGCGCGCTCGGCGGCGGCCTTCTGGACCAGGGCGACGATCCGCCGGTGCGCGGCGCCGGCCTCCTTGCTGACGTTGCCGGTGAACGGGTGCGGCTTGTACAGGACGCGGACCGGCGGGTCGGCCTGCACGAGCTGCTGCACGATGTTCTCGCCGGCCAGTACGACCGAGGTGTTGCCCGGGTTGCCGTCCCAGCCCTCCCAGGTGGGGGCGTAGAGCACCGTCGGGATCCGGCTGTCGGGCACGCCCTGCCAGGTCTGGATCGGGGCGAGCTGCGGGCGGCCGACCTCGACGATGTCGTCGTCGCGGACACCGACGTCGGCGATGGCGTAGCGGTCGCGGCCCGCGCGGCCGGCCGTCCACACCTCGTCGTAGACCTTGCTGTACGGGTTGACGCTGGCGAGCTTGTCGCTGTCGCCGTGGCCGATGAAGACGTGCTTGATCGTGGGCACGCGCAGCATGTGGATGTTCTTGCCGACGTTGGCCGCGTAGAGCGCGACACGCACCGTGGACAGGTCCAGGTTCATCAGGTGCACCCCTCCGGGCACGCAGACGACGGGGACCGTGGTGGGCGCCAGATTGTTCAGGATGGCCCGCTCACGCAGGATGATCAGCGGCTTGGAGTCCAGGTTCTCCATGGTGTCCAGCCACATGTTGACCTGGTAGGCGGAGTCCTTCGAACCGGAGAAGTACAGGACCGTCTCCGGCTTGTACTCGCCCAGCCAGTCGTCGACGGCGGCCAGGACCCGCTCCGCGTTCGGCGGGATCTTCCGGCCGCGCACGTACGGCACGAGCGCCAGCACGTACAGCGTGCCGAGGGCCACCGTGATGCCGATGCCGACGAAGCCGACGAGGGCGGACTTCACCTGTGAGGCGAGCAGGATGCCGGCGACCGCGAAGAGGTCGAGGTGGAGCATCTTCTCGGCGGAGCGGTGCAGCAGCCCCCGCGGCGGGGCGTCCGGGATGCGGATGCGGGACTTCAGGTCCACGTTGCGGGTGGCGACCGGCATGCGGCGGCGGTTGCGGATCAGCTGGACCAGCGCGCCGTGCGGGGCCTGAAGACCGTAGAAGGCGATGAAGCAGGCGATCGCGCCGTAGTAGATCAGGTTGTCCGCCAGGGACAGCCGGGCCAGCAGCAGGACGAGGAGCAGCTGCCGGATCAGGAAGCGGATCGACAGGCCGGCCCGCACCTTGCTGAGGCGGTTGATCAGATAGCTGCCCTTGCGGTGCAGATAGTGGTCCGCCAGGTACGTCACGGCGGCCGCTGCCGCGAAGGCGGGGACGCTCGGGACGAGCGCGGCCAGCATGAGGGCGGGGTAGCCCGCCATCATGAGGACCGCCGCGGCCAGCTGGGCCGCACTGCCCACCCGGGCGACGCGAATAGCGGTGGATATCACGGAGAAACCTGCTCTTGGGAGGGGTGTGCCGGTCTGGTTCGAAAATGCGGCTGGTCTGTGAATATTCGCGGGACGGTATGGATTCAGGCCCCTGCGAACACTCCTGTCGACGAACTTCGTTAACAGGAGAGCGCAGAGGCCTGAATTACCGGAGTCTATTTGGCGCCAATTATTACACGCCGTCCTGCCGGTCCAGTACCGAGGCGAGCGCACCCTCGAAGCCGGACGCCCGGGCCGCGCCGGCCGTCGGGTCCTGCTGGCGGACGTCGATGACGTGGCCGGTCAGCTCGGACAGCAGCACGTCGAGCGAGGTGCGGGCCACGGCCTCGGAGGACAGCAGGGAACCCGAGGGCTCCTGGCCGAACGCCTTGGTGCGCATGGGGGTGGCGGTGCGCTCGGGGTTGATGCAGTTGACGCGGACGCCGTCGCCGGCCCACTCGTCGGACAGGGCCTGGGTGAGGTTCACCATGGCGGCCTTGGTCGAGGAGTACAGGCTGTACTCGGCGCGACCGCGGGTGTAGCTGCTGGAGGTGTACAGCAGCAGCTGACCGTTGGTCTCGGACAGGTACTTGTACGACGAACGGGCGATCTGCACCGGTGCCAGGTAGTTGACCTTCAGCGCCTCCTCGATGGTGGCGTTGTCGGTCTCGGCGAGCTTGCCTATGCGCAGCACGCCCGCGGTGTTGACCACGTAGTCGATACGGCCGGTCTCGGCGTACGCCTTCGACAGGGCGTCGTCGACCTCCTCCGGGTTCTCCACGTGGGTGCCGGTGGTGGAGCGGCCCAGCGCGTAGACCTTGGCGCCGTAGGACTCGGCGAGCTCGCCGATGTCCTTGCCGATGCCGTAGGAGCCGCCGAAGACGACCATGGTCTTGCCGGTGAGGAGCTCGCGGTAGGCCTCCTCGGAGACCTGCTCCGGCGCGGCGGTCGAGGCGAGCTGGAAGAGCTTGTCGGCGATGAAGACGTCGACGGGCTGCGTGACCTTCATGTTGTACTCGTCACCCGCGACGACGTGGATCGGCACGTCCGGCAGGTACTTGAGCACGACGGAGCAGTCGTCGGTGGCCTGGAAGTTGGGGTCGTTCGAGGCGACCTCGTAGGCCCGCTTGATCGTGGACAGCTTGAAGGCCTGCGGGGTCTGGCCGCGGCGCAGCCGGGAGCGGTCCGGGATCTCGGTGATGAACTCGCCGTCCTCGCCGTGCGTGCGCGTGACGATGATGGTGTCGGCGGAGGGGATGGCCACGTCGACCGCCTGGTAGCGCTCCAGCGCCACGACGCAGTCGTCGATGACGCGCTGGGACAGCAGGGGGCGCACGGCGTCGTGGAAGAGGACGTTGGCGTCCTCGCCCTCGGCCAGGCCCTCGCCCAGCGCGGCGATGGCGCGCTCGGTGGTCTCGTTCCGCGTGGAGCCGCCCTCGATGACCTTCGAGACCTTCTTGAATCCGGCCTTCGCCACGATCTTCTCGACGTCGGGCACATAGCCCTGCGCCATCAGCACGATGACGTCGTCGATCGAGTCGGCGTTCTCGAAGGTGGTCAGCGTGTGCTCGATGACTGCCTTGCCGGCGATCTTCAGCAGCTGCTTGGGGATCGACAGACCAACGCGCTGACCGGTACCACCAGCCAGGATCACTGCGGTGGTACGGGGCTTGGCTATGTGCTGGGACACAGGTGACCTACCTCGGGGCGACAGGGAACTTGGAAATGGTCCCACTTGTGGTTACCGCAGTGCAAGGTGAGCGACCTTCGCCACATATGTGCGCGCAACCTGCCATTCACCTTGAGGTGCCGGTGATTGGTGGGGCGACTCCGTGAAGCCTTCACGAGTTCCATGGACGGTGTCTGCTGCACGGTACGCGTCTTGCCGGTGTCGCGTGGCATCCGATGGCCGTGGCGGTCGTCACGGACCGGTGGCCGCGGTCCGGTCTTCACCTTCCCGGGCAGGGGACGGCACGCGTTCTCCATAAGCGTCGCGGCGCCGTCGCGGGCAAGTCCCGAATACCGCTCGCCGGCCGCCCATTGCCGCGTAATTCTCGGTAAAGATTCCGCAGCATTTCGATCTCGGTGGGGGTAAGGGAAGAGCCTGGGACTCCGATGAGTCCCAGGCTCCCGTTCGCTCCGTGGTCAAAAGGACCGTCAGACCACCTCGACGCCCGGCCGGCCCGCCTCGACCCGCAGCCTCGCCTGCGTCCTCGGTGTCGAGGTCGGCTGCCGCACGGTGTCGACCACCCTCACCTGCGCGTCGATGCCGTCACGGCGGACGTCGAAGAGGTGGTAGCCGCGGTACGCGTCGAGCAGCTTCCAGTGCGGGTTGTCCGGGCGCCGCGGGTCCCACTCCTTGCGGAACGCCTCCTGGTCCTGGTCGCCGTTGCTGGAGATGGAGGTGCCCACGAACTCGGCGCCGACGACCCCGGAGTCCGGGTCGGCGTAGTCCTCCTTGAGGTCGCTGATCATCGTCAGGTGCCGGTCGCCGGAGAGCACCACGGGGTTGCGGACCTGCTTGAACTCCTGGAGGAACCGGTTGCGTTCGGCCTGGTAGCCGTCCCAGGCGTCGTAGAACCAGAGCTTGCCCTCGCCGACCTTGAGATCCGTCTCGGCCATCATGATCTGGGAGGCGATCAGGTTCCAGCGGGCGGGCGAGTTCTGGAGCCCGTCCAGCAGCCACCGCTTCTGCTGCGCGCCCAGCATGGTCAGCGACGGGTCCTGGGCCCCGGCCTGGCTGGTGGCCTGATCGCTGCGGTACTGCCGGGTGTCCAGGACGTTGAGCCGGGCCAGGCGGCCGAACTCCAGACGGCGGTGCATCCGGATGTGCGGGCCGTCGGGGACGGCGGTGGCACGGACCGGCATGTGCTCGTAGAACGCCTGGTAGGCCGCGGTCAGCCGGGCCACGAACGCGTCGTGCGGCTGTTTGTCGGGGTCCTGCGGGATATCGCCCGCGAAGTCGTTGTCCACCTCGTGGTCGTCGAAGGTCACCACGAAGGGCGCGTTCGCGTGCATCGCCGCGAGGTCCGGGTCGGTGCGGTACTGGGCGTACCGGTTGCGGTACTGGGCGAGGCTGAACGGCTCGCCGGTGCCCTCGTGCCGTCGTACGCCCGTCGCCGAGGGCGTGGACTCGTAGATGTAGTCGCCGACGAACACCACGATGTCGGGGTCCTGATCCAGCATGTCTGCGTATGGCGTGAAATAGCCGTGCTGCCAGTTCTGGCAGGAGGCGAGGGCCATGCGCAGGGAGCCACCGGAGCTGTAGGGGTGGGGCGCGGTGCGGGTGCGGCCGACGGGCGAGAGCTGCCCGCTGGTGCGGAAGCGGTACCAGTACGTACGGTCCCCGCGCAGCCCGCGTACGTCCACGTGAACGCTGTGCCCGTACTCGGGCCGGGCCTGGGCGGTGCCCCGGCGGACGAGCTTTCTGAACCGCGGGTCCTCCGCGAGCTGCCACTCCACCGGCACCACCCGGTCGGGCATGCCCCCGCCGTTCAGCGGGTCGGGGGCGAGCCTGGTCCACAGCACGATGCCGTCAGGCAGCGGGTCACCTGAGGAGACGCCGAGGCTGAACACACCGTCGGGCAGCGGTGTCTCGGCCGCGCGGGCGGCGGCCGGCAGCCACAGCTGGGCGGAGGCGGCGGCGCCGAGCACCGCGGCGCCGGCGGTCAGAAAGCGGCGTCGGTCGGGCGATCCTGCTGTCATCGGCTGACTCCCTTACCTCGCTGGCCACTTGGACACTGGGAAGCTTCACGCTCGCGGGCGACCCGCCCGCTGAACGCCGGGGTTCACGTACATGACAACTAAGCAGACAAAAAGAGACTCGCCGCCAGCATCGGAACAAGCCGTTGCTGGGGCGAGTCTGACAGGTGATCAGCCGGCGAATCCGGTGCCGAGCCGGGCGCCTGTGGCGGTGGTGCCGAGGAGGGTGTTCCCGAAGGTCGTGGTGCCGTTCGGGCTCACGACGGTCGTCGGACCGGACCTGAAGTACCAGACGGACCCGGCGTTGCCGTTCTCCCCCGGCGCGCCGGCGGCCAGGTCGGCCAGACCGTCGCCGTTCGCGTCGGCGAGATGGACGGCCTTGCCGAAGGTGTCGCCCTTCTCGGCGGCGCCCGGCACATTGGGCGTGTTCTGCGTGACGACCTGGGCGCCGGCGCCGGTGAGCCCCTTCGCGGTGCCGCGCAGGACGACGACCGCGCCCGCGTCGGCGACACTGCCCAGGTTCTCGCCGGGCAGGCCGGTCGCCACGTCCGGGTAGCCGTCGCCGTCGACGTCGCCGACCCGGACATCGGTCCCGAAGCCGTCGCCCGCCTCGGCGCTGCCGGGCACGCCGGCGCTGTCCTGGTTGAGGTGCGTGGCCTTGGTGCCGTCCGGCCCGTTCGAGGTGCCCGGGATCCAGGTGACCCTGCCGCCCTTGGCGGCGGGGGTGTCGAGGTCGCTGTCGTAGCCGGTGACGGCCCGGCCGACCACGATGTCGTCGACACCGTCCTGGTCGATGTCCCCGACGTCGAGGTTCTCGCCGCCCTGGATCCGGTAGCCGTCGGCGCCCTCCACGGTGAGGTAGGGCTTCAGTCCCTGCCGGGAGCCCGGCCAGTACACGACCCGGCGGGCGTCCCACTCGTCGCCGTCGTTCTGGGTGGCGGCGACGTCCGTGACACCGTCGCCGTTGACATCGCCGGTGGCCAGGTCGAGGACGCGGGTGTCGAACTCGTCCCGCAGGATCTGCTCGTCGCGGGGCGTGGAGCCGTCCCGGGCGAACGGGCCGCCCAGCACCCGCAGGTTGAACTGGTTCTCCACGGTCACCAGGTCCTCGGCACCGTCGCCGTCGACGTCACCGAGGGCCAGACGCCCCTCGGCGCCGAGCCGGTCGTGCTCCTTCCCCGTGGCCAGTACGGCACCGCCGGACAGCCCCTTCGGGCCGCCCCACAGCACCTCGGCGAGACCGGAGTCGACACCGCCGTCGGCCGTGTCCTCGCGGCCCGCGCCGACGACCAGGTCCGCGTATCCGTCGCGGTCGACGTCGGCGGTGGCCAGGGTGCTGCCGAAGGCGTCGTCCGTCTCGGCGCTGCCGGGCACGCCGGCCGTGTTCTGGCTGAACACCTGCCGCTTCGTGGTGTTCAGCCCGTTCGCCGTGCCGTAGACCACGGCGACATAGCCGGCGCCCTTCTTGCCGCCGACGGTCGCGGTCGGCGCGGCCACGGCGAGATCGGCGTAGCCGTCACCGTTGAAGTCGTCGCCCGGACGCTCGGCGGCGGCAGGTGCGGCGCTCACCGGCGCGGCGGGGACCACCAGGGCGCCGGCCAGGAGGGCGACGCCGGTGGCGAGCACGAGCCGTCCGCGGTGGGACCGGTACCGGGCGGTCATCGGGCGAAGCCCGAGCCGAGGGCGGAGCCGTCCGCGACCGTGCCGAGGGTGCCCGCGCCGAAGCTGACCGAGCCCGTGTTGGTGGGCGCGTTGACGGGGTTCGGGAACGCCCAGACTCCCCCGTCCCGGTTCTCGCCCGTCGCACCGGCGAACAACTCGGCCCGGCCGTCGCCGTTGACGTCGAGGAGCTTGGTGTCGGCACCGAAGAAGTCGTTCTGCTCCACGTCGCCCGGGACGTTCTTGGTGTTCTGGCTCATGCTGTACGAGCCGTCACCGGTCAGCCCGGACTTGCCGCCCTTCAGGACGGTGATCTGGCCGGCCGCGTACACCTCGCCGATGCTCTCGCTCGGGCTGCCGGTGGAGACGTCCGCGTAGCCGTCGTTGTTGATGTCGGCGACCGAGATGCCCCGGCCGAACCCGTCGCCCCACTCCGAAGCGCCGGGCACGTACGGGGTGTCCTGGGTGACGACCGTCGTACGGGAGGTGTCGGGGCCGTCGGCAGAGCCGTACACGACGCCGATCTGACCGCCCTTGAGCTGCGGATCGACCTCGACCTCACCGGAGCCGTCGACGGGCCGGCCGATGACGAGGTCGCCGTACCCGTCCTTGTTCACGTCGCCGATGCCGAGGCTCTCGCCGCCGCGGGTGCGCGTGCCGTCGGGGTTCCTGACCGGGGCGGGGGCGCTCAGGCCCTCGGAGGTACCGCGCAGGTAGACCGCGCGGCGCTGCTTGGCGTCCGGGTCGTGTGTGTCGTCGTCGCTGCGGTCGTGGATGAGCGCGACCAGGTCCGTGATGCCGTCGTGGTCGACGTCGCCGGCGGCCACGTCGTCCGTGACGTACTCGGCCTCGAGGGCGAGGGTCCGGCTCTTCGCCGCGCCGGTGGTGCGGTCGAACGGCCCGGACAGCAGGCGGTTGCCGGTGGCGAGGTCCAGGTTGCCGTCGCCGTCGAAGTCGCCGAGCGCCGGGGTCTCGGAGTCGACCCGGTCCTCCTCGGTGCCGGTGGCGACGGCCGTACCGCCGGACAGGCCCTGCTTGCCGCCCCACAGCACGGCGAGCGTGCCGGCGGCGGTGACCTCGCCGACGTCCTCGCTCGGGGCCCCCACGACCAGGTCGGCGTAGCCGTCGCCGTCGAGGTCACCGGCGGCGATGCCCTCGCCGTAGTAGTCGCCGGCCTCCGCCGCACCCGGTATGCCCGGGGTGTTCTGGCTGATGACCTGCTTGTGACCGAGGTCGAGGCCCTTGGCCGAGCCGTACACGACGGCCACGTATCCGGCCTGGGCCTTCCCGTCGACCTTGCCGTACGGGGCGGCGACTGCCAGGTCCTGGTAGCCGTCGCCGTTGAAGTCGTCGTGGAGCTTCGAGGCGGCGGCCGGGGTGGCGTCGGCCGCCCCGGCGGCCTGCGCGGCCACCGGGGCGGTGACGGCGGCGACGACGGCGATCGCCGCCGCGACTCCGAGACCTCGGCTGACCCTGCGCTTGCTCGTGGACTGGGGCACGTACGTCAACTCCGTTGATCGCATGGGCAGTTGCTACGCGGCAAGGAACAAGATCCTCATCCGCTCTGCCCTGTACGACACCCCGGAGAACGACTTGGTTGCATCAAAGTCGGTCGCGAATTTGCTCTTTGTTAACTCAGAACGGCTCGAAGTCGTCGAACTCCTGCTGCGCTTCGTCCCTCTCGGCCTGCCGGTCCCTACGGCGCTGCGCGGCCGGGCGCTCACCCTCGAACCGGTGGTCCTCGCCCCGTCGGCCCAGCATCTCCGCCCCGGCCGTCAGGGACGGCTCCCAGTCGAAGACGACCGCGTTGTCCTCGGGTCCGATGGCGACGCCGTCGCCGCCCCGGGCACCCGCCTTCACCAGCGACTCCTCGACACCGAGCCGGTTGAGCCGGTCCGCCAGGTAGCCGACCGCCTCGTCGTTGTTGAAGTCGGTCTGCCGCACCCATCGCTCGGGCTTCTCGCCGCGCACCCGGAACAGGCCGTCGGCCTCGCGGGTGACGGTGAAGCCCGTGTCGTCCACGGCCTTGGGCCGGATCACGATCCGCGTGGCTTCTTCCTTCGGCTTCGCCGCCCGGGACGTGGCCACGAGATCGGCGAGTGCGAAGGACAGCTCCTTCAGCCCCAGATGCGCCACGGCCGACACCTCGAACACGCGGTACCCGCGCGCCTCCAGGTCGGGCCGCACCATTTCGGCCAGGTCCTTGCCGTCCGGTACGTCGGTCTTGTTCAGGACGACGATCCGCGGGCGGTTGTCCAGCCCGCCGTACTGCCGCAGCTCCTCCTCGATGATGTCGAGGTCGGAGGCCGGGTCGCGGTCCGACTCCAGCGTGGCGGTGTCCAGGACGTGCACGAGCACGCTGCACCGCTCCACGTGGCGCAGGAACTCCAGGCCAAGGCCCTTGCCCTGGCTGGCCCCGGGGATCAGCCCGGGCACGTCGGCGATCGTGTACACGGTCGAACCGGCCGTGACGACACCGAGGTTCGGCACCAGCGTGGTGAAGGGGTAGTCGGCGATCTTCGGCCTGGCGGCGCTCAGCACCGAGATCAGGGACGACTTACCGGCGCTCGGATACCCGACGAGCGCCACGTCCGCGACCGTCTTCAGTTCCAGGACGACGTCCTGGAGGTCCCCGGGCTCGCCGAGCAGCGCGAAGCCGGGCGCCTTGCGCCGCGCGGAGGCCAGCGCCGCGTTGCCGAGCCCGCCCCGGCCGCCCTGCGCGGCGACGAAGGACGTGCCGTGCCCAACCAGGTCGGCGAGGACGTTGCCCGCCTTGTCCAGCACCACCGTGCCGTCCGGCACCGCGAGCACCAGGTCCTGCCCGTCCTTGCCGGAGCGGTTGCCGCCCTCGCCGGGCTTGCCGTTGGTGGCCTTGCGGTGCGGGGAGTGGTGGTAGTCGAGAAGCGTGGTGATGGACTGGTCGACGGTGAGGATCACGTCCCCGCCGCGACCGCCGTTGCCGCCGTCCGGGCCGCCCAGCGGCTTGAACTTCTCGCGGTGGACGGAGGCACAGCCGTGGCCTCCGTTACCCGCGGCGACATGCAGCTCGACGCGGTCCACGAAGGTGGTCATGGTGTGTGCCTCCAGTTGCGTACGTATCCGTACGGGTCGTACGGGGTTGTTCTCTGCCCAACACGCGAAAGGCGGACCCGCTTCCCGTGAGGGAAGTGAGGTCCGCCTCGCGAAAGCTTCCGGTCAGGCGACCGGAACGATGTTCACGACCTTGCGGCCACGGTGGGTGCCGAACTGCACCGAACCGGCGGCCAGGGCGAACAGCGTGTCGTCGCCGCCACGGCCGACGCCGGAGCCCGGGTGGAAGTGGGTGCCACGCTGACGGACCAGGATCTCACCAGCGTTGACGACCTGACCGCCGAAGCGCTTCACGCCGAGCCGCTGGGCATTGGAGTCGCGACCGTTCCGAGTGGACGATGCGCCCTTCTTGTGTGCCATTTCTCCTCAGTCCCTTACTTCGCAGCCGCGGGGATCTCAGTGACCTTGATCGCCGTGTACTGCTGGCGGTGGCCCTGGCGACGGCGGTAACCGGTCTTGTTCTTGTAGCGCAGAATGTCGATCTTCTGGCCCTTGTGGTGGTCCACGATCTCAGCCTGGACCTTGATGCCGGCCAGCACCCACGGGTCGCTGGTCACGGAGTCGCCGTCGACCACGAGCAGGGTCGAGAGCTCGACCGTGTCGCCAACCTTGGCAGTGGAAATCTTGTCAACCTCAACGATGTCGCCGACAGCAACCTTGTGCTGGCGACCACCGCTGCGCACGATGGCGTACACGCGGAACTCTCTCTCGCTCGGGAAACGGCACCCCCGCAGGCCAGCCGCCCGACTCAGCGAGCAGCCTCTCCTGGGCGCCCGGCGCCCGGAGGGTGAGGTTTACGGGGATGTGACGCGTCAGTCATTCGACACGCCGACGGTCAAGGTTACGGGGCCCCGGCCAAGAGGGTCAAACCGAGGCCGGTCCGCCGCCTGTGCGACCGGTCACGCCGGTCGCACAGGCGGCGGGAGGTCAGCCCTCGTCGGTGGAGGCGGAGACGGAGGCCGCGGAGGACACCGTCTGCTCCGCCGCCACGGTCTTCTTCGACGCGGTCTTCTTCGCGGCGGTCTTGGTGGTCGCCGCCTTCTTGGCCGTCGTCTTCTTGGCCGCGGTCTTCTTCGCCGCGGTCTTCTTGGTGGCGGCCTTCTTCGCCGTGGCCTTCTTGGCCGTCTTGCGGGCCGTCTTCTTGGCCGGAGCCGCCTCCTCGGCGGTCCCGTCGGCCTCCGCGGTCGCCTCGGTGGCGGCCTCGGCGGTCGCCACCTCCTGAGGCGTCTCCTCCGCGGCCGACGACACGACCACGACGGCCGCCTCCTCGGACGCGGTGGACGCGGTGGGCTTGCGCACGGCGCGGCGCCGCGGACGGGCCGGGGCGACGCTCTCGGCGGGCGCCTCGGCGGCCGGCTCGGGCTGCTCGGCCTGCTCGGGCGCCTCCGCGGCCCCGGACGCGGCGGGCGCGGTCTCGGAGACCGTCACCACGGTCGCCTCCGCCCCCGCCGGAGAACCGGCCGGCGCCGACACCTTGCGCGTCGCCCGCCGACGGCCACGGCCCTTGGGCGCGGCCTCCTCGGCGGCCGGGGCCCCTTCGGCAGCGGCGGCCGGGACCTCGACGACCGGGTCCTCGACGGCCATCGGCTCGGCCTGCGCCTCGGTGGCCGGCTCCGGCTGCACCGGACGGGCGGCCTCCTCGGCGGCGGTCACGTCCTGAGCCGTCGGCACCGCCGGCACCTCGGCCTCGGCCTGCTCGGCCTTGCCCCTGCCCTTCCTGGCCTTCGGCTCGGCCGTCTCACCGCGCGGCGAACCCGCCGGAGCGGACGCCCGCCGGCTCGCCCGGCGCCGGGTACGCCCACGCGAGGCCGCGGCCTCCGCCTCGGCGGCGCTGCTGTACAGCTCCTCGTCGGGCTCGAAGGACGGCTCGGGCAGGGCGATCGGCTCGGCGATCTCGGCACCGACCTCCGCCTCGGTCTCCGCCTCCTCCTCGGCGGTCTCGA
Organism: Streptomyces sp. NPDC050546; assembly: GCF_044457425.1. Lineage (NCBI taxonomy): Bacteria > Bacillati > Actinomycetota > Actinomycetes > Kitasatosporales > Streptomycetaceae > Streptomyces > Streptomyces sp. NPDC050546. The sequence continues at coordinate 218,495 of NZ_JBITGX010000012.1, forward strand.
CGGCGGCCGCCTCGTGGACGTGCGGCTGCTCGGCGGCACCGGCACGCGCGCGCTTCTTGCGCTTGCCGCCGCCTCCGCCGCCGGCGCCGGTGGGCTGCTCCATGTGCACGATGACACCGCGGCCGTTGCAGTGGACGCAGGTCTCGGAGAAGGACTCCAGCAGGCCCTGGCCGACCCGCTTGCGGGTCATCTGGACGAGGCCCAGCGAGGTCACCTCCGCCACCTGGTGCTTGGTCCGGTCCCGGCCCAGGCACTCCAGCAGGCGCCGCAGCACCAGGTCCCGGTTGGACTCCAGCACCATGTCGATGAAGTCGATGACGATGATGCCGCCGAGGTCGCGCAGCCGCAGCTGACGCACGATCTCCTCGGCCGCCTCCAGGTTGTTCCTGGTGACGGTCTCCTCGAGGTTGCCGCCCTGGCCGGTGAACTTGCCGGTGTTGACGTCGACGACGACCATCGCCTCGGTCCGGTCGATCACCAGCGAGCCGCCGCTGGGCAGCCAGACCTTGCGGTCGAGGGCCTTGGCGAGCTGCTCGTCGATCCGGTACGTGGCGAAGACGTCGACCTCGGAGGTCCACTTCGACAGCCGCTCGGCCAGGTCGGGGGCGACGTGCGAGACGTACCCGTGGATGGTCGACCAGGCGTCGTCACCGCTGACGACGACCTTGGAGAAGTCCTCGTTGAAGATGTCGCGCACGACCCGGACGGTCATGTCCGGCTCGCCGTACAGCAGCGTCGGAGCGTTGCCGCTCTTGGCCTTCTTCTGGATGTCCTCCCACTGCTGCTGCAGTCGCTCGACGTCCCGGCGCAGCTCGTCCTCGCTCGCACCCTCGGCGGCGGTGCGCACGATGACGCCCGCGTCCTCGGGGACGATCTTCTTGAGGATGGTCTTCAGCCGGGCGCGCTCGGTGTCGGGCAGCTTGCGGCTGATGCCGGTCATGGAGCCCTCGGGGACGTACACGAGGTAGCGGCCCGGCAGGGAGACCTGGCTGGTCAGACGGGCGCCCTTGTGCCCGATGGGGTCCTTCGTCACCTGGACGAGCACGGACTGACCGGACTTCAGGGCGGACTCGATGCGCCGCGGCCCGTTGGCCATGCCGAGCGCCTCGAAGTTGACCTCACCGGCGTACAGGACGGCGTTGCGCCCCTTGCCGATGTCGATGAAGGCGGCCTCCATCGACGGCAGCACGTTCTGGACCTTGCCCAGGTAGACGTTGCCGACGTACGAGGTCGACTGCTCCTTGTTGACGTAGTGCTCGACGAGCACGTTGTCCTCGAGGACGCCGATCTGTGTGCGGTCGCCGTGCTGGCGGACGACCATCACGCGCTCGACGGCCTCGCGCCGGGCCAGGAACTCGGCCTCGGTGATGATCGGGACGCGCCGGCGGCCCTGCTCGCGGCCTTCGCGGCGGCGCTGCTTCTTGGCCTCAAGACGGGTCGAGCCCTTGATGGACTGCACCTCGTCGGACGGCTCCCCACCCTTTTCCCTCGGGGGGCGGGGCTCGCGGACCTTGACGACCGTGCGCTCCGGGTCGTCCTCGGAGGCCTCGGACTCGGTGCCGCTGTCACCGGCACGGCGACGGCGGCGACGGCGCCTGCGGCTGCTGCTGGAGCCGCCCCCGCCGGAGGACTCCTCACGGTCGGCGGCCTCGTCGGACTCCTCGTCCTCCTCGGCCGTGTCCTCGGCGTCCTGGCCGGCGCCCTGCTCGGACTCGTCGTCCGCGGTCTCGTCGGAGTCGGCGGAGTCGCCACGCCGACGGCGGCGACCGCCCCGGCGACGGCGGCGGCGCGAGCCGCTCCCCTCTGACTCCTCCTGCTCCTCGCCGTCGGCGGAGTCCTCGGCGTCCTCCGGCTCGTCGTCGGCGCTCTGCGCGGCGGCGGCCTCGGCGGCCGGGGCCTCGGACTCGTCGCCGGCACCCCGGCGGCGACGACGGCGGCGCGACCCGCCGGACTGATCGTCCCGGGAGGCCTCAGCGGGCTCGGTGGACTGCTCGGTCTCCTCGGGCTCCTCGACCACGGCCGCCTCGGCGGCGGCAGCGGCGGCGGCCCGCTCCGGAGTCTGGAACTGGGGCTCGGTGAACACGGGCGCCTGGAACACGGCGACGGCCGGACGCGCGGGGCGCACGGCCGACTCGCTGTCAGCGGTGTCGGTGGCCGCGGCGGACTTCGAGGACTTCGACGACCTCGGGGACTGGGCGGGCTCGGCGAAACCGCCGGCGGCCCTGCGGGCGACCCGGCGGCGACGCCGCGGAGCGGCATCCTCGACGGCCTCGGCGGGTTCCGCGGCAGGGGCGGCTTCGGCGGGGGCCTCGGGCGCGGGCGCGGCCTCGGAGGCGGGGGCCTCGGAGACGCGGGCGGGCTCGGCGGCGGGGTTCTCGGTCACTGGTGCCTTCGCCTCCTCGGCGTTGCCTTCCGGCGCTCCGGCAGGCGCGGACACCCGCCGCGCGGCACGGCGACGGGTCCGGCGGGGAGCGGCGTCCTCGGTGGCCTCGGCGGGCGCGGCGGACACGGCCTCTTCGGCGGACGCGGCGACCTCGGGCTCTTCGGCAGGCCCACCGGTCACGGCCGCCGTCTCCTGATCACCGGACGCGGCCTGCGCCGTCTCGGACGTCTCCGCCGGAGCCGCAGCAGGCGAGGTCACCGTGCGCGTCGCACGACGCCGGGTACGCCGGGGAGCGGCGTCCTCGGACACCGCGGCGGACGCGGCGGGGGCGGGGACCTCGGCCTGCTCCGACGCCTCGGAGCCGGCCGGAGCGGCGGCGGTCACCGGGACCACGGTCTCGGCGGCCTCCGTGGCCTCAGGAGTCCCGGCAGGTGCGGATGCGCGACGGACGGCGCGGCGCCGCTTGCGAACGGCGGGCGCGGCCTCCTCGGCGCTCTCGGCGGCTTCGGCGGCCTCAACGGCCTGCGCGGCCTCGGAGGTCTCGTCCGCCTCGGCGGCGGCCTCCTCGCCGGCTGCTACGACCTCGGTCGCGAGTTCGTCGGGATCTGCGGCCGGTATGGCCGGCGCGACGGTCTCCACCGGGGCGTCGGAGGATCCGCCGACGGGGGGACCCGCCGGGCGGGACGCGGCACGGCGCCGCCGGCGAGGCGGCAGGGTGTCGCTGGGGGTGTTCTGTTCGGAGCCCGTTGAGGACTCTGTGGGTTCGGTCGGTTCGAGCATGCGGGCTTTTCTCCCGTCAGGCTCCCGGGCGCCGCGCCTGGTCCGGCGATGCCGGTGACGTCCGCGGCTCGCGCTGTGCGCGTCGCCGCCGTCCGGGGCGCGGGCGCCGCACGGGAGCTCTCCGTGTCCTGTCTCGCCGGTTCCGTACGCCGAATGCGTACGGCCTGGCGAAAGTCTGCTGGTCGGTACGCTGCCCGACCCAGGTGGCTCCCGAGTCCGAGGGCGGCGCTACGACGTCCGTCCCTTCGCGGAACCTTCCTTACGCCGGCGCCGTCGCGGCGGCAGTCGGTTCGGCCGTTGAATGGGCCTCCGCTGCCTCGCGGTCGGGCGCGAGCGGGTCGGTCACCGTGCCGGTCTCTTCATCGAACAGCCCCTGCGCCAGCCTGGTCACCGCAGCGGGGACCGGCGGCGCCAGGTCGGCCACGGCGCGGAGACCGGACAGGACGTCGTCGGGTCGTACGGCAGGCGTCACGTGCCGAACAACCAGCCGCAGTATCGCACAGGGCTGGTCGGTCGGCCCAGCAAGGAGCGCGACGTCAGCCGCTCCGGTGGAGCCGACGCTTGCGGCGGGCTGCGAACTGTGCGTTTCCGTGAGGTCTGGGATCTCCAGGCTCACGACGGCGGCGCGGGCGTCGAAGGTGCGGACGCCGTTCTTGGCTTGGCGCTGGACCTCGACGGCCTCGGCCGCGGTGAAGGTGTCCGCCGCGCGGCGGGCCTCCTCCGGCGGCACACCGTCCAGCCGCAGCTCCCACACGGAAGCCGTCAGCCGGTCGGCGAGTCCCGAGGTGCGGGCCTCGACCGCCTCGACGATGTCGAGCCCGGTGGGCATCGACGCGTCGAGGAGGGCCCTGAGCTGCTCCGGATCGCGCGGTGCGGTGAGCGCGATCTCCAGATATTCCGCCTCACTGCCCGTGCCGGTGGGTGCGGCATTGGCGTACGACACCTTCGGGTGCGGTGTGAAGCCCGCCGAGTAGGCCATCGGCACCTCGGCACGGCGCAACGCACGCTCGAAGGCGCGCTGGAAGTCACGGTGGCTGGTGAACCGGAGGCGGCCGCGCTTGGTGTAGCGCAGTCGGATGCGCTGCACCGCGGGTGCGGGCGGCGGGCCTTCGGGCTGTCGCTTGCCCAGTGTCGTTCAGTCCTTCGTGAGAGCGGTCGTACTGCTACCAAGAGTACGTGTCCCGCGCCCCGAAGGTTCCCCGCGGTCCACAGGCCGCGGCGGCCTCGGCTCGCCCAGGAGCATCCGCCGGAAGTCGGCACGCGCCTGCCGTACGGACTCCCGGGCGGTGGCCAGGGCCTGCCGGGTGGCGCGCCCCACGCTGCGGGCGGCCTCGGCGACGGGCCGCAGGACGGTGTCCCGTACGACGTGTCCGACCGGTGTCAGCACGCCGCGGTACATCCACCGCACCGGCTCGACGAAGATCCACCGGAAGAGGGTGCCGAGGAACCGCCCGACGGCGAGCGAGATGTGCCCGGCGACGCGCCAGGCGTGCCCGAGGGCGTCCCACACCTCGCGTCCGATGACGGCGAGGACCCGGCCGACGGGGGCGAGGACCCAGCGCCAGAGCGCGAGCGCCGGCAGGACGAGCAGGATCCGGGTGATCCAGTAGAGGGCCGCTCCGATGCCGGTGACGATCGCGCTCACCAGCCACACCAGCCCCTTGGCGCACCAGGCGATCGCGCGCCCGACGGGTGCGAGCACCCAGGTGTACAGCCATACGCCGGGTACGACCAGAAGGTACTTCGCGAGCCACGCCAGGGCTGTCCAGAGCCCGGTGCCGATCGCGGCGAGCACGGCACCGAGGCCCCTCAGGACCCACATCACGGCGTGCCCGGCCGGCGTGAGCAGGTGGGCGTACACCCAGCCGAACGCCGCCCCGACACCCCGCGCGACCCAGGCGATCCCGTGCCCGACCGGGGTCAGCACATACCGGTACAGCCACACCAGGGGAACGACGAGGAGGACGTTCCCGAGCCACCCGAGGGCCTTGCCCACCGGCACGACGACGTACCGCCACAGCCCGACGAAGGGCCAGACGAACACCGCCCGGCCGAGCCACAGCAGGGCCCGCCCCACCGGCCTGAACACCGTGTCGTTCAGGAACCGCCCGGCCACGACGAGCGCGTCCCACAGCATCCGCACGGGGACGACCAGCACGAGTACGACGATCCGCACGGGAATCCGGATCGCGACGGCGAGGCATCCCTCCGGCGCCGACGCCCCGGGTACGGGCGGTGCGGGCACCTGTTTCCGCAGGTCGACTCGCTCCTCGGGCCTCTCTCGGGCCGGCTTCTCCAGATCCATACCGTCGTAGACGCCTCAGCGCCCCGTCCGGATCCAGAGCCGGCTCACCCGCTTGTGACCCGGGTCTGCAGCAGCCGGGGCGACTCCTGGAAACCGCACCGGGCGTAGGCGGGGATCGCTCGCGGGCTGGAGTGCACGGTCACCCGTTCCAGCCCGAGTTCCCGGGCCCGGTCCAGGACCGCCTGGATGAGCCGCCCGCCGAGCCCGCCGTCCCGAGCCTCGGGTACGACGTACACGCACTGGACGTCGCCGGAGGCCCGCAGCGGTGCCCGCGGTGTGGGCACGCGCTGCACCACCGCGAGCCAGGCCATGCCGATGACCACGTCGTCGCGGACGAGCACCATGCATCGATGCGACCCGGCGTTCTCCCCGGCCCACTCGACGAAGTGCGCCACGAACTCCCCGCGTTCGCCGACGGCCTCGCCGCCGTGCTCGACGAGCCAGTCCCATCGCAGTGCGGCCACGGCCGCCAGTTCGCCGGATCGAGCCGGGCGGACGTCGATGTTCTCCATCAGGGCATTGTCGGGTCGCCGGCTCCGTCCGCCTCCCAGCGCAGCAGGTCCCCCGGCTGGCACTCGAGCACCTCGCAGAGCGCGGCGAGTGTGGAGAAACGGACCGCCTTGGCGCGGCCGTTCTTGAGGACCGCCAGGTTGGCGGGGGTGATGCCGACGCGTTCCGCGAGCTCGCCGACGGACATCTTCCGTTTGGCCAGCATCACGTCGATGTCGACGGCGATCGCCATCAGATGACCTCTTCCAACTCGGCCCGCATCCGGGCCGCCTCGATGTCGCGTGCGACGGCCTGCGCGAGCAGCATGCGCAGCACGAGCACGACCAGCGCGACACCCAGCACGGCCACGACGACCCCGCACAGCAGCAGGACCACCCCGGGGGCGACGGCCTCGCCGGGCGCGAGAACGACCGCGAGCGCGAAGACCAGCAGGGCGGCCGCCACGAACGCGCCGATCACGATGTGCACGTATCGGAAGGCGGCGGTGGAGAACACCGTCCCGCGGCGCACCATCGTCACCAGCCGCCACACACAGACCACAACGACCTGGGCCGTCACGATACCCAGGATCGCGATCACGAGGATCGGGGTGCGGAGGTGGGCGTACTCGGGCCTGAGCCCCTCCATGTCGATGGCCAGCAGCGGCACCATCACCGTCTGCACGAACAACGACCCGGCGAGCAGCACCCCGAGCACCCCACGCAACGCCGCCACGGCCAGCTTCCCCATCACCACTCCTTCGATCGAGCCACGATGGAAATCTATCGAAACTCGATAGATGACGCAATGAGGCAGCCCTCCCTGGGTAAACGTGGCAACGTGGGCAGAGAGGACGCCGAAGCGACGACCGAGGGAGGATCACCGTGGAATGGCGCGTGTTCGCGCAGCAAATGGCCTCCATGGCGCGGGTCCTGCTCGCCCAGGAGTCGGTCGACGCCACCCTCGATCACATCACCGGTTCGGCCACGACACTCGTGCCGGGGTGCGACGCGGCCGGCATCCTTCTCCTGCACGGCAAACGAGTGGAGACGCTCGCTCCCACGTCCGACCTGGTCGTCAAGAGCGACCAGCTCCAGGAGCGACTCGCGGAGGGCCCCTGCTTCGACGCGGCCCGCAGCGACACGGGAGAGCGGGTCTTCCGCATCACCGACTTCACCAAAGAGCAGCCGCGCTGGCCCGCGTACGCCGAGCAGGCCCGTGGCCTGGGCGTGGGCAGCATGATGGGCTTCCTGCTGTACACCGATGACGAGGAGCTCGGCGCACTCAATATCTACTCCCACCACCCGGGAGCCTTCACGGAGGACAGCGAGACCGCCGGCTGGCTGCTGGCCTCGCACGCGGCCATCGCCTTCTCCAGCGCCCGCAGTCATGCCCAGCTGGAGCAGGCCGTCGCCACACGTCATCTCATCGGCGAGGCCATGGGCATCCTCATGGGAAGCCACCGCCTCAACGAGAAGGAGGCCTTCGACGTGCTCCGCCGCTTCTCCCAGGAGCGGAACATCAAGCTCCGCGAGGTCGCCCGGCGGGTCTGTGAACAGGGCCGCCTGAGCTGACGGCTCCCCCAGCTCGTGGCTGAACCGGGGGAACCTGGGCCGGGCCGGTCCCCCGGGGGAGCGCCACCGACCCCGCCCTTCTCAGCGGGTCCCCCTGAGGACCGACCTCACCCCTCGGTCTTCTCAGTCTTCCCGCGCGTACGGCACGACGGTGATCCGGTCGACCAGCGGCGCGTAGCGGGAGCGCAGCAGCACCCCGGGGAAGGTGTCCGAGGCGTAGGTGGTGCCGTCGTGGTTCGGCAGTTCCTCGGAGCGGAAGCCGATCGTGTTCTTCCCCTTCCTGAGCTGGACCGGGACGGTCAGCTCCCAGAAGTTGTTCTGGTGGAAGCTGTGCGGGAAGCCGACGCGCCGCGGCTCGCCGCCGTTGACGCTGATGTCGGCGTGGCGGGCGAGCGGGTCCGGGTTGTAGTGCGTGGCCTCGGACTGCTCCGGGTTGGAGTAGCGGACGCGCAGCGCGTACAGGCCGGCGCGGTCGGCCGTGACGGTGAACGTCGCGGTGTTGCCGTTGCCGGGGGCGCCGCCGATGCCCGTGATCGCCGTGCCGTCGGTGGCCAGCGAGAGCGGGGCCAACGTGGCCGAGCCGGCGAGCTCGGCATCCCCGGCCTCGTATGTACGCGCCGGCAGTCTGCCCTCGGTCGGTGTGACCGTCAGGCGGTCGACGAGGGTCGTGGCCGGGCCGCCGGTCACGGTCACCCTGTTGACCCCGCCCGAGAGGGACACGGCCACCTCGCTGCGCTTCTTGGCCAGGCGCAGGACGTCGTGCCCGTTGACGGAGAGCCGGGCGCCGGTGCCGCCGAGGGTGTCGACCCGCAGAGTGGCCTCGCGGTCGGCGGGTGAGTAGACCCAGAACGTGGCCGTCTGGCCCTTCGCGAGCCGTACCGCGCCCGAACCCGACTGACTCGGCAGGTCGTAGACGGGCCGTGCCCCGCCGGCCGGCCAGGCCAGCTCGCCCTCGTACACCTGGGTGCCGGCCGAGGCGTCCGGCAAGGACAGGGTGAGGCGGTCGACGATGGCGTCACCCTTGGTGGCGCGCTCGCCGTCGAGGCTCTTCGCGGCGAGTGTCAGGGTGTGCTTGCCCTTGGTGAGCTTCACCTCGGTGTCGGTGTGGTCCCAGACCACCCACTTGTAGCCGAGCGGCAGGTGGAGCTGCTGCTCGCTGTCCGCCTCGCCGTCCACCCGGAGGAAGACGTTGGCCGGGCCCTGTTCCTTCACCTTGTCGAAGGTGTTGAGGGAGTTGGCGAAGACGCTCAGGTCGTAGGTGCCGTCCTCGGGCACGTCCACGGTGAAGTCCAGCGTGACGTCAGAGCCGGTGCGCAGACCGCCCACGTCGTGGCCGCCGGAGGTGTAGAACTTCGACACGTCCTTGGGTGAGCCCTCCGGGCCGTTCTTCGACCAGCCGGACCCGGTGTGGGCGGCGTCCTCCGCCTCGTACGAACCCTGCCAGCGCACGGGCGGGGACTGGGTGCTCCTCGCCTTCCCGGCCGGGCTGAGGACGATCTCGTAGGCCGAGGACTCCTTCAGCTTCGGCAAAGCGCCGTCGCCGAAGTCGACGACCACCGTGCCGTCGTCACCGACCTTCAGATTCCGCTCGGCGAGCAGCTTCGGGCCGGAGTTGTCGCCGAGCTGACCGCTCCACTCGATCTCCTTCACCCAGGCGTGGACGCGGTCCCCGAAGAGCTTCCTCGGAACCTTGTCGAAGGTGATGTGCCCCTTGCCCGTGGAGCCGCCGAAGACCAGCCGGGACTGCTTCTTCTTCTCGTCGAGCGTGGCGACGCCCTGCATCGTGTAGTTCTCGCCGGGGAACGGCGGGGTCACCCTCACCGTGTGCCCGCTCATCGAGGCGTACGAGTTGAGCAGCCACCACTGGCCGTTGCCGCGGTTCGACTGCACCGCGGAGTCGGAGAGGTTGCCGTCGATGTTCCAGTAGGCGATGTCGGCGTCGACCTTGGACTCCTCGATCGCGGACACCCACTGGATCATCTGGCCGGGCACCGAGGTGTGGTAGTTGAAGGCGTACTCGTTGATGTTGACGGGGAGTTCGGTGCCCGCCTTGTCGGTGCCCTCGAACAGGTCCTTCTCCCACGCCCGGTACTTGGCGACACTCGCGCGAACCGCCTCCGGGTGGCTCAGCTCGTGCCAGGTGATGACGTCCGGGAGGGTGCCGGCGGCCAGGGTGTGGGTGAGGAAGCCCTTCACCTGGTCGTACAGGACGCTGGTGTTGGGTCCCGCGATGCGGGCTTCGGGCATCTTGCCCTTGATGAGCTGGTGGAAGTCGTCCCAGGCGGCGAAGAAGTCGTCGGGGTCGTTCAGCCAGCTGACCTTGTCGTAGCTCCACTCGCCGGTGCCGAACATGTTGCCCTCGGGCTCGTTGAACGGCACGAAGACGATGTTGTCCTGGTACTGCTTCGGCAGCTTCAGGACCTGGTCGACCTGCTGGGCGATCTTCTCCCGGTAGAGCTTGAGCTTCTCCTCGGGGGTGTCGCCCGGCCACTGGTACGGGAAGCCGCGGTGGATGTCGGTCATGTAGATGTACACATCGCCGTCGGTGGAGTCGGCCAGCGGCTTGACCACCTCCAGCGCGTCCGCACCGGGGTGCTGCGGGCCGTCCTGGGCCTTGGTGGAGACCGTGCGCAGGCCCATGCCCTCCATGAGGTTGTTGGTGGGGACGTCCGGTCCGTACACGCCGTAGAGGGTGCCGGAGGCGCCGCCGTGGAACGCGCCGGTGTCCGAGCCGAGGTCGACGGTGAGCTGCCCCTCGCGGACCACGGTGACGGTGGCCTTCACCGCGCGTCCGGCCGCGGTCCCGGCGACGGTGAACGTCCCGGGCTTCGCGTACTTCTCAGACGGTACGGCGTCCCAGGTGACCGGTACGTCCCGGTCGTAGCCGTCGGAGAAGGAGGCGCGGGCGGCCGCCGGGGGGGACGGGGCGGTCCCGGTGGTGGTACGGACCTCGAAGGACGTCTTCGAGAGCTCCTGGACGGTCGGCACGGCACCGACCGTACCGGCCACCTGCTCGGCGCTCAGCGCCGTGTGCCACACGGTGAAGTCGTCGATCGCGCCCTTGAGGAGGGGGTCCGGGTAGAAGGACTTGCCGATGTAGCCGGCCGCGGTGGCCGAACTCTCCAGCAGGTCCTTGGCCTTGACGCCGGTCTCGGCGGTGGAGACCGGCACGCCGTCGAGGTAGGTGGTGAGCCGGCCGGCGGAGGTGTCGAGGGTGACGGTGACGGTCCGCCACCCGTCCGCGGGGAGCGGCGCGTAACCGCGGACCTGGGCCTCCGCGCCGCCTCCGCCGGTGGTCACGGAGGTCTGGAAGAGTCCGCTGCCGTTGTACGGGGTGCTGAAGAGGTACTTGGTGGTGTTGGTGCCCAGGTCGAAGATCCGCTGCCAGGGCGACTTGTCGCCGCTCCATCTCACTCGCGCGGAGACCGTCAGGTCGGCCGCGTCGCCGACCACTTCGCGGGGCAGGCGGACGTACGCGCCACTGGAACCGGCCGCGCCGCCGGGCAGGGCGAGGGCCTTGCCCCCGGCCGTGCCCTCGACGGACCGGGCGGTGGAGGCGTTCACCAGGTCTGCCGTCAGGCCGTTGCCGGAACTGTCGGTGATCTTCCCGGAGGCCATGTCGTCCTGGTCGAAGGTGTACCGGGCGGCGGGCCGGGGTGGCTCCGCCGCGTGCGCGGGGGCTGCCGGTGCGGCCAGCAGACCGGCGCCGAGGGTGAGTGCCACGGCGGCCGGGGCCCGGCGCCGGGTGGATCTGTCAGCGGATGGCATGGGTAGCGTCCTCAATCGTCGGGGAGGGCGGTCGTGGCACAGCCGTCGAACCGGTTCGACTCGATGGGCACGCGCAGGGGCAGACGTGGGTGACGGCAGTGGCCTGCGAACGGACAGGGCAGGGCCCGGGAAGTGGATCGCCGTATCGAACCGGTTCGGGAAGCTAGCACCGGACCACCGGGCCGACAATCCCTCCGGCACAGGGATCTCGCCGACCTCCACACCCGGCCTGCGAAGTTCCGTCCGGGTATTGACAGACCCCGGGGCACTTCCTACGTTCCCTTCATGCGAACCGGTTCGACGACGACCGGTCAGCGTCGAACCGGTTCGAGCACATCCGAGCAAGGAGTGGCCGTGAACATCGGTGAGATCGCACGCCGGGCCGGAGTCTCGCGGAGCACCGTGTCCTACGCGCTGAGCGGCAAGCGCCCGGTGTCGGAGGACACGCGCCGCAAGATCCAGCAGGTCGTCGACGAGCTGGGGTACCAGCCCAGCGCCAGTGCCCGCGCCCTGGCCAACGGCCGGACCAGCACCCTCGGCCTGGTCTTCCCGCCCGCCGGGAACCACTACACGGGGATGCAGCTGGACTTCATCGGCAGCGTCGTCGAGGCCGCCGCGGTCTACGACTACGACGTGCTGCTGTCCCCCAGCGGCGTGGACAGCGACCGCTCCTTCCAGCGACTGCTGGGTGAGCGGCGGGTCGACGGCGCGATCCTGATGGAGATCAGGCTGGAGGACGACCGGGCCGACCATCTGGCCGCCCTGGACTTCCCGTCCGTCGCCATCGGCCGTACGGCTCGTGCCGAAGGCAGCTGGTGGGTGGGCCTGGACCACACCACGCTCGTGGAGGCCTGCGTCCACCACCTGGCGGATCTCGGCCACCGCCGGATCGCCTTCGTCAACCGTCCCGAGCAGCTGCTGCGGGCCGGGTACGAGTCCGCGCACCGCGGCCTGGACGGTTTCACCAAGGCCGCGGCCGAGCGTGGGCTGACCGTCCGGGCGTACTGCTGCGGGGACGACGCCGCCTCGGGCCAGGCCTGTGTGGCACGGATCCTGCACGACGACCCGGCCACCACCGGCCTGGTCACGCTGAACGAGGCCGCGCTCGGCGGCCTGTACCGGGGGCTGGCCCAGGCCGGCCGCCATGTCCCGCGCGACTTCTCCGTCACCGGGGTCGTGGCCGCCCGCTGGGCGGAGACTGTGACGCCGCAGCTCACGGCGGCGGACGTGCCCGCGGCCGACCTGGGCCGGCTCGCCGTCGACCTGCTGGTGGAGCGGCTCGACCACCCCGGCGCCCCGCCCCGGCACCACCTCCTCACCCCGCCCATCTCGCTGCGGGCCAGCACCGGGCCCGCGGGTGTCACGCCCGCCGCGGGCACCGGGGCCGCTACGACGCCCTGACGCCCCTCTTCCCGTCCCGTCACACGCCCTGACGCCCCTCTTCCCGTCCCGTCACACGCCCTGACACCCCTCTTCCCGTCCCGTCACACGCCTTGACGGCCACGCCGTTCGGTGTGCCCACCCTCAAGAAGCGCCCTCGCCTCGGCACCCGCATGCCCGACAGACCTCGGCACCCTCTTGCCCGCCACACCTCGGCACCCGCATGCCCGACACAAAGGACCCCGCGATGAACAGCTTCTCCAGACGGCGCCGCCTGACCGCCGCGGCCCTGACCGCCCTGGCCGTCGCCACGAGCGCCACCGCCTGCGGATCCGGCTCGGCAGGCACCGGGACGAAGGCCGCGGACGACGGCACGTACACGATCTGGGACCCGTACCCGCAGTTCGCCAAGGGCTCCGCGTGGGTGAAGCTGCTGGACGCCTGCGGCAGCGAAGCCGGAGTGAAGATCAAGCGGACCGGCTTCGACACCAGCGACCTGGCCAACAAGACGCTGCTCGCCGCCCAGCAGGGCAACTCCCCCGACGTCCTCATCGTCGACAACCCGGTGGTGTCGACCCTGGCCGAGGCGGGTGTGCTCACCACCACCGACGACAGCGAGCTCGACACCTCCGGCGTGGACCCCAACCTGCTCGCGGCCGGCCAGTCGGACGGCAAGACCTACGGCACCCCGATCGGCGCCAACACGCTCGCCCTCTACTACAACAAGGAGGTCCTGAAGGAAGCCGGGGTGGACATAGCCACGGTCAAGAACTGGCAGTCGCTGACGGCGGCGCTGAAGAAGGTCGAGGACGCCGGAAAGAAGGGCATCACCTTCTCCGCGATCGGCACCGAGGAGGGCAGCTTCCAGTTCCTGCCGTGGTTCTGGGGCTCAGGAGCCGAGCTGACCGACGTCGACTCGCCCGCAGGCGTCTCCGCGCTTTCCCTCTGGAAGGACTGGCTGGACAAGGGCTACGCCCCCAACTCGGTGCTCAACAACACCCAGACCACCAGCTGGCAGGAGTTCGCGACGGGCGACTACGCCTTCGCGGAGAACGGCACCTGGCAGCTCGCGGCCGCCAAGAAGGCCGGCTTCGACTTCGGTGTCCTGCCCGTCCCGGCCGCCGAGGGAGGCAGCGCCGCGGCCCCGACGGGCGGCGAGTTCGTCACCGTCCCGGTGCAGGGCGACACCGGCCGCTACACCACCACGCGCAAGCTCGCGACCTGCCTGACCAGCACCAAGAACCTGTACGACACCGACACCACCCTGTCCTACGTCGCACCCACCGCCGAGGTCCAGAAGAAGCAGGTGGCGGCCGACCCCGACCTCAAGCCCTGGGTGGACGCGGTCAAGTCCGCCAAGGGCCGCACCAGCGACGACCTGGGCACCAAGTACCCCAAGATCTCCGAACAGTTGTGGAAGGCCGTGCAGTCCGCCCTCAGCGGCTCCAAGTCGCCGAAGGACGCGCTCACCACCGCCCAGTCCGCGGCCAAGTGACCATGGGCCGGGGCCTTCCGACGATCCACACGAGACAGTGGGCCGCCTGGGCCTTCCTCACCCCGGTGACGCTGTACCTCGTCCTCTTCTACGCCTATCCGCTCTACCGCAACCTCGACCTGAGCCTGCGCGACTACACCGTCCGCTCCTTCGTCCAGGGCGACGCGCCCTTCACCGGCCTCGCGAACTACCGGACCGTCTTCGACGACCCGGCCTTCACCCCGGCTCTGCTCCACACCCTCGTGTTCACCGCCGTGTGCCTGGTCCTCCAGTACGTCATCGGCCTGGCGCTCGCCGTCTTCTTCAACCAGCACTTCCGGCTCTCCGCCACCCTGCGGGCGCTGTTCCTGGTGCCCTGGCTGCTGCCGCTGATCGTGTCGGCCTCCACCTGGTCGTGGCTGCTCAACAGCGACTCCGGGCTGGTCAACGCGCTGCTGAGCGCCGTCGGCGCCGACCCGGTGAACTGGCTGACCTCGCCGTCCTGGTCACTCACCTCCGTGATCATCGCCAACGTCTGGATCGGCATCCCCTTCAACCTGGTCGTGCTCCACAGCGGCCTCCAGTCCATCCCGCCCGGCCTGTACGAGGCCGCCGCCCTCGACGGGGCGGGTCCCTGGCGGCGCTTCTGGAGCATCACCTTCCCGCTGCTGCGGCCGGTGTCCGCGATCACCCTGCTGCTCGGGCTCGTCTACACCCTCAAGGTCTTCGACATCATCTGGATCATGACCAAGGGCGGCCCGGCGGGAGCCTCCACGACCTTCGCCACCTGGTCCTACCAGCTCGGCTTCGGCAACCTGCTGCCCGCCTTCGGCCCGGGCGCGGCCGTGGGCAACCTGCTGGTGCTGGCCGCCCTGGTGTTCGGCCTGGTCTACGCCCGGGCGCAGAGAAAGCAGACCCTCTCATGAGCCGGAACGGCACACGCACCTGGGGAAGGACGACCATCGGCGTCCTGCTGACCGGGATCATGCTCTTCCCGGTCTACTGGATGCTGAACGTGTCCCTCACCCCCGACCAGGACATGCGCAAGACCCCACCGGACCTCTTCCCCGTCCACGGCACCCTGTCCGGCTACCGCACCGTCCTCGACGAGCAGTTGCCCTACCTCGGCACGAGCCTCGTCATCGGCCTGGGCACCGTCGCCCTGACCGTGGCCCTCGCCGCCCCCGCCGGCTACGCACTGGCCAAACTGCGCCCACGCGGCGGCGGAGCACTGAGCTTCCTCCTCCTGACCGCCCAGATGATCCCCGGCATCATCATGGCGATGGGCTTCTACGCCATCTACCTCCAGCTCGGCCTGCTCCAGTCCGTCCCCGGCCTGATCGTCGCCGACTCCACCCTGGCCGTCCCCTTCGCGGTCCTCATCTTCACCGCGTTCATGTCCGGCATCCCCGACGAACTGCTCCAGGCCGCGCGGACGGACGGTGCCGGGCCCTGGCGCACCTTCCGCTCGATCGTCCTGCCGATGAGCCGCAACGCCGTCGTCACCGTGTCGCTGTTCGCGTTCCTGTGGTCCTGGTCCGACTTCGTCTTCGCGAGCACCCTCGTCAACGGCGGCCCGCGGGAGCCGATCACCCTCGGCATCTACCACTACATCGGCAACAACAACCAGGAGTGGAACGCCATCATGGCCACCGCCGTCGTGGCCTCGCTGCCGGCCGCGGTCATCCTCGTCCTGGCCCAGCGCTATGTCGCCGCCGGTGTGACAGCCGGCGCGGTCAAGGACTGACCCGGCGCGGTCAAGGACTGCCCCGGCGCGGCCGAGGACCGGCCTCCGCACCACCCCTGCTCGAGAAACGAGTGCCCCTTCATGACCGCCGACCGCTCCGGCCCGGCCTTCTCCGTCCAGGACATCCCCTTCAGCACCTACGGGTCGTGGTTCGGCATCTCCCCCGTGGTGGCGGAGAAGACGTACGCCGACGACCTCCACCTCGTCTCGCACCAGAACGGCATGCACCCCGTACTGCGCCTGACACCCCTCGACCGGGCGACGGGCGAGCGGGCCGAGACCCAGGTGGAGGCCAGCCCGGCCCTGCTGAGCTGGACCAGCCCCAGCAGCACCGGCCGCGTCGACCTCGCCTACGAGTCGCCGGACACCATGCGCCTGCGCGGCACGGCACTGTCCCTGCGCGTCTCCGCGTCAGCCCCCGCCCTGACCCCCTTCAGCGGCACGTACTTCTTCCGCGACGCGGCCACCGAGGCCTACGTCTTCACGTCATACGAGACCGGCCGCCGCTACCGCGTCACCGTCCTGTCCGGCACGGTGACCCACACCTACGGCGACCAGGCCCTGGGCACCGCCGACCGCGGCCTCACGATCACCGCCGACCCGGACGGCTCCTGGGAGATCGCCGTCGAGGAACTCGACACGGCCCGCCCGCCGTACGTGTCGACCGCACAGTTCGGCAAGATCGTCGAGGCGGCGCGGAACGCCTTCACCGACTTCCTCGACGCGGTGGCCCCCTGGCGCTCCCCGGCCACCCCGGCCGCCGAACTCGCCGCCTACGTGGTCTGGTCCGCGACCGTACGACCGGCCGGACTGGTCCCCCGCCCCGCCGTCCTCATGTCCAAGCACTGGATGGACAAGGTCTGGAGCTGGGACCACTGCTTCAACGCCCTGGCCCTGGCACCCGGCTGCCCCGGACTGGCCTGGGACCAGTACCAGCTGCCCTTCGACCACCAGGACGAGACCGGGGCGCTCCCCGACTCGGTCACCCACTCCGAGGTCCTGCACAACTTCGTCAAACCGCCCGTTCACGGCTGGGCCCTCGGCCATCTGCGCCGCCGTCTGCCCACACCCCCCGACCGCACGGAACTGGCAGGCACCTACGACCGGCTGGAACGCTGGACGACCTTCTGGCTCACCGCCCGGCGCACCCCCGGCGCGGCACTCCCCCACTACCACCACGGCAACGACAGCGGCTGGGACAACGCCACCACCTTCGACCCCGAACGCCTGGTCGTCACCGCGGACCTGGCCGCCTTCCTCATCCTCCAGCTGCACGAACTGGCCGCCCTGGCAGAGCACTTGGACAGACCCGACGACGCCCACCGCTGGACACGGACCGCCGAGACGACCCAGGCGTCCCTCCTGGACGAACTCTGGACCGGCGACCGATTCACGACCCGAGGCGTCCACAGCGGTAACGCCTGGACCAGCTCCAGCCTCCTCGACCTGATGCCCATCGTGCTGGGCGAGCACCTCCCCGCCGAGATCAGCACCGTCCTGGCCGACCGCATCGCGACCCACCTGACCCCGCACGGCCTGGCCACGGAGCTGCCGGCCTCGCCGCACTACCTGCCCGACGGCTACTGGCGCGGCCCGATCTGGGCCCCCGCCACGGTCCTCATCGAAGACGGCCTGCGCCGCGCCGGCCACCACCGCCTGGCAGCCGACATCAGCGCCCGCTTCCGCGCCCTGTGCGAAACCCACGGCTTCGCCGAGAACTTCGACGCCCTGACCGGCACGGGCCTACGGGACCGCGCCTACACGTGGACCGCCGCCGGCTACCTCCTCCTCGCGGAGGCAGCCGCCGACGACACACTCAGTGCACGTGCCCACTCGAAGCAGGCGCCGGACCGGCGTTCTTGACCGACAGGGGCAGCAGCTTCTTCCCCGTCGGGCCGATCTGGATCTCCGTGTCCATTTGAGGACACACCCCGCAGTCGAAGCACGGCGTCCACCGGCAGTCCTCGACCTCGGTCTCGTCGAGGGAGTCCTGCCAGTCCTCCCACAGCCAGTCCTTGTCCAGGCCGGAGTCGAGGTGGTCCCAGGGGAGGACCTCCTCGTAGGTCTTCTCGCGGGTCGTGTACCAGTCGACGTCGACGCCGAAGGCGGGCAGCGTCTTCTCGGCGCACGCCATCCAGCGGTCGTACGAGAAGTGCTCGCGCCAGCCGTCGAAGCGGCCGCCGTCGTCGTAGACCGCGCGGATGACCGCGCCGATGCGGCGGTCGCCGCGGGAGAGCAGGCCCTCGACGATGCCGGGCTTGCCGTCGTGGTAGCGGAAGCCGATGGAGCGGCCGTACTTCTTGTCGCCGCGGATCTTGTCCCGCAGCTTCTGCAGCCGGGCGTCCGTCTCCTCGGCGGAGAGCTGCGGGGCCCACTGGAAGGGGGTGTGGGGCTTGGGGACGAAACCGCCGATCGAGACCGTGCAGCGGATGTCGTTCTGGCCGGAGACCTTGCGGCCCTCGGCGATCACCCTCGTCGCCATGTCGGCGATCTGGAGGACGTCGTCGTCGGTCTCCGTGGGCAGGCCGCACATGAAGTACAGCTTCACCTGGCGCCAGCCGTTGCCGTACGCGGTGGAGACCGTGCGGATCAGGTCGTCCTCGGAGACCATCTTGTTGATGACCTTGCGGATGCGTTCCGAGCCGCCCTCGGGGGCGAAGGTGAGGCCGGAGCGGCGGCCGTTCCTGGTCAGTTCGTTCGCCAGGTCGATGTTGAAGGCGTCCACGCGGGTGGAGGGGAGGGACAGACCGATCTTGTCCTCCTCGTAGCGGTCCGCCAGGCCCTTGGCGACGTCGGCGATCTCCGTGTGGTCCGCCGAGGAGAGGGAGAGCAGGCCCACCTCCTCGAAGCCTGTCGCCTTGAGGCCCTTGTCGACCATGTCGCCGATGCCCGTGATGGAGCGCTCGCGGACCGGGCGGGTGATCATGCCGGCCTGGCAGAAGCGGCAGCCGCGGGTGCAGCCGCGGAAGATCTCCACCGACATGCGCTCGTGGACCGTCTCGGCCAGCGGGACCAGGGGCTGCTTGGGGTACGGCCACTCGTCCAGGTCCATGACGGTGTGCTTGGAGACCCGCCACGGGACGCCGCTGCGCTTCGGTACGACACGGGCGATCCGGCCGTCGGGCAGGTACTCGACGTCGTAGAAGCCGGGGACGTACACCCCGCCGGTCCGGGCGAGGCGGAAGAGGAGTTCCTCGCGGCCGCCGGGGCGGCCTTCCGCCTTCCAGGCTCGGATGATCGCGGTGACCTCGAGGACCGCCTGCTCGCCGTCGCCGATGACCGCGCAGTCGATGAAGTCGGCGATCGGCTCGGGGTTGAACGCGGCGTGCCCGCCGGCCATGACGATCGGGTCGTCCAGACCGCGGTCCTTGGACTCCAGCGGGATGCCGGACAGGTCCAGGGCGGCCAGCATGTTCGTGTAGCCCAGCTCCGTGGAGAAGGACAGGCCGAACACGTCGAAGGCCTTGACCGGCCGGTGGCTGTCCACCGTGAACTGCGGGACGCTGTGCTCCCGCATGAGCTCCTCGAGGTCCGGCCACACGCTGTAGGTGCGCTCGGCGAGGACGCCCTGCTGCTCGTTCAGGACCTCGTAGAGGATCATGACGCCCTGGTTGGGCAGACCGACCTCGTAGGCGTCCGGGTACATGAGCGCCCAGCGGACGTCGCTGGAGTCCCAGTCCTTGACCGTGGAGTTGAGTTCTCCGCCGACGTACTGGATCGGCTTCTGCACATGCGGGAGCAGAGCTTCGAGCTGCGGGAACACCGACGCAGCGACTTCGGCAGGCATGTCGCGCACCTTCGTGAGCTGGACTGTACTGACAGGGGTGACCATCCAGCCTAACGTGACCGCGGGGCGTCCTCGTACGCCCGAGGCTCAGAGGCTCGCCGTCCCGTCCTTGATCCCGTCCCAGAACCCGGGCAGTTCGGCCTCCACGCGCGCGGCCCGCTGCGCCTCGCGCTCGTGGAGCAGGCCGTAGGTGAACGCGCTCTCCCCCGCCGCGTGGGCCACCGCCGACAGTTCGCGGAGGGTCCCCCGGGCCATCACGCTGTCCTGGTGCTCGCCGAGCAGGTTCTGCAGCGCCTTCATGGACTTGACCAGGTTCTTTGCCGGCTTGCCGAGGGCCGGTTTGCCGGCCTCCGCCGCGTAGCGGGTGCGCTTGGTCTTCTTGCGGGCCTCGTGGATCGCGACGTCCCGATCGGTGCCGGGCTCCAGCTCCCGTGCCTGCTGGACCAGCCCGGTGACCTTGCGGAAGTCCTTCTTCACGGCCTTGGCGATCACCTTGCGGGGCTTCTTGCCGGCCGCCTTGAGCAGCGGCGGGTCGGCGATCAGCGCGTCCAGGGTGTCGAGCAGGGCGAGATAGCGGTGGGAGTCCAGGACGCCGAGGAGCTTGCCGCGGGCGCCGCCGTGCTCGGCGCTCGACCAGGAGTGGAGCCGCTCGGACAGCGGGCCGCGGACCAGATCGGCGGGCACCTCGTCGAGGGCGGCCGTGAGCCGCTCGGTCAGCACCTCGCGGTCCCGGTCCAGGCCCAGCTCGCCGGCCAGCCACTTCAGCTCGTCGCCGACCGGGTCGGTGACCTTCCGGTCGAGGACCGCGCCGAACGACTTGAAGGTGCTGCGCAGCCGTCGGGTGGCCACGCGCATGCTGTGCACGGAGTCCTCGGCGTCCCGGCGGACGGCCGGGTCGAGCTCGACGATCGCGTCGCGCTGAGTGCGCACGTAGGCGAGCACATGGTCCCCGGCGGTCACCGGGTCCCCGGCGGAGGCGGACGGGCGCTTCTTCCCCGGCGCCGTCTCCGCGAGGGCGCGGGCCAGCTTCGACGCCGACGCCGACGGGCGGACGCCCGCCTTGCGCAGCCGCTTCTCCACCTTGTCGAGCAGGGCCGGGTCGCCGCCGTCGGCGAGTTCCACCTCGATCTCGGTCCACTGTGTCTCGCCGCCGCCGGGCGTGAGCCGCTCGGCGTGTACGGCGTCGACGGCGACCTCGGCGAGCAGCCCGCCGTCGGCGTCGACGAGGTGGCGTACGTCACGCTCGGAGCGCAGCCGGACGACGGGCAGCAGTTCGCCGTCACGGACGCGGGAGCGGACGAGCCCGGCGAGCTCGTCGGGGAGGGTGTCGGAGAGCGGGGCGTGGATCTCGTCGCGGACGCCCGGGGCGATCGGGAACTTCAGATGCCAGCCCGCGTCGGAGCCGCCGGTGCGGCGGCGCAGGGTGACGGACGACGCGGCGAGGCGTTCGTCGACTGTGTCGTAGTAGGTGGCGTCGAGGTGGACGACCCCCTTGTCGGCAACGGCCACGACCCCGGCGACGCCGGTCAGGTCGGGGAGCCCGCTGTCCTCGGATTCGTACTTGCGCTCGATCTCGCGTTTCGTCTCCGCCATGAATCAAATCTAGTGGCTGACCAGCCGGGACAGCAGTGGTGTGCGCCTCCGAAAGGGTCGTCGTGTTCAGGTCGTCAGCAGGGCCCGCAGCTCATCGCCGTCCGGGAACGGCGCGTCCTTCGCCGTCCGGGAGACGAGATACACGTGGGCGTCCTCGAACTGGTGGTACGACAGCGGCTCCGGGCCCTGTCCGACGATCAGCACGTTGTGCTCCAGGCGCCAGCTCACGTACCGGGTGTCGTACCTGGGCTGCCGGATGTCGTGGTCCGGCAGGCCCAGCCGCTCGGTGAAGCGCCGCACGACGGTGGCGAAGTGGGCGTCGAACTCCGGCCGCCAGGCACCCTCCTCGCTGGTCCAGCCGGGCAGGGTGCCCCAGCAGTCCTCGTCGAGCAGACCGCCGTCGACGGAGTAGAGGTAGGCGAACGGCAGGTAGAGCGAGCCGTCGCCGTCGCAGGTGACGAAGTGGCCCTGCGGGGTGACGTGGGTGGCGTCGGGGACATCGGGGGCGCCCTCGTACGCCGGTCCACGCACCGCCCGCGACCAGTCGGGCCAGTCGGCCTCGCGCATCCTCGTCTCGACGGCGTCGTCGTCGGTCAGGTCCAGCTCCGCCAGCGCGAGGAGCTGACCCGCCACCTCCTCGGTCACCGGGCACTGGGCCACATACTCCCCGGACATTCCCCTCCCCCGTTCAGGCGGCTAGGCCGACATCGGCCGCTGCACCCGGATCGACTGCAACAACCCGACCGCTATCCACACGGCGAACATCGACGAACCGCCGTACGACACGAAGGGCAGCGGCAGGCCGGTGACCGGCATGATGCCGAGGGTCATGCCGACGTTCTCGAACGTCTGGAAGCCGAACCAGGCAACGATGCCGGCGGCCACGATGGTGCCGTACAGGTCGCTGGTGTCGCGGGCGATGGTGCAGGCCCGCCACAGGACGATGCCGAGCAGCAGGATGATCAGGCCGCCGCCGAGGAAGCCCAGTTCCTCGCCCGCCACGGTGAAGACGAAGTCCGTCTGCTGCTCGGGGACGAACTGGCCGGTGGTCTGCGAGCCGTGGAAGAGGCCGGAGCCGGTCAGTCCGCCGGAGCCGATGGCGATCCGGGCCTGGTTGGTGTTGTAGCCGACGCCCGCCGGGTCGAGCTCGGGGTTGGCGAAGGCGGCGAAGCGGGCGATCTGGTAGTCGTCAAGCACCCCGAGCTGCCAGACGGTGACCGCCCCGAGGGTGCCCGCGCCGAGCAGGCCGAACACCCACCGGTTGGACGAGCCGGAGGCGAGCAGCACTCCGAGCACGATGATGACCATGACCATGACCGACCCGAGGTCGGGCATGAGCATCACGATCAGCATGGGCACGGCGGCCAGGCCCAGGGCCTGTACGACCGTGCGGTGATCGGGGTACTGCTTGTCGCCCGCGTCGACCCGGGCCGCCAGCAGCATGGCCATGCCCAGGATGATCGTGACCTTCACGAACTCCGAGGGCTGGAGGGAGAAGCCGCCGGGGAGCTTGATCCAGGAGTGGGCGCCGTTGATCGTGGAGCCGAGCGGGGTGAGCACCAGCAGGATCAGCAGGACCGAGACGCCGTACAGGATCGGCACGGCCGTGCGCAGGGCGCGGTGGCCGAGCCAGATCGTGCCGGCCATCAGGGCGAGGCCGATGCCGGTGTTCAGCAGGTGCCGGATGAGGAAGTAGTACGGGTCGCCCTGGTTGAGCTCCGTACGGTTGCGGGTCGCCGAGTAGACGAGGAGCGTGCCGAGCAGCGACAGGACCAGCGCCGACAGCAGGATCGGCCAGTCCAGTCGCCGCACCACCGAGTCACGGGCGAGGAGCCGCGTCCAGCCGGAGCGCTCGGGGCCGTAGCCGGATACCTGGAAGCTGTTCACACCGCCGGTCATGTCGTCGGCCTCCGGCTTCCCCTGCGGCGCCGCCGCCTTCGGGTGTCACGGTTCTCCGGCGTGGGCGGGGCCGCCGTCGCCGGCTGAAGCGGGTCGGCCGGGGCGTTCGGGTCCTTCTTCTCGGCCCGCTGGTCCTTGGCCGGGTCCTTGGAGACCTTCGGGGAGGAGATGGTGCCGTCGGTCCTGACCTTCGGCAGGGCCTCCTGCGGGGTGGGCAGCAGGGCCTTCTTCTTGTTGATCTCGCCGTCCTCGGAGACGCCGTACAGCGCGTTGTAGATGTTGCGGACGGCGGGGCCCGAGGCGCCGGAGCCCGTACCACCCTGCGCGATGGTCATGACGATCGCGTAGTCCTTGGTGTAGGTGGCGAACCACGAGGTCGTCTGCTTGCCGTAGACCTCGGCCGTACCCGTCTTGGCGTGCATCGGGATCTTGTCCTGCGGCCAGCCGCCGAACCTCCAGGCGGCCGTACCGCGGGTGGCGACTCCCGCGAGGGCGTCGTCTATGCGGTCGCGCGTCTCCCGCGTCATCGGCAGCTTGCCGTGCGACTTGGGCTTGATCGGCGTGACGGTCTTGCCGTCGGCGCTGATGACGGCCTTGCCGACGGAGGGGTCGTAGAGGGTGCCGCCGTTGGAGATGGCCCCGTAGATGGTGGCCATCTGGATCGGGGTGACGAGGGTGTCGCCCTGGCCGATGGAGTAGTTGACGGAGTCACCGGCGCGCAGGCGGTTGCCTTCGAGGCAGTTCTCGTAGGCGATCTTCTCGGCGTAGCTGCCGTTGCGCTTGCCGGTGCGGCACCAGACGTCCTTGTTGGCCTTCCAGTAGTCCAGCTTCCACTGGCGGTCGGGGATGCGGCCCGTGACCTCGTTGGGGAGGTCGATGCCGGTCTCCTTGCCGAGGCCGAACTGGTGGGCGGTCTTGTAGAACCAGTCGTTGGTCTTCTTCTTGGGCTTGGCGCCGCCGTCGCGCTTCCACTCCTCGTGGGAGAGCCGGTAGAAGACGGTGTCGCAGGAGACCTCCAGGGCGCGGCCGAGGCTGATCGGGCCGTATCCCTTGGACTCGAAGTTCTTGAAGACCTGGCCGCCGAGGTTGAACGAGCTGGAGCACTGGTAGGGGCCGTCGAAGGAGTAGCCGGCGTTGATCGCGGCGGCCGTCGGGACGACCTTGAAGATCGAGCCGGGCGCCGACTGGCCCTGGATCGCGCGGTTGAGCAGCGGGTAGTTGGAGCTCTTGCCGGTGAGCCGCGCGTAGTCCTTGGCGGAGATGCCGCCGACCCAGGCGTTCGGGTCGTAGTTCGGGTTGGACGCCATGGCGACGACGCGGCCGGTCTTGGCCTCCATCACCACGACGGCACCGGAGTCGGCCTTGTAGTTGACGCCGGTGTTCCGGTCGTGCTGCTTGCGGGCTTCCTTCATGGCCTCGTTCAGCTGGTACTCGGCGATCCGCTGGACGCGGGAGTCGATGCTGGTGACGAGGTTGTCGCCCGGGTGGGTGGGGTCGGCCTCGGCCTGGCCGATGACACGGCCGAGGTTGTCGACCTCGTAGCGGGTGACGCCGGCCTTGCCGCGCAGCGCCTTGTCGTACTGGCGCTCCAGGCCCGAGCGGCCGACCTGGTCGGAGCGCAGATACGGCGAGTTGGTGTTCTGCGCCTGCTTGATCTCCTCGTCGGTGACCGGCGAGAGATAGCCGAGGACCTGGGCGGTGTTGGCCTTGCCCGGGCTCGGGTAGCGGCGCATGGCCTCCGGCTCGGCGGTGATGCCGGGGAAGTCCTCGGCGCGCTCGCGGATCTGCAGGGCCTGCTTGGGCGTGGCCTCGTCGGTGATGGGGATGGGCTGGTACGGCGAGCCGTTCCAGCAGGGCTGGGGCGTCTCGGAGTCGCACAGCCGGACCTTCGCCATGACCTCCTTGGGCTTCATGCCCAGGACCTTGGCGAGCTTGGCGAGGACGTCCTTGCCGTCGTCCGGCATCTTCAGCAGGTCGGTGCGGGAGGCGGAGACGACCAGCCGGGTCTCGTTGTCGGCGAGGGCCACTCCGCGCGCGTCCAGGATCGAACCCCGGACGGCGGGCTGGACGACCTGCTGGACGTGGTTCCCGGACGCCTCCTTGGCGTATGCCGCGCCCTCACGGATCTGGAGGTACCACAGGCGTCCGCCGAGCGTGAGCAGGAGGGAGAGGACGAGAACCTGGATGACGACGAGCCGGATCTGGACCCGTGTGTTCCGACCGGTCTCGGGAATGTTGGTCACGGGTGCTGCCTCCCCCTCTCAGCGCGCGTACGGAACAGCGGGTGCGACGGCATGTCCGGGCACGTGTGTGCGGATACGAGTGATGAACGGCCGGCCCATGAGTCGGCGTTCCGACTGGAGGCCCTCGTTCGGGTGAACTTCCCTGCGTTCACAGCCGCTTGACCCCCTTGATGCGCCCGGCCCGCGCCATCCGGGCCCGGGCCGCCTTCACCCGCAGCCCGTTCCGCTGGCTGCCGATCCTCAGGCCCGTGCCGCCGGAGAGCCAGCCGGAGGAGATGTCGGTGGCCTTGCCACCGGAGCCGGTGTCGGCGAGCGGATCGTTCTCGGCGCGCCGGGCCAGGGCCATGATCCCCGGCACCACGAACGGGGCGAGCAGCAGGTCGTACAGGGCGGCGGTGAACAGCAGGCTGCCCAGGCCCACATGGCGGGCGGCGGTGTCCCCGACGAGGGCGCCGACCCCGGCGTACAGCAGGGTCGTGCCGACGGCGGCGGCGACCACCACGACCATGGGGCCGGTGGCGGACTTCAGCCGGCCCGTCTCCGGCTTCGCGAGGCCGGCGAGATAGCCGATGACGCACAGCACGAGGGCGTACCGCCCGGCGGCGTGGTCGGCGGGCGGGGCGAGGTCGGCCAGCAGTCCCGCGCCGAAGCCGACGAGGGCGCCACCCACATGGCCGTACACCAGGGCGAGGCCGAGGACGGTGAGGAGCATCAGGTCGGGCACGGCGCCCGGCAGGTGCAGACGGGCGAGGACGCTCACCTGGATCACCAGGGCGACGACGACCAGGGCGGAGGAGAGCAGGATCCGGTTGACGCGCATGAGGTGACAGCTCCTACTGCTCTTGCTGGTTCTGGCCGTCTGCGGGGGCCTCGGCGGACGGCGTCACGGTCACCGTCACCGTCGGCGTGGGGGTGGGCTTGGGTTTGGGCGGGAGCACCGTGTCGCGCGGGTCCTTCTTCGGGACGTCGACGACGACACCGACGATGTCGAGCTTGGTGAAGCTCGCGTACGGCGTGACA
Source organism: Streptomyces sp. NPDC050546 (assembly GCF_044457425.1). NCBI lineage: Bacteria > Bacillati > Actinomycetota > Actinomycetes > Kitasatosporales > Streptomycetaceae > Streptomyces > Streptomyces sp. NPDC050546. The sequence continues at coordinate 244,937 of NZ_JBITGX010000012.1, forward strand.
TAGAGCGTGCGGGTCAGGCCGCCGCCGGACGGGTCGACGCGCGAGACCACGCCGACGGGCACGCCGGGCACGAACGGCCGGTCGGCCTGCGAGCCGAAGGTGACCAGACGGTCGCCCTTCTTCACCTCCGCCTTGCCGTTGAGGAGTTCCACGCGCAGCGGGCGGTCGCCCTGCCCGGAGGCGAAGCCGAGCTCGTCGCCGGACTCCATCCGGGTGCCGACGGTGAAGTCGGGGTCGCTGGCGAGCAGGACCGTGGCGGTGTTGGGCCCGACGGTGGTGACGCGGCCGACCAGCCCGTCCCCGTTCAGGACGGTCATGTCGCGCTTGATGCCGTCGTTGGCGCCGACGTCGACGGTGATGGTCCAGGAGAAGCCCTGCGCGGCTCCTATCGCGATGACCTGGGCACCCTTGATGCCGTACTGGCCGGTGCCCGCGACCTTCAGCATCTTGTCGAGCTGCTTGAGGCGGCTGCGGCTGCGGTCGTCGCTGCCGAGTCTCGCCTTGAGGGCCGCGTTCTCCTCTTCCAGCACGGCGAGCCGGTCGTGCCGTTCGCCGGATTCACGGATGGCGGAGACCGCGTTGCCGACCGGGTCGACCGCGGCCGAGACACCGCTCTCGATCGGGCCGAAGACCGTCGCCGCGCCCTGCCGGGCGCCGTCGACGGGCGAGTCCTCTCCACCGCGGATGTCCACCGTGATCAAAGCGAACGCGATGGCGATCAGCAGCACCAGGAGCAGCCGACTCTCTCGTGTGTCCCTCACGTGCGGCGGCCGTGCCCTTCCTCATAGGAATTCGGGGAGCCCCAGGGAAACCCGAGGGGCTGCTTTGTGGGAGCTTATGCCTCTATATCAACGATCCGCCGTACGAGAGGAGATCGTCCCGTACGGCGGAATCGAAGAGTTATGTCATCTGCGCGGCTGGGCGTCCAGCACCTGCTGGAGTGCCTCGAACTCCTCGACGCACTTACCGGAACCGAGCGCCACGCTGTCCAGCGGATCCTCGGCGATATGGATCGGCATACCGGTCTCCCGGCGCAGCCGCTCGTCCAGACCCCGCAGCAACGCCCCGCCGCCGGTCAGAACGATTCCCCGGTCCATGATGTCGCCGGACAGCTCCGGCGGACACTTGTCGAGGGTCGTCTTGACGGCGTCGACGATGGCGTTGACCGGTTCCTCGATCGCCTTGCGGACTTCGCCGGCGGAGATGACGACGGTCTTCGGCAGCCCGGACACCAGGTCCCGGCCGCGGATTTCGGTGTGTTCGTCAGCGTCGAGGTCGTACGCCGAACCGATCGTGATCTTGATCTGCTCGGCCGTGCGCTCACCCAGCAGGAGGGAGTACTCCTTCTTGATGTGCTGGATGATCGCGTTGTCCAGTTCGTCGCCCGCCACGCGGATGGACTGGGCGGTGACGATGCCGCCGAGGGAGATGACCGCGACCTCCGTGGTGCCGCCGCCGATGTCGACCACCATGTTGCCCGTGGCCTCGTGGACCGGCAGGCCGGAGCCGATGGCCGCGGCCATGGGCTCCTCGATGATGTGCACCTGGCGGGCGCCGGCCTGGGACGACGCCTCGATGACGGCGCGGCGCTCGACGCCCGTGATGCCCGAGGGCACACAGACGACGACCCGCGGACGAGCCAGATAGCGCCGCTTGTGGATCTTCAGAATGAAGTAGCGGAGCATCCGCTCGGTGATCTCGAAGTCGGCGATCACGCCGTCCTTCAGAGGACGTACGGCAACGATGTTGCCGGGCGTGCGCCCGATCATCTTCTTCGCTTCGGCCCCGACCGCGAGGATGCCACCGGTGTTGGTGTTGATCGCGACGACGGACGGTTCGTTGAGTACGATCCCGCGACCCCTGACGTACACCAGCGTGTTGGCGGTCCCGAGGTCGACAGCCATGTCACGGCCGATGAACGACATTGAGTTCCCCATCAGGATTCGTCTGGCCTTCCCACTAGCTTTTGAGGGCTTTTCAGGTAGGCAAAGGTGGGTGCTGTGACGTGAAGGCTTCCATCGTAGACGCGCCTTCGCGAACACTGCGGGAGGGTCTCCGCCAATGTCAGCAGATGCTGTGCGGGTTCGCTTGTGGAGACGGGCGTTCGGGGGCGATCGTTCCCTCGATCGGCACGTATATGCCAGGAAAGTCCGGGAGCGGCGCTCCCGGACTTTGCTCGGCCTTCGCGCTTTAGGCGCGACCCGGGAAGAAGATCTTCACTTCACGCTCGGCGGACTCCTCCGAGTCCGAGGCGTGGATCAGGTTCTCGCGGACGATGACGCCGTAGTCGCCGCGGATGGAGCCGGGCGCGGCGGCGATCGGGTCGGTCGGGCCGGCGAGCGCGCGCAGCCCCTCGATGACCCGCTCACCCTCGACGATCAGCGCCACCACCGGGCCGGAGGCCATGAACTCCACCAGCGGCTCGTAGAAGGGCTTGCCCTTGTGCTCGCCGTAGTGCTGCTCCAGCGTGTCCTGGTCCAGGGTGCGCAGTTCCAGCGCGGTGATCCGCCAGCCCGCCTTGCGCTCGATGCGGCCGATGATCTCGCCGGTCAGGCCACGCCGGACGGCGTCGGGCTTGAGCAGGACGAGGGTGCGCTGGGTCACGACGGGCTCCTATGCGTCAAGGTATGCGTCAAGGTTTTACGGAAAGACGAGATTACCCGGCGTGTCGGGGCGCTCGTTACGCAGCGTCAGGTGTGGAGGGACCCGGAGGACCCGCCTGGGTCCCCTGGGCGGCGAATCGCGCCTTGGCCTCGTCCACCTTCCGCCCGTAGTGCACGGACGCCCACCACAGGGCCGCGAAGATCGCGCCCAGGAAGAACATGATCGGCACGACGAAGCCCGACGCGACGAGCGCGAGCTGCAGCGCCCAGCCGAGCGCGACCCCGCCGGGGCGCGTCACCAGTCCGCACAGCACCAGGCACAGGAACATCGCGACACCGCTGACCGTCCACACCGTGGCCATGGACAGATCGGGGTCCTTCATGGCGACCAGGCCGGCGAAGCCGATGACGAAGAACTCGCCGATCAGGGTCGAGGAACAGAGCGTACGCACGGGTCTCAGCCCTTCCCCAGGAGCAGTCGGGCCTCGCCGACGGTGATGACGGAACCGGTGACGAGCACACCGCCGCCCGCGAACTCGCCCTCCTCCTCGGCGAGCGTGATCGCGGCCTCCAGCGCGTCGGGCAGCCGCGGCTCGACCTGGACGCGGTCGTCGCCGAACACCTCGACGGCGACACCGGCCAGCTCGTCGGCGTCCATCGCGCGGTGGCTGGAGTTCTGGGTGACCACGATCTCGGCGAACACCGGCTCGAAGGCCTCCAGCAGCCCCCGTACGTTCTTGTCGCCGCTCGCGCCGACGACGCCGATGAGGCGGCTGAACTGGAAGGCCTCCCCGATCGCCTCGGCCGCCGCCCGGGCGCCCGCCGGGTTGTGGGCGGCGTCGAGCACGACGGTGGGCGAGCGCCGCACGACCTCCAGCCGCCCCGGCGAGGCCACGGCCGCGAACGCCTTGCGGACCGCGTCGATGTCCAGCGCGTCGGCCCGCTGCGCGCCGACCCCGAAGAACGCCTCGACGGCGGCGAGCGCCACGGCCGCGTTGTGCGCCTGGTGCGCGCCGTGCAGCGGCAGGTACACCTCCGGGTACTCGCCGCCCAGGCCACGCAGGGTCACCAGCTGCCCGCCGACGGCCACCTGCCGGTCGACGACGCCGAACTCCAGCCCTTCCCGGGCCACGGTCGCGTCCACCTCGACGGCCTTCTTCAGCAGCACCTGCGCCGCCTCGACCGGCTGCTGCGCCAGGATGACCGTCGCGCCCTGCTTGACGATGCCGGACTTCTCCGTGGCGATCTCGGCGTGCGTGGTGCCGAGCCGGTCGGTGTGGTCGAGGTCTATGGGCGTGACCACGGCGACGTCACCGTCGATCACGTTCGTGGCGTCCCAGGAGCCGCCCATGCCGACCTCGACGACGGCGACGTCCGCGGGCGCGTCGGCGAAGGCCGCGTAGGCCATGCCTGTGAGCACCTCGAAGAAGGACAGCCGGTACTCCTGCTGCGCGTCGACCATCTCGATGTACGGCTTGATGTCCTCGTACGTCTCGATGAACCGCTCGGCGGAGATCGGGGCGCCGTCCAGGCTGATGCGCTCCGTGATCGACTGCACGTGCGGCGAGGTGTAGCGGCCGGTGCGCAGCTCGAAGGCGCCGAGCAGGGCCTCGATCATGCGGGCCGTGGAGGTCTTGCCGTTCGTTCCCGTGATGTGGATCGAGGGGTACGACCGCTGCGGCTCGCCCAGCACGTCCATCAGCGCGGCGATACGGCTGACGGAGGGCTCCAGCTTGGTCTCGCCCCAGCGCGTGGCGAGCTCCGCCTCGACCTCGCGCAGGGCCTTGTCCACCTCGGGGTCGGCGGGCCGGGTGGGGATGTCGGCCTCGGGCGGGCCGCCCTGGGTGCGGAGGGTTCGGCTGCCGGCCTCGATGACCGCGAGGTCGGGGTCGCGGTCGGTTTCCTCCGCGATGATCTCGTCGAAGCTGTCGAGGGGGTCGGGCTGGTCGTCGGCGTTGTGGTCTGGAGGGAGCTCGCTCACGGGGCCCAGTCTACGGAGGGGCAGTGACAATGGTCGGGGGTGGCTTGTGTCGTGGTGTTTGTGCGGGTGCGTCGTGGCTTGTCGCGCAGTTCCCCGCGCCCCCAAAGAGGCGGGTACGTGCCCCTGAGCTACGAGTGAGGCCCCCGGGCCTGTCAGCTCCGGGGGCCTCACACACCGTACGAACCGCTATGCCTGCGGCAGGCGGTCCAGCTGTGCCTGGATGCGGGTGATGTCCTCCTCCGCCTTGGCGAGGCGGTTGCGGATCTTGTCCACGACGTGGTCGGGGGCCTTCGCCAGGAACGCCTCGTTGCCGAGCTTCCCGGTCGCCTGGGCCTTCTCCTTCTCCGCCGCCGCCAGGTCCTTCGCCAGCCGCTTGCGCTCCGCCGCGATGTCGATCGTGCCGGAGAGGTCGAGGGCGACCTCTGCGCCGGCGACCGGGAGGGTCGCCGTGGCCGTGAAGGCGTCACCCTCCGGCTGGAGCCGGAGCAGCTGCCGGATGGCGGCCTCGTGGGTCGCGAACGGCGTGCCGTCCAGCGTCAGCCGGGCCGGGACCCGCTGGCCGGGCTGGAGGCCCTGGTCGGCGCGGAAGCGGCGGACCTCGGTGATGACCGACTGGAGCGATTCGATCTCCCGCTCGGCGGCCGCGTCCCGGAAGCCGCTGTCTGCGGGCCACTCGGCGATGACGACCGACTCGCCGCCGGTGAGCGTGGTCCACAGGGTCTCGGTGACGAAGGGAACCACCGGGTGCAGCAGCCTCAGCGTGACGTCGAGGACCTCGCCGAGGACGCGCTTGCTGACCTCGGCCGCCTCGCCGCCCGCCTGGAACGTCGTCTTGGACAGCTCGACGTACCAGTCGAAGACCTCGTCCCACGCGAAGTGGAACAGGGCGTCGGACAGCTTCGCGAACTGGTAGTCCTCGTAGAACGCGTCGACTTCGGCGACGACCGTGTTGAGGCGGGAGAGGATCCAGCGGTCGGTCGACGACATCGCAGACGGCTCAGGCAGCGGGCCGTCCACCGTCGCGCCGTTCATCATCGCGAAGCGCGTCGCGTTCCAGATCTTGTTGGCGAAGTTGCGGGACCCCTGGACCCAGTCCTCACCGATCGGGACGTCGACGCCCGGGTTGGCGCCACGGGCGAGCGTGAAGCGCAGGGCGTCGCTGCCGTACTTGTCCATCCAGTCCAGCGGGTTGACCGCGTTGCCGAAGGACTTCGACATCTTCTTGCCGAACTGGTCGCGGACCATGCCGTGCAGGGCGATGGTGTGGAACGGCGGGGTGCCGTCCATCGCGTAGAGGCCGAACATCATCATCCGGGCGACCCAGAAGAAGAGGATGTCGTAGCCGGTGACCAGGACGGAGTTCGGGTAGAACTTCGCGAGCGACTCGGTCTGTTCGGGCCAGCCCATCGTGGAGAACGGCCACAGGCCGGAGGAGAACCAGGTGTCGAGGACGTCGGTGTCCTGGCGCCAGCCCTCGGCCTCGGTGCCGGGCGGCTCCTCGTCGGGGCCGACGCAGACGACCTCGCCGTTCGGCCCGTACCAGACCGGAATCCGGTGGCCCCACCACAACTGCCGTGAGATGCACCAGTCGTGGAGGTTGTCGACCCAGTCGAAGTAGCGCTTCTCCATCTCCTGCGGATGGATCTTGACGCGCCCGTCGCGGACGGCGTCACCGGCGGCCTTCGCCAGCGGACCGACCTTGACCCACCACTGCATGGACAGACGCGGCTCGATGGTGGTCTTGCAGCGCGAGCAGTGGCCGACGGAGTGGACGTAGGGCCGCTTCTCGGCGACGATCCGGCCTTCGGCGCGCAGGGCCGCGACGATCGCCGAGCGGGCCTCCAGGCGGTCCAGGCCCTGGAAGGGGCCGTGCGCCGTGATGACCGCGTGCTCGTCCATGACCGTCAGGGCCGGGAGGTCGTGGCGCTGGCCGATCTCGAAGTCGTTCGGGTCGTGCGCCGGGGTCACCTTGACGGCGCCCGTGCCGAACTCCGGGTCGACGTGCTCGTCGGCGACGACCGGGATGGAGCGGTCGGTCAGCGGCAGCTTGACCAGCTTGCCGATCAGGTGCTTGTACCGCTCGTCCCCGGGGTGAACGGCGACGGCCGTGTCACCGAGCATGGTCTCGGCGCGGGTCGTGGCGACGACGATGGTGTCGTCCCCGTCGCCGTACTTCATGGAGACGAGTTCGCCGTCGTCGTCCTGGTACTCCACCTCGATGTCCGAGATGGCCGTCAGGCACCGGGGGCACCAGTTGATGATGCGCTCGGCACGGTAGATGAGCTCGTCTTCGTAGAGCCGCTTGAAGATGGTCTGGACGGCCTGGGACAGGCCCTCGTCCATGGTGAAGCGCTCGCGCGACCAGGCGACGGCGTCGCCGAGGCGGCGCATCTGGCCGCTGATCTGGCCGCCGGACTCGCCCTTCCACTGCCAGACCCGCTCGACGAAGGCCTCACGGCCCAGGTCGTGCCGGGACTTGCCCTCCTTGGCGAGCTCCCGCTCGACGACGTTCTGCGTGGCGATACCGGCGTGGTCCATGCCGGGCTGCCAGAGCGTCTCGTACCCCTGCATGCGCTTACGGCGCGTCAGCGCGTCGATGAGGGTGTGCTCGAAGGCGTGCCCGAGGTGCAGGCTGCCCGTGACGTTCGGCGGCGGGATGACGACGGTGTACGGCGGCTTGTCGCTCTTCTCGTCCGCCTCGAAGTAACCCCGCTCTACCCAGCGCTCGTACAGCGGCCCCTCTACGTCGGCCGGCGCGTACTGGGTCGGCAGGTCGGTGCGGGGCGCTGGTGGCTGCTGCTGAGCGTTCTCGGTCACGGGGGTCAGTTTAGAGGTGTCACTCCCCTGTCCCGAAACGCGTTTGCTTTGTAACGGTGGGGGGCCCGATGCCATGCACACGACGGGTCTGCGCCAGGATGTCTGGAACACATAAGCATCTGGAGGGGAACCCAGAACATGAGCTACAACCAGCCGGGCCCGTACGGCGGGCAGCAGCCTCAGCAGCCCGGTCCGTACGGCCAGCCGGGCCCGTACGGCCAGCCGCCGCAGGCGCCCCAGCCCGGCTACGGCTACCCCCAGCAGGCCCCTCCGCCCCAGCCCGGTTACGGCTACCCGCAGGGCGCCCCGCCCCAGCAGCCCGGCCCCTACGGCCAGCAGCCCCCGTACGGCCAGCAGCCTCAGCCGCCCTACGGTCAGCAGCCCCAGTACGGCGTCCCGCAGCCCCCGGCGCCGGGCGGCGGCAAGAAGAAGACGGGCATCATCCTCGGCGCGGTCGCGGTCGTCGCGGCCATCGGCGTGGGCGCGTACTTCGTGATCGGCGGGGGCGGTGGCGGTCTGGAGGACGACGGGCCGCACAAGCTGTCGACTCCGGCGACGGTGCTCAGCGAGTACAAGCGCACCACGAAGGACGGGCAGACCGCCGGAAACGCCTCGGATTTGGAGAAGAGCGGCGTCAAGGGCGCCAAGACCGCTGCGGGCCTCTACTCCACGGTGGACCTGAGCAACTACGACCCCGACGATCCCTCGTCCGCGGCGAAGATGGCGTCGGCCAAGACCCTGACGGTGGCGGGTGCCTACGGTGAGATCTCCGACCCGGAGGCGACGCTGGACCTGTTCTTCGCCAACTTCAAGAAGTCGTCCGAGAAGGAGGCCGCGTCCGGGTCCACGAAGCCCGAACTGATCGGGGAGCCCGAGGAGGCCGACCTCGACGGCGCGGCCATGAAGTGCCAGTCGGCCAAGTCACAGGACCAGCTGACCAAGAAGGAGAAGGTCAACTGGTTCTGCGCGTGGGCCGACTACAGCACCATCGCCATCGTGTCGCCTGCTGAGGCGGCGCAGGGCGTCACCCAGGACGTGGCGATCGACCTCACCACCAAGGTCCGCGAGGAAGTCCGCGTCAAGGCCTGACGCCGGCAACGACGAAGGCGCCCGGCACACGCTGTGCCGGGCGCCTTCGCGTGCAGTGGGTGACTAGGCGGTCTTCTGCTCGCCCGGACCGCGGCCCCGCGCATCCCGCGGGATCAGCGTCGGGTTGACGTTCGACTGGACGACGTCCGCCGTGATGACGACCCGGGCCACGTCCTTACGGGACGGGACCTCGTACATCACGCCCTGGAGGACCTCCTCCATGATGGCCCGCAGGCCACGCGCGCCGGTCTGGCGGAGGATCGCCTGGTCGGCGATGGCCTCGAGGGCCTCGCGCTCGAAGTCCAGCTCCACACCGTCGAGTTCGAAGAGGCGCTGGTACTGCTTGACGAGCGCGTTGCGCGGCTCGACGAGGATCTGCAGCAGGGCCTCGCGGTCGAGGTTGTGGACCGAGGTGATGACCGGGAGCCGGCCGATGAACTCGGGGATCATGCCGAACTTGACCAGGTCCTCCGGCATGACCTCCTGGAACTGGTCCTTGGACTCCATCTCGCGCTTGGAGCGGATCTGCGCGCCGAAGCCGATGCCCTTGGCACCCGCCCGGGACTCGATGATCTTCTCCAGGCCGGCGAAGGCACCGCCCACGATGAACAGCACGTTCGTCGTGTCGATCTGGATGAACTCCTGGTGCGGGTGCTTGCGGCCGCCCTGCGGCGGGACCGAGGCGGTGGTGCCCTCCAGGATCTTCAGCAGGGCCTGCTGGACGCCCTCGCCCGAGACATCGCGCGTGATCGAGGGGTTTTCACTCTTCCTCGCGACCTTGTCGATCTCGTCGATGTAGATGATCCCGGTCTCGGCCTTCTTGACGTCGTAGTCGGCGGCCTGGATCAGCTTGAGGAGGATGTTCTCGACATCCTCGCCGACGTATCCCGCCTCCGTGAGCGCCGTGGCGTCGGCGATCGCGAAGGGGACGTTCAGCATGCGCGCGAGGGTCTGGGCGAGGAGGGTCTTGCCGGAGCCCGTGGGGCCGAGGAGGAGGATGTTGGACTTCGCCAACTCGATGGCGTCGTCACGGCCGTTCGCCCCGCCGTTCTCACCGGCCTGGACGCGCTTGTAGTGGTTGTACACCGCTACGGAGAGGGCCTTCTTGGCGGCCTCCTGACCGACCACGTACCCCTCGAGGAACTCGTAGATCTCGCGGGGCTTCGGGAGTTCCTCCCAGCGGACCTCGCTGGTCTCCGCGAGCTCTTCCTCGATGATCTCGTTGCAGAGGTCGATGCACTCGTCGCAGATGTACACACCGGGCCCTGCGATGAGCTTCTTGACCTGCTTCTGGCTCTTGCCACAGAACGAGCACTTGAGCAGATCGCCGCCGTCACCGATGCGTGCCACGGTGTGCTTCCCCTTCGCCTGGGAGACGACTGGACGTCCACGTCCAGCGGCTCCTGGTGCAGCCTTATGTCCGACGGTACCTTGCCGGGCCCCTCGTTCGGGCCCCCCTTGGCGCGGTTCACTTTGACGTGGACCGTGCCAAACCGTGCCAAGGGGCGGCAGACGATACAGCCTCTCGCCTCAGCGCAGGCTCGAGTTGTCCATCTTCCGGGTGGTGATGATCTGGTCGATCAGTCCGTAGCTCAGCGCGTCCTCGGCCGTGAGGATCTTGTCGCGCTCGATGTCGTCACGGATCTTCTCGACCGGCGTGGTGGAGTGCTTGGCCAGCATCTCCTCCAGCTGCGAGCGCATCCGCAGGATCTCGTTCGCGGCGATCTCCAGGTCGGACACCTGACCGCGGCCGGTCTCGCTGTACGGCTGGTGGATCAGCACGCGCGCGTTCGGCAGGGCCATGCGCTTGCCGGGCGTACCGGCGGCCAGCAGGACGGCGGCGGCGGAGGCCGCCTGGCCCATGCAGACCGTCTGGATGTCCGGCTTCACGTACTGCATGGTGTCGTAGATCGCGGTGAGCGCCGTGAAGGAGCCACCGGGGCTGTTGATGTACACCGAGATGTCACGGTCGGGGTCCATCGACTCCAGGCACAGCAGCTGCGCCATGACGTCGTTGGCGGAGGCGTCGTCGATCTGGACGCCGAGGAAGATCACGCGCTCCTCGAAGAGCTTCGCGTACGGGTCGTACTCGCGGATGCCCTGGGAGGTGCGCTCGACGAAGCGGGGGATGACGTAGCGGGACTCGGCCTGCGGGCCGGTGTAGCGGCCCTGCGAGCCGCTCATGTCCTGCACGGCGTGCATACGGTCGTAGATCCCGCTGCCGGGGAACTGGTTCACGGTGTCTCCTGAGAAGGGCTGAGGCGGTCGGCTGGGGCTGTCTGGGGTCGCTGGGGCCCGGGAGGGCTCCGGGGGCCTCACGGGGCGCCACAGGCCCCGTGGGGACCTCTCAGGCCCCGGTGCCGCCGCCGCCCGGCATACCGGCGGCCGTGGGGATGACGTCGTCGATGAGGCCGTACTCCTTGGCCTCGAAGGCGTCGAACCAGCGGTCGCGGTCCGAGTCGCGGGTGATCTGCTCGACCGACTGCCCCGTGTGCTGGGACGTGAGCTCGGCCATGCGCTTCTTGGTGTGCAGCAGCCGCTCGGCGTGGATCTTGATGTCCGAGGCCGAGCCGGCCAGGCCGGCGGAGGGCTGGTGGATCAGGATCTCGGCGTTCGGCAGCGCGAAGCGCTTGCCGGGGGTGCCCGCGCTGAGCAGGAACTGGCCCATCGAGGCCGCGAGACCCATGGCGATGGTCACCACGTCGTTCTTGATGAACTGCATCGTGTCGTAGATCGCCATACCGGCCGTGATCGAACCGCCGGGGCTGTTGATGTAGAGGTAGATGTCCTTGTCGGGATCCGCGGCAAGGAGCAGCAGCTGTGCGGTGATCTTGTTCGCGATGTCGTCGTCGACCGGCTGGCCGAGGAAGATGATCCGCTCGTTGAGCAGCCGGTTGTAGACCTGGTCACCGAGGCCACCACCGATGGAAGGCTCGCCGGCGGCGGAGGGCATCAGATTCGTCACGTATCCACCTGCTCGTCTTACGACGGCGCCGGGCCGTCTCACGTTTCCCTGCGGGGCTGGAGCCGTTCGCAGACTCCACTGCCCTCGTATTCATGGACCCTAACGCGCGGGTCCCTTCGGGGAATCCCGGAGATGGGAGTGTTCGCCGGGGGCGTAGCGCGACGGGGCTCCGCCGGGGGCCGTGCGGTCTCGCCGTGGGTGGGTCCGCCCGTGGACGGCTGCGGGCCCGTGGGGCTTGTCGCGCAGTTCCCCGCGCCCCCGAGGTGCGCTGCCCCACGGACGGCAAGAAGGCCCTGGGGTTCGCACCCCAGGGCCTTCCCTATGACCTAGTCAGAGCCGGGGGCTCAGCCCTCGGTCTTCTCCTCGGTGGACTCGGCGGCCTCGGCCGGGGTCTCCTCGGTGGAGGCCTCGGTCTCGTCCTCCTCGTCGTCCAGGTCGACGACCTCGCCGTTGGTGTCCTTGACCGCGGCCTTCTCGACCACGACGGCCAGGGCCTTGCCGCGGGCGACCTCGCCGACCAGGAGCGGAACCTGACCGCCCTCGACGACGGCCTGGGCGAACTGGTCGGGGGACATGCCGGAGGAGGCGGCGCGGCGCATGAGGTGCTCGGTGAGCTCCTCCTGGCTGACGTTCAGCTTCTCCTGCTTGACGAGCTCGTCGAGCACGAACTGCGTCTTGATGCCCTTGACCGCGGCTTCCTTGGTCTCGGCGTCGAACTCCTCGACCGTCTTGCCCTGGATCTCGAGGTACTTCTCGAGGTCGAGACCCATCTGGCCGAGCTGGTGGTGCTCGAGGTTGTGCTTGCGGGTGTTGACCTCGTCCTCGAGCAGCTTGTCCGGGACCGGCACCTCGACCAGCTCGAGCAGCTTCTCCAGGACGCGCTCCTGGGCCTGCGTGGCCTGGTCGTACTGCTTCATGTTCTCCAGGCGCTTGCGGCTGTCGGCCCGCAGCTCCTCGATGGTGTCGAACTCGGAGGCGAGCTGCGCGAACTCGTCGTCCAGCTCGGGCAGTTCGCGCTTGGCGACCTGGGTGACCTTGACGGTGACCTCGGCCTCCTTGCCGGCCGCCGAGCCGCCCTTGAGCTCGGAGGTGAAGGTGGCCTCGCCACCGGCCTCCACGCCCTTCACGGCGTCGTCGATGCCGTCCAGCAGCTCGCCGGAGCCGATGGTGTAGGAGACGCCGTCGGCGACGCCGTCCTCCAGGACCTCGCCCTCGACCTTGGCCTCCAGGTCGATCGTCACGACGTCGCCGTCCTCGGCGGCACGCTCGACCGGGGCCGTGGAGGCGAAGCGCTCACGCAGCTCCTCGACCGCCTTGTCGACGTCCTCCTCGGTGACCTCGACCGCGTCGACCTCGACCTCGATGCCGGAGTAGTCCGGGATCTCGATGGAGGGACGGATGTCGACCTCGGCGGTGAAGTTCAGCGTCTCGCCGTCCTTCAGCTCCGTGATGTCGACCTCGGGCTGGCCCAGCGGGTTCAGCTCGGCCTCGTTGACCGCGTCGGTGTAGAACTTCGGCAGCGCGTCGTTGACGGCCTCCTCCAGCACCGCACCGCGGCCGAACCGCTGGTCGATGACCCGGGCCGGGACCTTGCCCTTGCGGAAGCCCTTCACCGTGACCTGCTGGTTGATCTTCTTGTACGCCGCGTCGAGGCTGTCCTTGAGCTCCTCGAAGGGCACCTCGACAGTGAGCCGAACCCGAGTCGGGTTCAGGGTCTCCACGGCGCTCTTCACGGTTCGGTCTCCTTGTGGCTGACTTCTTGGGTTCTGCCGGGGCCAGAGCGGCCCGGCGGATTTCGCCGCCCGGAGACTTCAGACGCTGATACACACGGACGGCAGCTTGCATAGTAACGGCAGCGACTACACCGCCCAAAAGGCGATCACATGAGTGACCGGAAGGCGATCACCCGAGGCGAGTCGAGATGATCGGGTGGCTGGTCGGGGTGGCGGGATTTGAACCCACGGCCTTCCGCTCCCAAAGCGGACGCGCTACCAAGCTGCGCCACACCCCGTCTGGTGCGACACGTAGGGTACATGGCGCAAGGCCGTACGGCCGCCGCATTTCCGCTGCGTCGGCGCCGGGAGGGTCCGGTTGCGAATGCGGTGTGCGACGAGGGCGCACAACCCGCTACGATGCTTGCGTGCCGCGGTCACCCGACCTGCGGCGCGCACCGTGCGGGCGTAGCTCAATGGTAGAGCCCTAGTCTTCCAAACTAGCTACGCGGGTTCGATTCCCGTCGCCCGCTCTGAACGGCTCGGGCCCGGTTCTTCGGAACCGGGCCCGAGGGGTTTTTCCGGTGCCTGAAAGATTTCGGGGGGTTCCTGGGATTCCCGGGGATTCAGAGGTCGCGTACGTCCACCGTGTAGACGGAGCGGACGCCGTACGGGACGTACAGGGCGTCGCCGACGAGGACGAGCGGGGCGCCCGAGGTGACGAGCATGCTGTCGGTTCTGCCGCCGTCGTCGCGGCCGTCCACGGTGGCCTCGACCTCGCCGGTGCTCGCGTCCAGGGCGGCCAGGCGGCCGCTGGGGGACGCGACGTACACGTGGGTGGCGGAGGCGGTCGGCGGCCCCTGCTGCTCCACGGTGGAGTTGGATTCCCACAGCGTTCGGCCGGTGCGGGGCGAGACCGCGCGGACGCCGCCGCTTTCGCGCGTGAAGTAGACCGTGCCGCGTACCAGGTACGCGTCCGCGTCCTCGGGCCGGGGCTGCGCGAGCCGGCGCACGGTGAGCGCGCGCGAGGAGACGTCGATCAGGGTCAGGCCGCGGTCCGTGGCGAATGCGTCCCCGAGGACCAGACGCCCGTCGTGCTGTCCGAGCAGGTACTGGGCGCCCTTGGCCTCGACGGTCCAGCGGGCCTTTCCGGTGGCCGCGTCGATCTGGGAGACGGTGGTACGGGAGGCTCCTCGTTCCGTCAGACCGATCACGCAGACGAGGTAGGCGTGGTCGGCCGCGGAGCGCAGCAGGCAGTCGGCCGGGGCGTCCGGGGTGTCCGGCTTCGGCTGCTTCCAGCGGACGTCGCCGGTCTCGGCGTCGAGCAGGGCGTACTGGTCGCCCGCCGATCCGTAGAAGGTGACGACGCCCTCGGGGACGGCCGTGGCGGCGTCCTGCGTGCTGTCGGGGACGGACGCCGACTCGCCGGTGCCCGTCACGGTCCGCCAGAGCTCCTTGCCCGTGCCGGCGGCCAGGGCGTACACCGCGTAGCTGAACCGGGGGCCGGCCGCCGTCTCCCCCTCCTCCGCCTCGTAGGCGTAGACGTGGCTGTCGGTGGTGCCGACGAGCGCGCCCTCGCTGCTGCTGGAGGAGCCGTCGGGTGTGGGGTCGACGGGCCGGCCCCAGGTGGCGCGGCCGCCGGCGAGATCGAAGCGGGTCGCCATGAGGCCGGAGCCCGCGCACACGAGGGAGGTGTCGACGGCCGCGCAGCCCGCGAGAGCGCTGTCGGCGCCGCCGAGGCGCTCTCGGCCCTCGGGGGCCTTCGCGGCGGTGGCCCAGGGCTTCCAGCCGTGAGGGAGGTCGCTGGGGGCCGCGGAGCCCGCGGGGCCGGGCTCGCTGTCGCGGGAGAGGGCGCCGCTGAGGAGGACGGTGGTGGCGGCGAGGACGGCGGCCACGGCCGTCCCGGCCGCCGCGGCGAGGAGGTAGCGGCGTCTTCGGTTGCCTCGCGGCCGGGCGGGCTCGGGCGGCGGGTCGGCGAGCGGGGTGTCGCGCTGCGGCGTGGCCGCGGGGACGCGCTGGGACGGAAGAGGGATCGATTCCTCGGCGGCCGGGGGCGGGACGGCCGGGTCTCCGTCGCGCAGCAGGGTCAGGAGTTCGTGGGCGGTCACGCGGGACTTGGGGTGCTTCTCCAGACAGAGGCGCACGAAGGGGAGCAGTTCGTCCGGTACGCCGGCGAGGGCCGGTTCGCCCTCGACGACCCGGACGGCCGTCTCGTAGGGGCTCGGGCTGTCGAAGGGGCCGCGGCGGGTGGCGGCGTAGGCGAGGACCGAGCCGAGGGAGAAGATGTCGGCCGCCGGGCCGACGTCCTGCGGGGAGGAGAACTGCTCCGGCGACATGAAGGGCGGGGTGCCCATGACGCGGCCGGTCTGGGTGAGGACGTCGGCGGCGGCGAACTCGGCGGCACGGGAGATGCCGAAGTCGATGACGCGGGGGCCGTCCTCGGCGAGCATCACGTTGGCCGGCTTCAGATCGCGGTGGACGACTCCGGCGCGGTGGATGTCGCGCAGCGCCTCGGCGAGGCCGGCGGCGAGTTCACGCAGCCGGGGCGCGGAGAGCGGGCCGTGCTCGCGGACGTGGGTGCCGAGGTCCGAGCCCGGGATGTAGAGCGTGGCCATCCAGGGGCGGGGGGCGTCGGCGTCGGCGTCCACGACGGGGGCCGTGAAGGCACCGCTGACCTGGCGGGCCGCGGCCACCTCGCGGCGGAAACGGGCGCGGAACTCGTCGTCGTCGGCGTACTGGCCGTGCACCACCTTGACGGCGAGACGCCGGCCGGAGGCCGAGCGGGCCAGGTAGACCACACCCATGCCGCCGGAGCCGAGGCGGTCCTCGATGCGGTAGCCGCCCACCTCCGCGGGGTCAGAATCGCGCAGCGCCATCCCCGTACGTTCCCCCCGTCACGCACCGTCCCGTCGGGAGGAGGGTATCCGCACGCCCCGCGGGCCCGTGGCACCGGCCCGGGAGGGGTGCGACCGCGGCCGGTCAGAAGCTGATGGAGTTGACCGTCTCCGCTATCGAGTTGAGGAAGCGCTGGATGGACGGGGCCATGCCGGTCGAGGCGAGGAAGAAGCCGAAGAGGATCGCCACGATCGCGGGGCCCGCCTTGATGGATCCCCCTCTCAGCAACACCACAAGGATGATCGCCAACAGCAGCACCACAGACAGTGAAATGGCCACAACTGATCACACCCTCGGTCGGTCCGCTCTCCCGGCCCGGGGGCGCCTCAGCGCACCCCCGCCAGAACCATCGTGCCACCAACGCGGCCGGGCTATGCGGCCGGTGACGCATCATCCCTCCCGGTGTCGTCCGGGCCGGTGTACGTCGCGTGCCGGAGGGGACCCGACGGACGGGACTCGTACGGCAATTCGATGCGCCACCCGCGCGGGAATTCCGGTCGGATCGTTTCCGTCTCCACACAACGCGTTCGCAGCTAATTCGAATTGCCGCCCAAGGCTCCTCAACAGCCCTGCGGAGAGAGTCCCGAAGAGCGCTGAAGCGGACATTCCACTGGAGTCGCCTGCTGGTCTTATGCACCGCTTAGTCCGGAAGTATCCTGACAAGCAGGGCACCTGTGACGGGCGCAACTCGGCGCCGAAGATGTGTTGGTCATCACGCCGACAGCGACGTCAACTACCCGAAATCCGGGGTACCCACAGCGAATAGCCAGGAATCACGTCCGGCGTTTTACGAATAGCCGCAGGGAAGGCTAGGGTGCCTCAGATGTTCCACGCTGCCTCGTCCCCCGCAAGCGCAGCGAGGTCCCGGATCGTCTCCCCGAGTTCCTGGTGGGAGGGTCTGTGACGAACTCGCTGCGACCGAACGGCGACCGCAAGGCGCCACTTCCCCCGGCACAGTCGCCGGCAGGCGGAGTGCCGAGCCCGCGCTCGCCGCAGAGCCCCCAGAAGAAGCAGAACGGCAAGCAGCGCGACGCGTTCTTCGACAACGCGAAGTACCTCGCGATCGTGCTGGTGGCCATGGGCCACGCCTGGGAGCCGCTCAAGGGCGACAGCCGGATACTCGAGGCCGCGTACCAGGTCGTCTACGCGTTCCACATGCCGGCGTTCATCCTCATCTCCGGCTACTTCTCGCGCAGTTTCGACATGCGGCCGGACCGGCTCAAGCGCCTGCTCACCGGCGTGGCGGTGCCGTACGTCATCTTCGAGACGGCCTACCCGCTCTTCAAGCGGTGGATCGACGACGACCCGGGGCAGGACATCAGCCTCCTCGACCCGTGGTACCTGACCTGGTTCCTGGTCGCGCTGTTCATCTGGCGGCTGACCACCCCCATCTGGAACATGGTGCGCTGGCCGCTGCCGCTCGCGCTCGGCCTCGCGATGCTGGCGACCGTCACGCCCTCGATCGGTGACGACCTGGACCTCCAGCGCGTCCTGCAGTTCCTGCCGTTCTTCGTGCTGGGCCTGGTGATGAAGCCCGAGCACTTCCAGATGGTGCGCCGCCGTTCGGTGCGGATCGCCTCGGTGCCGGTGTTCGCCGCCGCCCTGGCCTTCAGCTGGTGGGCCGTGCCGCGCATGAACACCGCGTGGTTCTACCACCGTGACTCCGCGCAGGAACTGGGCGCGCCGTGGTGGGCCGGCCCGGTGATGGTGCTCGCGATGTTCGGCTGCTCGCTGGTGCTGACCGCCTGCTTCTTCGCCTGGGTGCCGCGCCGCCACATGTGGTTCACCGCGCTCGGCGCCGGCACGCTCTACGGCTACCTGCTGCACGGCTTCCTCGTGAAGGCCGGCGACTACCAGGGCTGGTTCGAGGCGAGCTGGTTCCACCACCCGGCCGGGCAGATCGCCGTGACCGTCCTCGCGGCCGCCGTCGTGACGGTGCTGTGCACCAAGCCGGTGCAGCGCATGTTCCGGTTCGCGATGGAGCCGAAGATGGATTGGGCCTTCAAGCGGGACGCGGCCGAGCTCGCCCGCGAGCGCCAGAGCGCCGAGCGGCGCGAGCGCGAGAAGGACCGCGAGAAGGTCAGCGCCTAGGCGCTTCTTCAGATCGCATCTCCCTGACCGAGAAGTGCGCGCATCCGTGCGTACTTCTCGGTCAGTCGTGTGCGGGTGGCCTCGTCGAGGACCGCGAGGCGGGCCGGATCCGCGTTGTGCGCCAGATCCGCCTCCTTCACCAGCGGCGCGCCCGGCGTGGCGAGGATGCGCGCGGCGTACGCCTCGGGCGGCTCCCCCGCCCGCTTGGTGACCGCGAGGACGATGTCCTTCGTACGGCCGCTCAGCGCGGCCTCGCGCAGCCACTGGGGTGAGAGGGCGTCGTCCTCGACGGCGTCGTGCAGCCAGGCCGCCGCGATCTGGTCCTCGTCGCCGCCTCGTTCCCGTACTCCCTCCGCCACGGCCCGCAGGTGTTCGGCGTAGGGCCGCCCCGCCTTGTCGGTCTGGCCGTCGTGCGCGGCGCGGGCGATGGCCTCGACCTGGGCCAGGGGCAGCGGGGTGATGCGCGGTGTCTCGGTCACCGCTCCAGTGTCCCCCGCGCAGCACCGCCCGGGTCCACAGGACGACCGCCGAACCGGCCCGGGGCCCGGGAACTCCGGCTCAGCGGGGAGCGGACGCCGCCGTCGGGCCCTCTCGGCAGATCAGCAGGAGGGCCCGGTCGTCGTTGACGTCCTTGGCCACCGCCTCGATGAGGTGCCAGGCCGCGCCGTGGAAGCCGCCGGCCACATAGCGGTCGGCCTCGCCGGTGAGGCGGTCGATGCCCTCGACGATGTCGCGGTCGGAGGTCTCCACCAGGCCGTCCGTGAACAGCATCAGCACATCGCCCGAGCGCAGCGAGCCCTTCACGGGGTCGAACTGGGCGCCGTCGTAGACACCGAGGAGCGGGCCCTCGGCCGCCTTCTCCTCCCAGCGTCCGGTGCCCGCGCTGAGCTGCAGGCCCGGCGGATGCCCGGCGGAGTAGAGCTCGTAGTCGCCGGAGTCCAGGTCGAGGACCAGGTGGATGGAGGTCGCGAAGCCCTCGTCCCAGTCCTGGCGGAGCAGATAGCCGTTGGCGGCGGGGAGGAAGGCGTGCGGCGGGAGGGAGCCCAGCAGGCCCCCGAACGCGCCTGACAGGAGCAGGGCGCGGGAGCCCGCGTCCATGCCCTTGCCGGAGACGTCGGTGAGGACGACCTCGAGCGTACGGCCGCCGTTGGTACGGGCCGCCACCACGAAGTCGCCCGAGAAGGACTGGCCGCCCGCCGGGCGCAGCGCCATCTCCTGGTGCCAGCCGCCCGGCAGGTCGGGCAGCTGGCTCTGCACCCGGATGCGTTCGCGCAGGTCGAAGAGCATGGTGCCGCCGCGCCGCCAGGGCACACCGACCCTGCTGCGGAACTGGGCCAGCAGCAGGCCGAAGAAACCGCAGGCCGCGACCACGAGCACGATGCCCGGAGTGACCCTGGAGGGCCCCTCCGTGTACGGGCCCAGCTGCACCGACTCCACGATCAGCGCCGTGGCCGCCGCCGCGTACAGACCGAGCAAGCTGGCCGGGCGCAGCAGCAGGCCGCCCACGACGACGGGCAGGACGAGCGCGGCCGGCGAGAACCACACGGAGTTCCCCAGCGTCGCCGCCGCGATCAGCGGGACGGTCAGGAGCAGACCGGCCAGGGCGATCCAGTCGGAGCCGTCCCCGCGGAAGTAGTCCACGGCTGCTCGGCGCACGCCGACGCGGGCCCGGTGCCACTGCTTCTTCAACCGGGCCGTGAACGTGTCGGCTTCCGCGCGCCGCTCTCGTCCTGATGCCATTAGTTCGGGACCCTATCCATCGGACCAGCCGCTTGGCACGGGAGGTCCCACTTGTCCCCCGTCCGAGGGCAGACTTCACAGTGAACTTCACCGCGCGCCGCCCCGCCGCCACCTGGGAGAAATTCCCTCGCTCGTCCCGCATTGCCCTGATAGGCATGGGCCATGGCGACTGACGCGACCGGCTCCGCGACCGACCTGCGGGTGCTGCGGCGGGACGATTGGGACAAGTGGTACGACACCCTGATCCGGGGCTTCGGCGGGGTGCCGGAGTCCGCCGAGGAACGGGAGTTGTGGAACTCGCTGACCGAGTTCGACCGTTCGCTCGGTGTATGGGACGGGGACGAGTGCGTGGGGACGACCGGGGCGTTCGGTTTCCGGCTCACGGTGCCCGGCGGGGCCTCGGTGCCGGCCGCGGGCGTCACCATGGTCAGCGTGGCCGCCACGCATCGGCGGCGCGGGGTTCTGACGTCGATGATGCGGCGGCAGCTGGACGACGTCCGTGCCTGGGGTGAACCGCTGGCCGTGCTCACGGCCTCCGAGCCGGCGATCTACGGCCGGTTCGGATACGGGTGCGCCACCTTCCAGTTGAACGCCGAGATCGACACGACCCGGGTGCGGCTCACATCGCTGCCGACGGGCACGGATGACGTACGCGTGCGGTACGCCGTCCCGGCCGATGTCCTCGACGCGTGCGAGGCGGTGTACGCCCGGCTGGTTCCGTCGCGGCCCGGGATGCTCGCCCGGCGGCCCGGCTGGGAGCGGCTCGGGCTGCTCGATCCGGAGAGCGACCGGGAGGGGGCGTCGCCGCTGCAGTGCGTCCTCGCCGAGCGGGACGGCGAGACGGTCGGATACGCGCGGTATCGCGTCAAGCCGAGCTGGGAGACCGCCGGGCCCGAGGGCACGGTGACTCTGGAGGACTCGGCCGCGCTGGACCCCGCGGCGGACGCGGCGCTGTGGCGGTTCCTGTTCGGCATCGACCTGACGTCGTCGGTGGTGGTGCGGGGGCGGCCGGTGGACGACGCGTGGCGGCACTGGGTGTCCGACATGCGGCGGTGCAAGCCGTGGGTGCGGGATTCGCTGTACGTACGGCCGGTGGAGCTGGGGGCCGCGCTGGAGGCGCGGACGTATCAGACGCCGGTGGATGTGGTGTTCGAGGTGGAGGACGCGTTCTGCCCCTGGAACACCGGGCGTTGGCGGCTGAGCGGGGACGCGAAGGGGGCGTCCTGTGAGCGTACGGCGGACGCCGCGGATGTCGCTCTGTCCGTACGGGAGTTGAGTTCCGCGTATCTCGGGGGTGTGTCGCTGGCCTCGTTGGGGGCGGCGGGGCGGGTGCGGGAGGTACGGCGGGGGGCGTTGGCGGAGGCGTCGCTGGGGTTCGGGGCGGCCGGTCTGGCGCCGTGGCTCCCGCACGGCTTCTGAGGCGGGGGGTTCCTCAGGGGCGGCCCTGGCAAGCCGGGCACCAGAAGAGGTTGCGGGCGGCGAGGTCGGCGGTGCGGATCTCGCCGCCGCAGAGGTGGCAGGGCTGGTTGGCCCTGCGGTAGACGTACACCTCGCCGCCGTGGTCGTCCACGCGGGGTGGGCGGCCCATCGCCTCCGGGGTGTGTTCCGGGCGGACGGTGTCGATGCGGTTGTTGCGGACGCCCTCGTGCATGAGCTCGACCAGGTCGGTCCAGACCGACTCCCACTCGGTGGGAGTGATGTCCCTTCCGGGACGGTACGGGTCGATGTTGTGCCGGAAGAGGACCTCTGCGCGGTAGACGTTTCCTACGCCCGCGATGACCTTCTGGTCCATGAGGAGCGCGGCGATCGTCGTACGACTGCGGGAGATTCGGCGGTACGCGGTGTCCGGGTCGGCGTCCTCGCGGAGGGGGTCGGGGCCGAGGCGGTCGTGTATCGCCTGCTTCTCCGGGGGTGTGATCAGGGCGCAGGTGGTGGGGCCCCGGAGGTCTACGTACGCGGTGTCGTTCGCGAGGCGGAGGCGGACGGTGTCGGTGGGTGGGGGTGCGGGGGCCGGGCCGAGGGTGACCTTGCCGAAGAGACCGAGGTGGATGTGGATCCAGTCGGTGCCGCGGAAGCCGAGGAAGAGGTGTTTGCCGTGAGCCTCTGTGTGGGTGAGTTCCGTGCCGGTGAGGAGGGCGGCGGCGTCGGTGAACTTGCCCTGGGGGCTGGTGGTTCGGGGGGTTGTGCCGAGGAAGGCGGCGGCGTAGTCCTGGGCCAGGCGGTGGATGGTGTGGCCTTCTGGCACGGGTTCTCCCTGTGATCGTTACCCTTGCCCACCCGCCTGCCCGAACCGGTTCGTCAAGAGGTTGACGTCGAAAGACACCGGGGCTCCGCCCCGGGCCCCGGCGGGGACTGCGTCCCCTGCACCCCTCGGGGGGGCTTTCCCACCCACCCGCCCGAAACGGTTGGCCAAGAGGCCGGAGTCGAAACACCTCGGGGCTCCACCCCGGGCCCCGGCGGGGGCTGCGTCCCCTGCACCCCACGCGGGGCTTCGCCGCTGGGTCCCGCCCGGCGGCGACTGCGTACCTGCGTGCCGCGCAGGGCTCGGGCAGTGGGGCCGTGTGGCCCGGGTGTGCCGCGAGGTCGGGCCGGGTCGGGTCAGGCGTCGGGTCCCTGTTGCGGGTGGTGCGGCGGGATCGGGGGGAGGGCGCCGGTCGTCTCGTACTCGGCGAGCATGTCGATGCGGCGGATGTGACGTTCGTCACCGGAGAACGGCGTTGCGAGGAACGTCTCGACGAAGGCCGTCGCCTCGTCCTGCGAGTGCATGCGCGCACCCACGGCGACGACGTTGGCGTTGTTGTGCTGGCGGCCGAGGGCCGCCGTCTCCTCGCTCCAGGCGAGGGCCGCGCGCACGCCCTCGACCTTGTTCGCCGCGATCTGCTCGCCGTTGCCGGAACCGCCGATGACCACGCCGAGCGCGTCGGGGTCCGCGGCCGCGCGCTCCGCCGCGCGGAGGCAGAAGGGCGGGTAGTCGTCCTGGGCGTCGTAGATGTGCGGGCCACAGTCGACGGGGTCGTGACCCGCCGCCTTCAGCCAGTCGACGAGGTGGTTCTTGAGTTCGTAGCCGGCATGGTCCGAGCCGAGGTACACGCGCATGGGATGAGTGTGACACGGGTGTTTCGGGGAAGGCGCGCGGGGTGGCGCTCATGAAAACGTGAGACGAATGTGAGCCGCATTACGGAACCTCAGGGAAACCTCAAGTAACAATCTGGATTCAAAGGTTCTCGAAAACGTTCGCCTCAGATTCACTGGACCGGCTCGTACACCCGCTCGTACGAGGACCCGTACACCGTCATGCCGCGACACACCCCCGTTCGTACGGCTGGTGCGGCTCCGTACGGAAGAACAGCTCCCCGGCGCAAAGGAAATCCGTTCCATGACCTCGCAGCCGACACTGAAGACGACCGGAAACGACCCTGGAGGCCCCGGAGAACCCGGCGGCGGCTCCGGGCTGCAGGCCGGGCTCAAGAACCGGCATCTGTCGATGATCGCCATCGGCGGTGTCATCGGGGCCGGGCTCTTCGTGGGATCCAGCTCCGGTATCGCCACCGCAGGCCCCGGCATTCTCCTGTCGTACGCCCTCGTCGGCACGCTCGTGGTGCTGGTGATGCGGATGCTCGGTGAGATGTCCGCCGCCAACCCGACCTCGGGTTCCTTCTCCGCGCACGCCGACCGCGCGCTCGGCCCCTGGGCCGGTTTCTCCATCGGCTGGCTGTACTGGTTCTTCTGGGTCGTGGTGCTCGCGGTCGAGGCGACCGCCGGTGCCGTGATCCTGGAGGGCTGGATCCCGGCCGTGCCGCAGTGGGCCTGGGCCCTGATCGTGATGCTGGTGCTCACCGCCACCAACCTGGTCTCCGTCGGCTCGTACGGCGAGTTCGAGTTCTGGTTCGCCGGGATCAAGGTCGTCGCGATCGCCGCGTTCATCGTCATCGGCGGGCTCGCCGTCTTCGGGCTGCTGCCCGGCGTGGACAGTGAGCAGGCCGGGTTGAGCAACCTGACCGAGCACGGGGGCTTCCTGCCCCATGGGGCCGGCGCGATCCTCACCGGTGTGCTGCTCGTCGTCTTCTCCTTCATGGGCAGCGAGATCGCCACCCTGGCGGCCGGTGAGTCCGAGAACCCGCAGCAGGCCGTCACCAAGGCCACCAACAGCATCATCTGGCGAGTCGCCGTCTTCTACCTCGGCTCGATCTTCGTCGTGGTGGCCCTGCTGCCGTGGGACAGCAAGTCCATCACCGACGACGGCTCCTATGTCGCCGCGCTCGACTCCCTGGGCATTCCGCACGCCGGTCAGATCATGAACTTCATCGTGCTGACCTCGGTGCTGTCCTGTCTCAACTCCGGTCTCTACACCGCCTCCCGCATGGCCTTCTCGCTCGGCCAGCGCGGCGACGCGCCGAAGTCCTTCGCCCGCACGACCGGCAACGGCGTGCCGCGGACGGCGATCCTCGCGTCCGTCGCGTTCGGCTTCGTCGCCGTCTTCTTCAACTACAAGTTCCCGGACTCTGTCTTCCTCTTCCTCGTGAACTCCAGTGGTGCGGTCGCCCTGTTCGTGTGGCTGGTGATCTGCTTCTCCCAGCTGCGGATGCGGAAGATCATCCAGGCGGAGGCCCCGGAGAAGCTCGTCGTCAAGATGTGGCTGTACCCGTATCTGACCTACGCGACGGCCGCACTGATCGTGTTCATCCTCGGCTACATGCTCACCGACACCGAGCACGACGGGCGCCGGACCATTCTGCTGTCGCTGCTCGTGGCGGCCGTGGTGCTCGTCATCGCCTTCGTGAAGCACCGGGGCGGCGGTCGTCGGGGCGCCGAGGCCGCGCGGGTCCAGGTTCCGGACGAAGACCGGGACGAGGTCTCAGCCGGCTGACCAGCGGGCGCTCGCCTCTTTGTTGTGCGGGGCCTGCGGTGCGTGTTCCTCTTTCAGGACGCGCGCCGCAGGTCCCTTTTGTATCCCTCTTATGTATCCCTCTTACGTCCCTACAGCACCACGAAGCTGTCCTTGACCTTCTCGTACGTGCTCAGGGCCTCCTCCTCGATCCCCGACTGGTACCAGGTGTTGATCTGGTACGACTTGCCGCCCACGTTGAAGCCGAGCAGCCGGGCGTGCCAGCGGACGCCCTCCAGCGTGAAGGTGTACTCCCAGACCACCGCCGGGTGGCCGCGGAACGTCGTCTCCTCCAGGCGGACCTTGCGGTAGTCCTGGCCCTGGTGGGCGTTGCGTTCCGAGGTCTGCCAGGTCTCCAGGAGGTCGCCGCGGGCCAGGGCGGACTTGCCGACCAGTTCCTGGGCGCCGTCCGGGGAGGTGTAGTGCACCTCAGCGCCCGTCTTCACGTCCCGCCGCCAGCCCTCCGGTGTCGCCCAGGCGAACCCACCGGCCTCCCGGTGCGTGCCCGGCGGCAGGCTCTGCGGCCGGGCTGTTCCCTCGACGGTGGGTGTGGATTCGGGCTTCGGGGCGGTGCCTGTGGTGGGGGGTGCGGAGGCCGAGGAGCCTGCGCGGGTGTTCTTGTCGTCCGGGGAGCCGGACGACGTCGCCAGCAGGATTCCCACGACGGCACCCGCGGTCGCGACCGTGGCCGCCGCCGCGGCGAGCACCGTACGACGGTGACCTGCGCGGGGGCGGGACACCGCCGGGACGGCGGGGCCGGGCAGTTCACCCGACGGCATCGGGGGCTGCGGGGTGGGGTGAGGGCGGCACTCGGTGACCGCCTGTGCTGCCTGCGCGCGCGTGAGGGAGACGGGGCTCGGGCCGTGATGAGTGGTGGTGGCCGCGGGGTGGTGGGCGGGGAGTTGGCGTGGGGTCGCGTCCAGGACGGGGGCGGGTTGACGGGGATCCGGCGGCCCGGCTTGCGCGTGGGCGGAGGTGGGGGTGAGTGATTGCTGTGGGGTGGGGGCGGGGAGGGGTGGCGGCACCGTCGTCAGGGCCGGTGTCCGGGGTTCCGGTCCCGGGGTGCCTTGCTGGTCCGGTTCAGGTTCTGTGCCCAAGTCCTGTTCGGGATCCGGTTCCGGAACAGGATCCGGTTCCCGCTCCGGCCGTTCCTGCTCAAGGCCCTCTCCTCCCAAGGTCTCCTCGAGGCCCGGCGTTCCCCACCCCACTGACACCGTCGATGGGGGAGCCGGGAACGCCACTGCCTCCAGGGCCGTTTCCAGGTCGTCCAGGTTCGGGCGGGTCGACGGGTCCTTTTCCAGGAGGGCCGTCAGGATGTCGTGCAACGGGCCGGAGGCGGCGGGGAGTTCGGGTGCCTCGTAGAGGACCGCGTGCAGGGTTGCCAGCGTGGTGTCGCGGGTGAAGGGGGAGCGGCCGCCCAGGGCCGCGCAGAGGGTCGCGCCGAGGGACCAGTTGTCGGAGGGCGGGCCCTGTGGGCGGCCGGAGATGCGCTCGGGGGCCATGTAGTCGGGCGAGCCGACCAGCATCCCGACCATCGTGAGCGCCTTGGCGTCCTGGATCGCGGCGATACCGAAGTCCGTGAGGACGACGCGCCGTTCAGGGGAGCCGGGGCCCGGGGCCTGACCGGAACCCGGGCCGCCGCGGCGTGCCGATCCGGCCGGCCCGACCGACCCGACCGACCCGGCCGCGTTCTCCACCAGGACGTTCCCGGGCTTGATGTCCCGGTGCAGGACGCCCCGCGCATGCACCTGGCGCAGCGCCGCGACCAGGCCGAGCCCGATTCTGGCCGTCTCGCCGGGGCTCAGGGGGCCGTCCTCCGCGAGGATCCGCTCGAGGGAGCGGCCGGCCACCAACTCCATCACGATCCACAGGCGTTCGCCCTCGTCGACCACGTCGTAGATCCGTACGACGTTGGGGTGGTCGATCCGGGCCGTGGCCCTGGCCTCGCGCAGGGTGCGTTCGCGGCGCGTCCTGTTGTCCTCCGCGTCGATGCCGTCGATCCGCATTTCCTTGACCGCGACCGGCCGGTCGAGCATTTCGTCGGCGGCTCGCCACACCCGCCCCATTCCCCCCTGGCCGATACTTTCGACCAACCGATAGCGCCCCGTCACCAATATCCCTGGAACACCGCCGCTATTCGCATTCCCCGGCAATCCGCTGCACCCCCTCCACGACGCCGCGACCGTCTCCAGTGAAACACAACGGTCACACTTCGCGCCGTACCAGGATAGTGCGGTGAAATCTTGTGGTACCTCTTTCAGTGCTGCGAATTCAGGCGCAGTCCAGGGGGACACAAGGGGGGGCGAACATGAGTTCTCGTCGTACGGCCGTGGTCGTGGGGCCGCTGGTCGCGGCATCATTCTCGGCGGTGCTGATCCTTTCCGGCACCGCCGGGGCGGAGGACGGAGGGCCCGCAAGCAGCGAGGGTGGAAAGGTGGTTGACGAAGCGCCGGCAGGGGTGAAGCTCACCACGCTGCTGCCCGAGAAGATCTCCGTCGACAACAGTTCGAAAAAGACGGCGATTACCGCCACCGTGAAGAACGAAGGAAGCAAGGACAGCGGGAAGATCAGGCTGCTGGTCGTCGGATTCGACGGGCTTGTGGTCAAGAACGTCGAGGGTTGTTCCGCGATACCCGAGAACGGTCTTCCCGAGGGATCGAACAGCGGTTTCGCCTGCGCCGTCGACAATCTCGCGGCCGGTAAGTCGAAGTCGTACGCCGTCGACGCGACCTATGACCTGAGCAAGGCCGGAAAGATCTGTCTGCCCGTCCAGACCGCCGACGGGAAGAAGACGTTCTGGCAGCAGGGCCCGGTGCCGTTCGGCACGACCAACCCGTCGCCTGACGCCCCGGCCACGCCCCTGCTGCTCGGCACCGACAACAAGCCGGTGTCCCCGGGTGGCAAGGAGTCCCCGGGCGGCAAGGAGCTGGCGGAGACCGGTCCGGTACGCGATCTGCTGCCGCTGGGTGCGGCGGGCGCGTCGTTGGTCGCCGCGGGCGTGGCCGGAATGTGGTGGGCGCAGCGGCGGCGGCCGGGAGCGCGGGAGGGCTGAATCAGTCTCCGCCCGCTCTGAGCACGCACGAGAGGCCCGCCGGGGCAGCACACCCGGCGGGCCTCTCTCGGTAACGGCTATGGGTTCAGCGCTTGTTCGCGAACTTCCAGGCCGTCGGCAGCGCCCCCATCGCCAGCGCCGCCTTCAGCGCGTCGCCGACCAGGAACGGCGTGAGGCCGGCCGCGATCGCGGCGGTGGCGGACATGCCGGTGGACAGGGCCAGGTAGGGCACGCCGACGGCGTAGATGATCGCCTCGCCCACCAGCATCGTGCCCGCCATGCGCAGCATCGAGCGGTCGGCACCGCGACGGGCCAGGGCGCCCACGACGGTGGCGGCGAGGATCATGCCGAGTATGTAGCCGAAGGAGGGCAAGACACCCGAGGTGCCCTGCGCGAACCACGGCACGCCCGCGACGCCCGCGACGGCGTACAGCGCGAGGGCGAGGAGGCCGCGGCCGGCGCCGAGGGAGGTGCCGACGAGCAGCGCGGCGAAGGTCTGGCCGGTCACCGGCACCGGGGAGCCCGGCACGGGCACCGAGAGCTGGGCGGCGAGACCGGTGAGCGCGGCGCCACCGAGCACGAGGGCCGCGTCCCGGACACGAGAGGCGGGGAGCAGGTCGGCGAGGACCTGTCCGGTGCGGGCGGGGACGGCGGCGGTGCTCATGTGGGACTCCGCGAGGGTGAGGGTCGGGCGGGACACGGTGACGCTATCCCAGCGCCCTCGCCCTGATCACCGTCAGCGCTCGACAAAGGCGGGAACGCACGGTTGGTTGGTTCCGGACAAAGGATGGGCGCTACACCGAGCGCGACGTGATGCCGGTCACTGAGGCAGCGAGGCTTCGGTCACGGACCCGACGGTGAAGCGGACTGTAGGGTTTCGCCAAATGCCCGCCAGGACGGGTGCCGATGGCTTCCGCGACGGGCGTCCACCCTCCGTCCCCGGGGCCTCACGGCGCGCGTTCCGGGTGTCCGCATGCTGGACACCCTCCCTCCCGGGTGAGGGGACCGCCCAGACTGGCGGCGTTTTTGCCCTCTCTCGCCTCTCACGCATTGGACGAGCCGCGCCCATGCCCAGCACCACCACCGGGACGCCGCCCAGCACGGACGACGCCTCCCTCTCCCATGGCCTGAAACAGCGCCACCTGTCGATGATCGCCCTCGGCGGGGTGATCGGCGCCGGTCTGTTCGTCGGCTCCGGCGCGGGTATCGCCGCCGCCGGTCCGTCGATCGTGGTCGCCTACGCCCTCTCCGGTCTCCTCGTGATGCTGGTGATGCGGATGCTCGGCGAGATGTCGGCCGCGCACCCGTCGTCGGGCTCGTTTTCGGCGCACGCGGAGCGGGCGATCGGCCCCTGGGCCGGGTTCACCGTCGGCTGGGCGTTCTGGGTCCTCCTCTGTACGGCCGTCGGCCTGGAGGGCATCGGGGCCGCGAAGATCGTCAGCGGCTGGCTGCCGGGCACCCCGGAGTGGGCGTGGGTGGCACTGTTCATGGTCGTCTTCTGCGGCACGAACCTCGCGGCCGTGAAGAACTTCGGCGAGTTCGAGTTCTGGTTCGCGGCCCTGAAGGTCGGCGCGATCACCCTGTTCCTGGTGCTGGGCGTCCTGGCGATCGCCGGCGTCCTGCCCGGCACGGACTCGCCGGGCACGAGCCACCTCACCGACTTCATGCCGAACGGCGGTGAGGGCCTCGTCATCGGCCTGCTCGCCTCGGTGTTCGCCTATGGCGGCCTGGAGACGGTCACCATCGCGGCGGCCGAGTCGGAGAACCCCGTCAAGGGCGTGGCGAGCGCGGTCCGTACGGCGATGTGGCGCATCGCGCTGTTCTACGTCGGCTCGATGGCCGTCATCGTCACCCTGGTGCCGTGGGACTCCAAGGAGGTCGTCGAGAAGGGCCCGTACGTCGCGGCCCTGGACGAGCTGGGCATCCCCGGCGCCGGACAGCTGATGAACGTGGTCGTGCTGGTGGCCCTGCTGTCCGCCATGAACGCCAACGTCTACGGCGCCTCGCGCATCGGCTACTCCCTGGTGGAGCGCGGCCAGGGCCCGAAGGTGCTGGGCCGGGTCTCGGGCGGGGTACCGCGGATCGCCGTACTGGCGTCCTCCGTCTTCGGGTTCCTGTGCGTGCTGCTGAGCTACTGGCGGCCGAACGACGTCTTCGCCTGGCTGCTGAACATGATCGGCGCGGTGATCCTGGTCGTCTGGATCTTCATCGCCGTCTCGCAGCTGCGACTGCGCCGACGTCTGGAGCGCGAGACGCCGGAGAAGCTGGTCGTCCGGATGTGGGCGTTCCCGTGGCTGACGTGGGTCGCCCTGGCCGGTATGGCCGCGGTCTTCGTCCTGATGGCCCGGGAGCCGGACACGCGGGTGCAGTTGTACTCGACGGGCGCGATGACGCTGGTCCTGGCGGCCGTCGGGTACGCGTGGCAGAAGGCGCGCGCCCGGACCGAGGGCTGATCAGCCCCGGGCCTCGGTCTGCCAGGTGGCGACCTTGGCCCGGTCAGCGGCGGCGAACGGGTGCTCGTGGCCGAGCACCCGCGCCCGGCGTTCGGACAGCTCCTTCATGATCCCGATGGCCTCGTCGGTCCTGCCCAGACCGTGGGCGACGCGGGCGGTGAGGGAGGTGGCCGACAAGGTCAGGGGATGCTCCGGGCCCTGGAGCCGGGTCCGGTCGGCCAGCACCCGGCGCGCCAGAGGCTCGGCCTCCTCGTAGCGGCCGAAATGGAACAGGCCACCGGCGTAGTCGTGCCGGGCCAGCACCGTCGTGGGATGGTCCGGGCCCAGGGCGCGCTCACCGGCCTCGACGAGCGCGGGGCCCTCCTGCGCGAACTCCCTTTCCTTGCCGAGCTGGGGCAGGATCTCGATCAGCCCGCACCAGATGAACAGCGCCTCCGCGCTCTCCTCGCCCAGCACCCGCCGGTAGCCGTCGAGTGCTCGCCTGCCCCAGCTCTCGGCCTCCTCGTCCCGGTCGAGCAGGTCGAGCGACTGGGAGAGGGCGGCACAGCTGTGGAGCGTGTCCACGGCATCGGCGCCGAGCAGCGTCTCCCGGCGTTCGAAGACCTCGCGGTGTGATGCCTCGGCCTCGGCGAACCGTCCCATCCGGAACAGCGCCGTGCCCCGCAGGTGCCGGGCGTCCAGTACCAGTCTGTGTTCTGCGCCCAGGACGCCCCGGACGGCCTCGACGACCGTGGGAGCGAGGGCCAGTGCCGCCGCGTAGTCCCCCGAGTCGTAGACCTGCCGCAGGACCCGCACCGCGAGGGACGCGGTCCGTTCGTCCGCGGCCACCGCGAGCAGTCTCGTCGCGTGCGGTGCCAGCAGCGCGAGCCGGCTCCGGGTCTCGGGAGAGTCGGAGCCCTGGTCGGGCAGCGCGGCCTCCAGGAGCGAGGCAGTCGTGTCCGCGACGATCGCCCGCCGGTCCTGCGGCACTCCCCCGGCCACGCTGTCCAGCAGCACCCCGTGGGCCCGCACGCAGCGCGCCCCGTCCACGGTGACCAGCTCGGCCAGCGAGTGGTCGATCAGCCCCTTCAGCGCGGGCTCCAACTGCTCTGCCCGCAGGGCCAGTTCGAGTCCGTCGAGCGTCACCTCGCCCCGGGCCACCGGCACCAGCACGCTCAGCGGCAGGGGATCCGCGGCCAGGAACGACAGCAGCCGCAACAGCGTCGTCGCCTCGGGAAGCCCTTGGTCCGCCAGCGCGTCCAGCGACAACTGCCAGGTGCGGCCCACCAGTTGACGGGACTGGCTGCTGCCGTGCCCGGCCGCGCCCCGGTCGACGATCGCCGTCGACTCCTCGCCGAGCTTGCGGTCGTACTCGTCCATGGACCACGACTCCAGGAGTTGGTGGGCGAGAT
Organism: Streptomyces sp. NPDC050546; assembly: GCF_044457425.1. Lineage (NCBI taxonomy): Bacteria > Bacillati > Actinomycetota > Actinomycetes > Kitasatosporales > Streptomycetaceae > Streptomyces > Streptomyces sp. NPDC050546. Next base: position 276,611 of record NZ_JBITGX010000012.1, read on the forward strand.
GGGATCCGGCCAGCGTGAGCGCGAGCGGCAGCCGTCCCAGGCGCTCGGCGACCTTCCGTGCGGATTCCAGGTCCCCGGCGTCCGGCGCCAGGTCGCACAGCACCTGGGCCGCCTCCTCCAGCGGCAGGACACCCAACGCGTGCCGGTGCACGCCGGGTCCCCGCCACAGCGGCGACGTGGCGTGCCGGGTCGTGACCAGAACCGTGCCCCGGTCGCTGGACCGGAGCCACGCCCCGCCCTCCAGGACCGTCGGGTCGTCGGCGTTGTCGAGGACGAGAAGCCAGGGGTCGGCGGAGCGGTCGAGGTGGTGCCAGACGAGGTCGGCTGCGGCGCGCTGCCCGGCAGCGGCGGCGGCGAGCTCGACGGCCGCCGCTCCGCGGTCCCCGGCCACCGCCAGCATCCCGGCGCGCAGGGACATCAGCTCGGACGCGTTGACCCAGAAGCCGACGCGGCCGTGCTCGCGCACCGCCTCGTTGAACAGCCAGTGCGCCAGCGCGGTCTTGCCGCAGCCGCCCATGCCGTGCACGACGTGGACCTCGCCGCCGGGTCCGGCGACGGCCGCGCCGAGCGCATCGCGGAGTTCCGCACGGTCGCGCAGGATGCCCGGCGCCCGGCCGACGAGCGGCATCCGCACGGAGTCGGGAGCGGCCGTCCCGGCCCCCGCCGGGGGTACGACCAGGCGTCCGAAGAGCGGTCCGCCGGCGCCGGCGTCGTAGTGATGGTGGTGTTCCTCTATGTACTGATCGCCGGAGGTCTGGAAGATCCGCCCCTGACCCGAGGCCCGGGCGCCGAGTTCGCTCATCGCTCGGTGATGTGCTGGTCGCGTCCGGCCTGGTAGACCCGGCCGCTGCCGGAGACCTCGGCACGCAGCCGGACATCCACCGCCGTGTGCGTCTGAGCGGGCTCGGGGTTCAACTCGGCGAGAATCCGGCGGAGTTCGTCGGCCACCTCGGGCCGGGCGACCAGGAGCCGGCGCAACCGCGCCTGCCATTCGGCGGTGAGCTCGGCCTCGGTGTCGGTGTCTCCCGACTCGCGGGCGAGGAGCAGGTCCTCGCGGGTGGCCTCGAGTTCACCGCCCACGGTCTCGGCGCGGTCGGGCTGGAAGCGCTGCCACAGGGCGAGCACCCCCTCGCGCGTGGACTCCCAGGCCTGGGTGGCCATCAGCGTCACCATCGTCGTGCCCGCCGTTCTGGCGAGCTCGGCCATCTCCGGACCCACGGCATCCCCCTGTCGCGTACACACCGATGGTAGATCGCGCCCTCGGGCCCTGCCGAACGCATTCACGCAACGCTTGCGACCCTCCCACCTCCGCCGCATTGATGCTGCTAGCCTGCACTTGCAAGCTAATTGCAATAAGAGGTTCGAAGGGATCTTGCCTTGCCCGTCTACACGCTGCCCGAGCTCCCGTACGACTACTCCGCGCTCGCCCCGGTGATCAGCCCCGAGATCATCGAGCTGCATCACGACAAGCACCACGCGGCCTATGTGAAAGGCGCCAACGACACCCTGGAGCAGCTTGCGGAGGCGCGGGACAAGGAGACGTGGGGATCGATCAACGGGCTGGAGAAGAACCTGGCCTTCCACCTTTCCGGGCACATCCTGCACAGCATCTACTGGCAGAACATGACGGGCCCGAAGGACGGTGGCGGTGAGCCGCTGGCCGCCGACGGCGTGGGTGACCTCGCGGACGCGATCACCGAGTCCTTCGGTTCCTACGCGAACTTCAAGGCGCAGCTGACCAAGGCCTCCGCGACCACGCAGGGCTCGGGCTGGGGCGTGCTCGCCTACGAGCCGCTGAGCGGGCGGCTGATCGTGGAGCAGGTCTACGACCACCAGGGCAATGTCGGCCAGGGCGCCACCCCGATCCTCGTCTTCGACGCCTGGGAGCACGCCTTCTACCTGCAGTACAAGAACCAGAAGGTCGACTTCATCGAGGCGATGTGGCAGGTCGTCAACTGGCAGGACGTGGCCCGGCGTTACGAGGCCGCCAAGTCCCGCGCGGACGTGCTGCTGCTGGCGCCCTGAGGCCGCCCGCCGTATGAAGCGTCCTGCCTCGTGATCGTCTTCTCACCCTTCACGGCGGCGGGCGGAAAGAAGGAAGCCCCCGCGAGGACATGACTCGCGGGGGCTTTCCCGTGCAGGGGCTGGGCTACGGCTTGCGGCCCAGACCGCCGTGCTGGCCGATCGGGTCCGTGGGGGCGCCCGGCTCGGGGTGCCACAGCGGCACCGAGACCACGCCCGGTGCCACCAGGTCCAGGCCCTCGAAGCAGGCCTCGATCTGCTCCACCGGCCGCAGGAAGTAGGGGACCGCGCCGGTCTCGTTGTAGGCGTCCTGAGCCTGCTCGTAGGCCGGGTCGGTGCCGCGGGAGCCCTCGTTGAGGGAGAGATAGCTGCCTGCGGGCAGTCCGGCCAGGAGGCGGCGGACGAGGTCGCGGGCGTGGTCGTAGTCGGCCACGTGGCCCAGGATGCCGCTGAGGATCAGGGCGGTGGGGCGGGTGAGGTCGAGTGTCTTCCCGGCCGCCTCGATGATGCGCTCCGGCTCGTAGAGGCTGATGGGCTCGTAGGCCGTCGCGCCCTCGGGCGTCGAGGTGAGCAGGGCACGGGCGTGCGCGAGGACCAGGGGGTCGTTGTCGACGTAGACGACACGCGACTCGGGGGCCAGGCGCTGGGCCACCTCGTGGGTGTTGTCGACGGTGGGCAGGCCGGTGCCCACGTCGAGGAACTGCCGTACGCCCGCCTCCTGGACGAGGTGGCGGATGGTGCGGCCGAGGAAGGCGCGGCTGCCGCGGGCGATGGTGACGATGCCGGGGAACACGGCGGTGTAGGCGTCACCGGCCGCCTCGTCCACGGGGTAGTTGTCCTTGCCGCCCAGCCAGTAGTTCCAGATCCGGGCCGAGTGCGGCACCGAGGTGTCGATCTGCGTCATGGGGCCATAGTGCCAGGGGGTGTTTCGAGAGTCCCGTGCGGTGCCCGCGGTGTCCGGGCGAGGGTGCGTGCCGGGCGCCGTGGATGCTGTGCGGGACTCTCGAACACCCCCTATGGCATGTCCGCCTCGCAGGGCACATTGAGTGAGAGGAGTGCGGCGGAACCGTCGGAGTTCATCCGCAGTTCGCTGAGCGCGGTGTTCCGCAGCCGCGGGAGCACTCTGCGGTACTCCCGGGGCGGGATGGACAGCAGCGTGCACAGCACCAGCCGCAGCAGGGTGTTGTGGGCGACGACCAGGACGCGTCCGCCGGGGTGGGCGGCGGCGATGTCCCGCAGGGCACGGGTCCCCCGGGCCGCTGCCGCCAGCGGATCCTCGGCGCCGGGGAAGGAGTGGGCCACCGGGTCGGCACGGTAGGCCGCGGCCCACTCCGGGTCCTCCGCCTCGAACTCGGCGAGTGTGCGGCCCTCCACCACCCCGAAGTCGCATTCGATGAGGCCGGGTTCGCGCTCCGGGGTGAGGCCAAGGGCGCGGCAGGCGGGCTCGGCGGTGGCACCGGCCCGGGACAGCGGGGACGTCCAGATCGCGTCGACGGGGTGGGCGGCGGCCCACCGGCCGAGGGCCTCGGCCTGGGCGCGTCCGGTGTCGGTCAGCTCGATGTCACTGACACCGGCGTACCGGTTCTCGGCATGCCAGACGGTCTGCCCGTGGCGGGCCAGCAGAAGGGTGGTGGCGGTCATGACTTCCCGGTGTCCAGGTGCAGGCGGGTACGGGCGTGTTCAGCGACCGGAGCGGGCAGCCAGCCGCGCTGCTCCAGTGCGTCGACGAGGTGAGCGTACGGGTCGGCGAAGGCCGCCGTGCGGTCGGCGCGGGGTTCGAGCACCGTACGGACGCGGACCATGCGCTCGGCGACAGCGGCGAGCGCTTCCGCCCCCGACACCCCGTACGCGGCCAGCGCCGCCATTCCCAGGGCCGGTTCCGTCTGCTCCGGGACGCGGGCGGGGCGGCCGAGGATGTCGGCGCGGAGCTGGTTCCAGTAGGGGCTGCGGGCGCCGCCGCCCGTGAAGGTGAGCGGGCCGTCGAGGGGGGCGCCGAGGTGGTGGAGGTAGTCCAGACAGAGGCGTTCGGCGAAGCCCACGCCCTGGAGCAGGGCGGCCCACAGCTCGGCGTCGTCCCCGGTGTCGCCGAGGACGAACCCGGTGGCCTCGGGCGCCCGGAACGGGAACCGCTCCCCCGGTGACACCAGCGGGTAGGCGATCGCACGGGACGGTTCGAAGGCCGCCGCCCGCTCGTCCATGGCGGCCGGATCGGCCTCCGGGAAGTGCGCCGCCAGGGCCCCGGCACCCACGCTCGACGCCCCGCCGGGCAGCCAGGTGCCGTCGGGGGCGCGGTGGTTGTAGACCACGCCGCTGGGGTCCCGGACCGGGTCGCGGGCGGCTCCCTTCAGCACGAGTGTGGTGCCGAGCACCGAGTTCCAGGAGCCGGGCCGCAGCGCGCCCGAGGCGATCTGGGCCGCGCAGCCGTCGGTCATGCCGGCGAGCACCGGGGTGCCGGCGGGGATGCCGGTGGCGTCGGCTGCCTGTGCGCCGACCTCGCCGAGGCGAGTGCCCGGGCGTACGACGTCGGGCAACAGGCGTTCGGGAACGCCGAGTTGGGCCAGGGCGGCCTCCGGCCAGGCCTCCCGGTGGAGGTCGTAGCCCGTCTTGAGGGCGTGGCTGGAGTCGGCCTGGGGCGGTTCGCCGGTGAGGCGGGTGACGATCAGGTCGGGCTGGTGGACGAGGCGGAGGCCGGGGCCGTACTCCCCCACCAGCCACAGCGCCTTCGGCAGCGCCCAGGTGTCCTGCACCGCGAGCCCCGCGTCCCGGGCGCGCGCCGCCTCCGCGGCCGCGCGCCCGTCGTCGTACATCAGCGCGGGGCTCACCGGACGGCCCGAACCGTCCGTGAGCAGCACCGTGCCGGAGGTGCCGCACACCGCGAGTCCGCCGATCGGCAGGCCCGGCGGGGCGGAGCCGAGCGCCGTGCGGGACGCCGTGCACAGCGCCTCCCACCAGCGCTCCGGGTCCTGCTCGTGCCGCACCCCCTCGCGCCGCCCGGCCAGGGCGGCCGAGCCGCTGCCGAGGACCGTGCCGTCCGCGGTGACGAGCAGCACGCGGACGCTCTGCGTGCCCAGGTCGATCCCCAGCCAGCCCTCGTGCTCGTCCGTCATACGGCCTCCCGCACATACGAATCCGTGAACTTCACACTCTGCCCTGAGATTTTCCCGTGCGCGAGGGATTGACGCCCAACTTCAGCCGTTCCACCCTCTGTTAACGAGTCGACTCGACGTGTTAACCAGGCTCCACGTGGAGGTACGGATGGACACGCACGTGCACGACCGCCGGCGCTTCCTCGCCCTCGCCGCCGGGGCTGCCGCTGCCCCGCTGCTCACGGCCTGCGGCTCCGGGTTCGGCGGGAACGACAGCAAGAGCGACGGGTCAGCCGCTCACGACATCACCGGTTCCTTCGACTGGAAGCGGGAGAAGGGCACCACCGTCAAGGCGCTGCTCAACAAGCACCCGTACACGGACGCCCTGATAGCCGACCTGAAGTCCTTCACCGAGAAGACCGGCATCAAGGTCGAGTACGACGTCTTCCCCGAGGACAACTACTTCGACAAGCTCACCGTGGACCTGTCCAGCGGGCGTGCCTCCTACGACGTGTTCATGCTCGGCGCGTACATGGTGTGGCAGTACGGGCCGCCGAACTGGCTGGAGGACCTCGGGCCCTGGATGCGCAACTCCTCGGCGACGGGCAGTGAGTGGGACCAGGGGGACTTCTTCCCGAACCTGCTCCAGGCCGACCAGTGGTCGCTGAAGGCGGGCGCGCCGCTGGGCCAGGGCGGGCAGTACGCGCTGCCGTGGGGCTGGGAGACCAACGTCGTCGCCTACAACACCGAGGTGTTCAGGAAGCTCGGTGTGAAGCCCGCCGAGTCCTTCGACGAGCTGACCGAACTCGCCGCGACCATCAAACGGAAGGCGCCGGGCGCGGGCTACGACGGCATGTACGGGATCGCCGTACGCGGCTCCAGGAGCTGGGCCACCATCCACCCCGGCTTCATGACGATGTACGCGCGCAACGGGCTGAAGGACTTCACGGTCGACGGCGGGAAGCTCACCCCCGCCATGAACAGCCCCGAGGCCGTCGCCTTCACCGAGGACTGGGCGCGGATGGTCAAGCGGGGCGGGCCGCCGTCCTGGACGTCGTACACCTGGTACCAGTGCTCCAGTGACCTGGGCGCGAAGAAGGCCGGGATGCTGTTCGACGCCGACACGGCCGCCTACTTCCAGGCGGTGAAGGGCGCCAGCCCCGCCTCCGGGAAGATCGCCTTCCACCCGGGGCCGAAGGGTCCTGACGGGTCGCTGGCCACCAACATGTGGATCTGGTCGCTCGGCATGAACGCCAAGAGCAAGAAGAAGAGCGCCAGTTGGCTGTTTCTGCAGTGGGCGACCGGCAAGGAGCATCTGCGCAAGAGCGCGATCACCCACAACCACATCGACCCGGTGCGCAAGTCGGTCGCCGACGACGCCGCGTACAAGGACAAGATGCGGCATCTGCCGGGCTTCCTGGAGACCTTCGAGACGGTCGTCGACCAGACGAAGATCCAGTTCACCCCGCAGGCGCAGTTCTTCGACGCGACGACCAGCTGGGCGGCGGCCCTCCAGGAGATCTACGGCGGCCAGGGCGCGAAGTCCGTCCTGGACGGGCTGGCGGACGACCTCGCCGACAAGGTGGGGTAGCGCATGCGCCTGGCCCTGCGCCCGTACCTCCTGATCGTCCCGGCCCTGCTGCTGACCTGCGGGATCCTCTACCCGTTCGGGCTCGGGCTGTACTACACGCTGTTCGACTTCTCGGCGAGCAAACCGCAGCCGGACATGGTGCGGTTCGAGAACTACTCGACCGTCTTCACGCAGGAGGCGTTCTGGAACTCGGCGTGGGTGACGGTGCTGTACGCGGTCGGGGCGGCCCTCGCCGAGACCGTGCTCGGGGTGGCCGTCGCCCTGCTGCTGCACCGCTCGACCCTGCTGGGCCGGGTCCTGGAGAAGATCCTGATCCTGCCGCTGATGATCGCCCCGGTGATCGCGGCGATCATCTGGAAGCTGATGCTCCAGCCGTCGGTCGGGGTGGTCAACTACCTGCTGAGGCCCTTCGGTCTCGGCGGGGTGCAGTGGACCGACACCCCGACGGGCGCGCTGCTGTCGTCGATCGCCGTGGACGTGTGGGTGTACACCCCGTTCGTGGCGATCCTCGCCCTCGCCGGTCTGCGGTCGCTGCCCGCCTCCCCGTTCGAGGCGGCGGCCGTGGACGGCGCGGGGTGGTGGTACACCTTCCGGCGGCTGACGCTGCCGATGCTGTGGCCGTACGTCCTGGTCGCGGTGATCTTCCGGTTCATGGACTCGCTGAAGGTGTTCGACATCATCTACGCCCTGACGGAGGGCGGGCCGGGTGACTCGACGGTGGTGCTCCAGATCCGGGCGTATCTCGAGGCCATCCGCTTCCAGCGGTACTCCTTCGGGATCAGCTACACGATCGTGCTGTGGGCCGTGGTGTATCTGGCCGCGATGGTGCTGGTGAAGCACCTGGGGAAGATCCAGCGGAAGGCCGCGGAGGTGTCCTCGTGAGGAAACGCCTGGTGGGGTGGTTGTGCGACACCGCCCTCGTCCTCTACTTCGTCTTCGCGCTGTTCCCGATCGCCTGGATGGTGATCCTGTCGCTGAAGCCGACCGACCAGCTCTTCTCCACCTACTTCTCCTTCTCCCCCACCCTCGACGGCTACCGGACGGTCCTCGGCGACAGCGAGGGCATCCCGTTCGTGCGGTTCTTCGTCAACAGCCTGGTGGTGTCGGTGGGGGCGGTGGCGCTCTCGCTGGTGGTGGGGCTGCCGGCGGCGTACGCCTCGGCGCGGTGGCGGTTCAAGGGCTCCGAGAACCTGATGTTCACCCTGCTGTCGTTCCGCTTCGCGCCCGAACTCACCGTGATCATCCCGCTGTTCGTGCTGTACCAGAAGCTCGGCCTGTTCGACACGTACGTCGGCATGGTCTGGGTGCTGCAACTGGTCACCCTGCCGCTGATCGTGTGGATCATGCGGTCCTACTTCGCCGATCTGACACCGGAGCTGGAGCAGGCGGCGCTGCTGGACGGCTACACCCGCAAGCAGGCCTTCTTCCGCGTCGCCCTGCCGCTGGTCAAACCGGGCATCGCGGCCGTGTCGCTGCTGGCCTTCATCTTCGCCTGGAACAACTTCGTCTTCCCGCTGATCCTCACCTCCAACGAGGCCCAGACGGTGACCGTGGGCGCGCTGTCCTTCCTCGGCGGGGACCGGCCCAAGTACAACCTGACGGCCGCCGCCGCGCTGGTGTCCGTCGTACCGCCGCTGCTGCTGGCGCTGACGATCCAGCGGTATCTGGTGCGGGGCCTGTCGTTCGGGGCGGTGAAATCGTGATCACGCTGAGCGGGATACGGAAGGCGTACGGCAAGACCGTCGCGCTCGACGAACTCGAACTGGACGTACGGGAAGGCGAGTTCTTCTGTCTGCTGGGCCCGTCCGGGGCCGGCAAGACGACGACGCTCAAGACGATCGCCGGGCTCGAACCGCCCGACTCCGGCACGGTCGTGCTCGACGGCAAGGACATGCGGGGCGTGGAGCCCTACGACCGGGGCGTGGCCATGTGCTTCGAGAGCTACGCGCTCTACCCGCACCGCTCGGCCTACGACAACCTGGCCTCGCCGCTCCGCTCCCCCCGGCACCGGCTCCCCGCCGCCGAAGCCAAGCAGCGCATCGGCGCGGTCGCCGAACTGCTCGGCATCTCCGGACTGCTGGACCGCCCGGTGGGCCAGTTGTCCAACGGCCAGCGGCAGCGCGTCGCCCTCGGGCGGGTACTGGTCCGGCCCGCCCGGGCCTTCCTGCTCGACGAGCCGCTCTCCCACCTGGACGCCAAACTCCGCCAGCAGATGCGGGCCGAGCTGAAGGCGATCGGGGCCGTGCAGCACACCACCACGCTGTACGTCACCCATGACTCCGTCGAGGCGCTGGCGCTCGGCGACCGGATCGGGGTCATCCGTCAGGGGCGGATCGTGCAGACGGGCACCCGGGAGGAGATCTGGTACCAGCCGTACGACACGGAGGTCGCGCGGGCCTTCGGGCGGCCCCGGATCAACCTCCTGCCCGGGGTGGTGACGGAGCGCGGGGTGCGGGCCGACGGCGGGGTGGAGCTGCCGGTCCGGGCACAGGCCGCGCCGGACACGGACGTCCTCGTCGGTCTGCGGCCCCGGGACATCGCCCTGCGCGGCGAGGGTCACGAACTCACCGGGACCGTGTACGTCACCGAGGTCCTCGGACGGTCCGTCGAGGTCACCGTCCGGCTCGGGACCGGGGAGCAGCGGGTGTCGCTGGTGGCGCCCCGGGCGGACGCGGCACGCCTTCGTGCGGACGATCCCGTACGGCTCGCGGTCCGGCCTGAGAACCTGCTGCTGTTCGAGGCCGACCGGCCGGAGCGCCCGGGACGACGGATAGAGACACGATCATGAGCAGCAGCGGTGGACAGCAGGGGCCCGCGGCACGGCAGGCCGCCATGGCCGAGCAGGTGCTGGCCGACGGTTCGGCGACGGCGGCGGAGCTGGCCGAGCGCTTCGGGGTGAGCCTGATGACCATCCACCGCGACCTCGACGAGCTCGAACGGCAGGGCATCGTACGCAAGTCCCGGGGCGGGGTGACCGCGCAGCCGTCGGGGGTCTTCGAGTCGAACGTGCAGTACCGGCTGAAGACCATGCGGGCCGAGAAGGCCGCCCTCGCCGAGCACGCGCTGCGGATGGTCGAGCCCGGCATGGCGATCCTGCTCGACGACTCCACGTCCACCCTGGAGATAGCCAGGCGGCTGCGCACGGGCGAGGTCACGCCGCTGACGGTCGTCACCAACTTCCTTGAGGCCATCAACCTCCTCTCCGACCAGCGGGGCATCCACCTGATGGCGCTCGGCGGCGACTACGACCCGCTGCACTCCTCCTTCCTCGGGGTGTCCTGCGTGGAGGCGGTCGAGCAGCTGCGCGTGGACGTGTGCTTCGCGTCGACGTCGGCCGTGCACGGGGGTTACGCCTACCACCAGGAGCAGCACATCGTGTCCGTGAAGCGGGCGATGCTCGACGCGGCGGCACGCAACGTCCTGCTGATCGACCACACCAAGCTCGGCCGGGTCGCCCTGCACCGGGTCGTCCCGCTGTCCCGCTTCGACACGCTCCTGGTGGACGACGGGGCGTCGCCGGAGGCGCTGCGGGATCTGGACGAGCACAAGGTCCGTTACGAGGTTTGCGCGACGAAGGGCGGCCATGGCGAGCGGAACGGGACTGGAGCTACGTGAACTCCGTAAGACGTATCAGTCGCGGGGGCGGCCGTCGGTGGACGCCGTTCGCGGGATCGACCTGAGCCTGCGGTCCGGGGAACTGCTGGGGCTGCTCGGGCCGTCGGGGTGCGGCAAGTCGACCACGCTGCGGATGATCGCCGGTCTTGAGTCGGTGACCGGCGGGGACATCCTGGTCGGCGGGGACTCGGTGGTCGAACGGCCCGCTCAGCAGCGGAACATCGGGGTCGCGTTCGAGAACTACGCGCTGTATCCACCGCTGTCGGTGGCGGAGAACCTGGCGTTCGGGCTGAAGGCGCGCAAGAAGGCCGCCCGGGGTTCCAGGGGGGACGTCGACCGCAAGGTGAAGGAGATCGCCGAGCGGGTGGGCCTGACCGGCCTCCTCGGTGCCCGCCCGGCAGGCCTCTCCAGCGGCCAGAAGCAGCGCGTCTCCCTGGCCCGGGCCCTGATCCGTGAACCGGACGTGCTGCTCCTCGACGAGCCGCTGTCCCATCTGGACGCGGCCCAGCGTGACACCACCCGCCGTGAACTCAAGCGCATCCAGAAGGACCTGGGCCACACCACGATCCTGGTCACCCACGACCAGGAGGAGGCCCTCTCGCTCGCCGACCGGATCGCCGTGATGAAGGACGGCGTGATCCAGCAGCTCGGCACCCCCTACGAGATCTACGACAGCCCGGCCAACCTGTTCGTCGCGGACTTCGTCGGCGAGCCCGCGATCACCCTGCTGCCCGGAATCGCCACCGGCGACGGCGAGGCCCGCCTCTCCGGCTCGGTGCGCATCACGCTGCCGGTGTCCGTGGAGGCCGGCCGGGAGGTGGTCGTCGGGATCCGCCCCGAGGACGTCTCGCTCACCGCCGAGGGCGGCCTGCCCGCCCGGGTCGTCGCCCACGAACCGCTCCTGGAGTCGGGCCTGGCGACCCTCGCCCTGGAAGGGGTCGAACGGCATCTGGTCGTCCTCACCGACCCCGAGGTACGGCTCGCCCACGACGAGCGGGTCCGGGTCGCCGCCGATCCCCAGCACACCCATGTCTTCGACGCCGAGACGGGAGCCACACTGCGATGACCTCCGAAGAGAACGTGCGTGTCGTGGCCGCCGGTGACCACTTCGTACTGCCGTCGCTGATCGCGCGGGCGGTGGAGCACGAGGTGGAGCGGGCGCAGATCAAGGAGCTGGAACTCGGCTGGCCGCTGGAGCCGTTCGGGCCGGTCGCCGAGGTGCAGGAGGCCAGTGACGCCGAGGACGAGATGATCGAGGCGCTGGCCGGGGCGGAGGTCCTGGTCACGCAGATGGGGCCGGTGACGGAGCGGGTGCTCGCCGCCTGCCCGGATCTGAGGCTGGTCGTGGTCTGCCGGGGCGGGCCGGTCAACGTCAACCTGGACGCGGCCAAGAACCGTGATGTGCGGGTGTGCTTCGCGCCGGGCCGCAACGCCGCCGCCACCGCCGAGTTCACCGTCGGCCTGATGCTGTCCGCCCTGCGCCGCATCCCGCAGGCCCATGAGCCGCTGGCCCGGCAGGGCAGCTGGGAGGGCGCGACCTACTACACGTACGAGCGGAGCGGTCTGGAGCTGGAGGACCTGCCCGTCGGTCTGGTCGGATACGGGGCCGTCGGCAGCCGGGTCGCCCGGGTGCTGTGCGCGTTCGGGGCGCGGGTGATGGTGTACGACCCGTATGTGCACGGGGAGATCCACGGACTGCGTGTGAACTCCCTCGACGATCTCCTGCGCTCCTCCCAGGTGATCACCCTGCACGCCCGGCTCACCCCCGAGACCCGGGGGCTGATCGGCGCCCGGGAGCTGGGGCTGCTGCCGCCCGGCGCGGTGGTGGTGAACGTGGCCCGGGGCCCGCTGCTGGACGAGGGCGCGCTGTGCGACGCACTGGAGAGCGGGCGGCTGTCGGCGGCGGCGCTCGACACCTACGAGCGGGAGCCGCTGCCCGTCGAGTCCCGCTTGCTGGGGCTGGGTGACCAAGTCGTGCTGACCCCGCACCTGGGCGGGGCGTCGCGCGCGGTGGCGGAGAAGGCCGCGCGGATCGCCGCCGAAGAGGTGGGCCGCTGGGTGCGCGGGGAGCCGCTCGCGCACTGCCTGACCTGAGGACCGGGAGGAGAGCCGCATGTACGTCGGTATCGATGTGGGCACGTCCATGGTCAAGGCGGCGGCCTTCGACTCCGCGGGCCGCCAACTGGCCGTGGCGTCCCGGTCGGTGGCCCTGTCGCTGCGGGGCGGGGTCGTCGAGCAGGACATGGAGGAGGTGTACGGGGCGGTCGTGGCCGTCCTGAGCGAGGTCACCGAACGGGTCCCGGAACCGGTCGAGCTGGCCGGGCTCACCGGGCAGGGCGACGGGGTGTGGCTGGTCGACGGCGAGGGGCGGCCCGTGCGACCCGCGGCCTCCTGGATGGACGGGCGGGCGCACGAACTGGTCGACCGGTGGCTGGCGGACGGCACGTTCGAGGCGGTGTTCCGGCGGACGGGGAGCGCGATGTTCCCGGGTTGTCCGGGGCCGCTGCTGGCCTGGCTGGACGGCAACGAACCGAAGGCGCTGGATGCCGCGAAGGCCGCCCTGTACTGCAAGGACATGGTGTTCCAGCGGCTGACGGGGGCCGGTCCGACGACGGATGTCTCGGACGCCTCGATGCCCTTCCTCGACCCGCGCACCCGGACCTACGACAACCGGGTCGTCGAGCTGCTGGGGCTGACGCACCGGCGCGGTCTGCTCGCCCCGGTGAGCGACCCGGTCGCGACGGCCGAGGCGCTCGGCGAAGGCCTGCCCTCCGGCACCCGGATCGCGAACGGCCCCTACGATCTGCCGGCCTGCGCGCTGGGCGCCGGGGTGACGTCCCCGGGCGACGGTCTGCTGATCGTCGGCACCTGTCTGGCCAGCCTGGTCGCCACGACCGAGCTGGACCTGACCGGCGAGCCGGCGGGTCTGTACATCTCCACGGACCGGCCCGGTCACTGGCTGCGCGCCATGCCCGCGATGGTCGGCACGGCGGCGCTGGACTGGGTGCTGTCGACGACCGGGGTGGCACACGACGAGGTGGACGGCCTGCTGGCCGAGACCCCGCCGGGCGCGAACGGCGTCCGGGTGCTGCCGTACTTCGCACCCTCCGGTGAACGCGCCCCGTTCGTGGAGCCACGGCTGCGGGCCGAACTCCTCGGTGTCTCCCTGGAGTCGACCCGGGGCGATCTGGTCCGCGCGACCTGCGAGGGCATCGGGTACGCGGCCCGGCACTGCCTTCAGGCGGCGGGCCTCGACGGGAACCTGGCCGTCTGCGGCGGCGGCACCCGCAGCCCCGCCTGGATGCGGCTGCTCGCCGACGTGCTCGGCAGGCCCCTGCGGGTCGTCGAGGGCGAGGTGGGCGCGCGGGGCGCGGTCCTGGCGGCGGCGGAGCGGTACGGGGTGCCGCTGGAGGCGGAGGTGTGGACGCGGCCGACGGAGGTCGTCGAGCCGGATCCGGGGCGGGCCGCGTACTACACGAAGGGCTACGAGGAGCACCTGGACCGGCTCGCCGCGGCACGGACCCGCGCGAGGACCTGAACACCCGTACGACGAGAGGGACTTGGATGCACCTGAGACGGCGATCTCTTCTGCTCGCGGCCGCCGCCACGCCGGCGGTCGCGGCCGTACCCGCCCACGCGGCACCCGCCCAGCGGCGCCCGGTGGTCATCGGCCACCGCGGCGCGGCCGGCTGGCGCCCCGAGCACACGGCCGCCTCCTACACGTACGCCGTGCAGACGGGCGCGGACTGGATCGAACCGGACCTGGTGCCGACGAAGGACCATGTGCTCGTCGTCCGGCACGAGAACGAGATCTCCCAGACGACCGACGTGGCCGGCCACCCCGAGTTCGCGGACCGCCGTACCACGAAGACGGTCGACGGCCGGGCCGTGACGGGATGGTTCACGGAGGACTTCACCCTCGCCGAGCTGAAGACGCTGCGGGCGGTGGAGCGGCTGCCGCAGGTCCGCGACCGCAACACGGTCTTCGACGGCCGTGAGCAGGTGATGACCTTCCAGGAGGTCGTGGAGCTGGCGCGGCGGCTGTCGCGGACCCACGGCCGGACGATCGCCGTCTTCCCCGAGACCAAGCACCCGACGTACTTCCGGTCCGTCGGGCTGCCGCTGGAGCCGAAGCTGGCGGCCGCGATCCGCCGCTACCGGCTCGGCCGGCGCGAGTGCGTCGTGCAGTCCTTCGAGCCGACGAGCCTGAAGCGCATGACGGGCCTGGGTGTGCCGCTGTGGCAGGCGCTGGGAACCACGGGCGGGCCGTACGACCTGCCCGGGAGGACCTACAAGGAGATGATGACGCCGGCGGGGCTGGCGGAGATCGCGGAGTACGCGGACTGGATCGGGCCGGACAAGTCCTCGCTCGTCGGCACCTCTCTCCTCGCGGACGCCCATGCCGCGGGGCTGCGCGTGGGCCCGTACACCTTCCGCGCGGAGAACCAGTTCCTGCCGGCACAGTTCCGGCGCGGAAGCGGAGCGAACGATTTCGGGGACGCGTTCGCCGAGTACGCGCTGTACTACCGCATGGGAGTCGACGCGGTGGTGACCGACTTCCCTGACCTGGCGGTGATGGCTAGGAGGGGCTGATGACGGTGAGCCGGGCGTGCCGGACCTGCGGCACCATGCAGGAGTTCCGGATGTTCAACGCTGCCGAGCGGGCGGCCGTCCGCGCGGAGAAGGGGGATGGTCACTTCGTGGACGACTACTGGCGCTGCACCGCTCACGGCTGCCGGTGGTACCAGCGTTACCTCAACCGCGGGGAGGACGGCCTGCTCCCGGAGGAACTCAAGATCCAGGCCGCCCCCGCGCTGTGAGTCCTAGAGGTTGGAGAAGTCCGGGCCCTTGGTGCGCGTGCGCTTGATCTCGTAGAAGCCGGGGACCGAGGCCACGGCGAGGGTGCCGTCCCACAGGCGGCCGGCCTCCTCGCCCTGCGGGGCCGGGGTGACGACCGGGCCGAAGAAGGCGATCTGCTCGCCGTCGGCGCCGGGCACGGCGATCACCGGGGTGCCGACGTCCTGGCCGACCTTGTCGATGCCCTCCTTGTGGGAGGCGCGCAGTTCGGCCTCGTACGGGGTGGAGTCCCAGTGCTCCAGGAGGGACTCGGGCAGACCCACGTCCTTGAGGGCGGCGGCGACGGTCTCCTTGCCGGGGCCCTCCTCCCGGTTGTGGATGCGGGTGCCGAGCGCGGTGTAGAGATCGCCGAGCACCTCGGGGCCGTGCTCCTGCCGCGCGGCTATGACGACC
Organism: Streptomyces sp. NPDC050546; assembly: GCF_044457425.1. Lineage (NCBI taxonomy): Bacteria > Bacillati > Actinomycetota > Actinomycetes > Kitasatosporales > Streptomycetaceae > Streptomyces > Streptomyces sp. NPDC050546. The sequence continues at coordinate 292,175 of NZ_JBITGX010000012.1, forward strand.
CGGACGGGGCCCCACGCCTTGGTCTCCAGCAGCTCGCGGTACTCCTCGGGCAGCTCGTCCAGCTTGGGCTCGTTGAGGACGGCGAGGCTCATGAGGTGCCAGCGGACCTCGATGTCCCTGACCTTCTCCACCTCCAGCACCCAGCGGGAGGTCATCCACGCCCAGGGGCACAGCGGGTCGAACCAGAAGTCGACGGGGGTCTTGTCCGACATGTCTCTCCTCAGGAGGAAACTGTTTCCTCCGGGAACGCCGGTGCTCGCTCCGGTCATTCCCGGCCCCTGGTGTCAGGGGCACGTGGCAGGATCGGTGCTGTTCAGCCGTACCCCACGACATATGAGGAGTGCCGCCCGTGCCCGGTGAGAATCTGTCCCGCGACGAGGCCCGGGAGCGGGCCGCCCTGCTGAGCGTCGACGGGTACGAGGTGTCCCTCGACCTGCGGTCCGCGGTCGGTGAGGACGACGGCGCCGGGCCCCGCACCTTCCGCTCGGTGACGACGCTGCGCTTCCGCTGCAACGAGCCGGGCGCGAGCAGCTTCGCCGACCTGATCGCGCCGAGTGTGACGGCCGTCTCACTCAACGGCCGTGATCTGGACCCCGGTGAGGTCTTCGACGGCTCCCGGATCACCCTGGAGGACCTGGCCGCCGACAACGAGCTGGTGGTCGACGCCCAGTGCGCCTACTCCCGCACCGGCGAGGGCCTGCACCGCTTCGTCGACCCCGAGGACGGCGAGGTGTACCTGTACACGCAGTACGAGCCGGCCGACTCCCGCCGGGTCTTCGCCAACTTCGAGCAGCCCGACCTCAAGGCCCCGTTCCGCTTCGAGGTGCGGGCACCGGAGGGCTGGACGGTGTGGAGCAACGGCGTCGGTGAACTCGGCGACGGGGTCTGGCGGTTCGCCGAGACGAAGCCGATCTCGACGTACATCACGTGTGTGGTGGCGGGCCCGTACCACTACGTGAGGGACTCCTACTCCCGTACGTTCGCGGACGGCACGACGCTGGAGATCCCGCTCGGCGCGCTGTGCCGCAAGGGCCTCGCGCCCCACTTCGACTCCGACGACGTCTTCCTTGTCACCAAGCAGGGCCTGGACTTCTTCCACGACCACTTCGACTACCCGTACCCGTTCGGGAAGTACGACCAGGCGTTCGTGCCCGAGTACAACCTGGGCGCGATGGAGAACCCGGGCCTGGTGACGTTCCGGGAGGAGTTCATCTTCCGCGGGAAGGTGACGCAGGCGTCCTACGAGGGCCGGGCCAATGTCATCCTGCACGAGATGGCGCACATGTGGTTCGGCGACCTGGTCACCATGGAGTGGTGGGACGACCTGTGGCTGAAGGAGTCCTTCGCGGACTTCATGGGCGCGTTCTCGCTGGTCGGCGCGACCCGCTTCGCGGGCGGCTGGATCACCTTCGCCAACCGCCGCAAGGCCTGGGCCTACCGCGCCGACCAGCTGCCGTCCACCCACCCGGTCACGGCGGACATCCGCGATTTGCAGGACGCCAAGCTGAACTTCGACGGCATCACGTACGCCAAGGGCGCGTCGGTGCTGAAGCAGCTCGTGGCCTACGTCGGGCAGGACGCGTTCCTCGAGGGCGCCCGGCGCTACTTCAAGCGGCACGCGTACGGCAACACGCGCCTGGGTGACCTGCTGTCGGTGCTGGAGGAGACCAGCGGCCGGGACATGAGCGCCTGGGCGCGGTCCTGGCTCCAGACGGCCGGGGTGAACTCGCTGACACCGCAGGTGCTGTTGAGCCCGGAGGGCCGCGTCGAGGAGCTGGCGGTGGTGCAGGAGGCCGCCGAGGCCTATCCGGAACTGCGGCCGCACCGGGTGGCGGTGGGCCTGTACCGGGTGACGGACGGCGGCACGCTGGAGCGGTACGCGCGCGCCGAGACCGACGTCGACGGCGCGCGGACGGTCGTGGCGGACCTGGCCGGTGCCGAGGCGCCCGACCTGGTGCTGGTCAACGACGACGACCTCACGTACTGCAAGATCCGCTTCGACGCGACCTCGCTGGCGACGCTGCGCGAGCACCTGGGTGCGATGACGGATCCGCTGGCGCGCGCCCTGTGCTGGTCGGCGCTGTGGAACATGACGCGGGACGCGCTGCTCCCGGCCCGGGACTTCGTGGATCTGGTGCTGCGGTGCGCGGGGCGCGAGTCCGAGATCGGCGTGCTCCAGATGCTGCACGCGTGGGCCGAGTCGGCGGTCACGCACTACGCGGCGCCCGGCCGCCGGGAGGAGACCGGGAGGCTGCTCTCCGAGGGCGCGCGGCGCGAGCTGTACGCGGCCGGGCCGGGCAGCGAGCACCAGCTCGCGTGGGCGCGGTTCTTCGCCCGGGTGGCCGCCGCGGACGCCGACTTCGAGATGCTGCGGGACCTGCTGACGGGCGCGGTGGCGGTCGAGGGCCTCGACCTGGACCAGGAGCTGCGCTGGGTGTTCCTGGAGCCGCTGGCCGCGCACGGGGTGGTGGACGAGAAGGTGCTGGCCGAGGAGCTGGCCCGGGACGACACCGCGTCCGGCAAGCGTCACCAGGTGCGCTGTCTGGCCGCCCGCCCGTCGGAGGCGGTCAAGGCGCAGGCGTGGGCGCAGGTAGTGGAGTCGGACGCGCTGTCCAACGCCATGGTCGAGGCGACCATCTCGGGCTTCGAGCAGGGCTCGCAGCGGGAGTTGCTCGCGCCGTACACGGAGAAGTACTTCGCGGTGATCGAGCGGGTGTGGGCCGAGCGGTCGATCCAGATCGGGATGCATGTGGTGTCGGGCCTGTTCCCGTCGCTCCAGCAGTCCCAGGAGACCCTCGACGCCACGGACGCCTGGCTGGAGTCCCACCGGGAGGCGGCCCCGGCCCTGCGCCGGCTGGTCCTGGAGGCCCGGGACGATCTGGCGCGGGCCCTGCGGGGGCAGGCGTGCGACGCTGCGGCCGAGTAGGCGGGGACCTGACACCTTTGGCCTGAGATTTGGGGTTCCGTCACCGTTACGGAATACAGGCAATCACAGCCGTAACCCCTGGTCCGCACCCGAACGGACCAGGGGGTTTCGGCATCCGAACATCCGTCCTTTAGTGCCGGATTGTCCGTATGTGTCGACGGGCCTGTAACAGGGGTTAAAAGGCGGGTCGGGCGCGGGAAATTGCCGGTCATGACGCACAACACCCCGCTCTCCCCCCGCCCCCTGCACGACCTGACCGGCCGCGGCCGGCTCCGGGTGATGACGGTCGCGCAGCTCCGCGCCCACGGTGTCTCGACGGCGCAGGTGAACGAGCAGTGCACCCCCGGCGGCCCCTGGCAGCAGCTCCTCCCCGGCGTCGTCCTGCTCCACCCGGGCCCGCCGACCAGCGAGGAGCGGCTGCACGCGGTGCTGATGTACGCGGCGCGGGAGCGCGGCACGGGTGTTCCCGCCCAGCCCGGAGCGGACGGCTCCGGCGCCCCCGCCCACCCCGAGGCGATGATCACGGGCCTGGCCGCCCTGACGCTGCACGGCTTCTCCTCCACTCCCCCGCTGCCGTCCCTGGACGCGATCGACGTCCTGGTCCCGCGGATGCGCCGGCTGCGCTCGACGGGCTGCGCGCGCATCGTCCGGGGGGTCGCCCTGCCGGTCCCCGAGCAGGTCACCGGCCTGCCCGTCGCGCCGGTCGCCCGTGCGCTGGCCGACGCGGTGGCGGGCCTCGCGGACGCCGTCATCGTGCGCCGGCTGATGACGGAGGCGGTGCGCGGCGGGTACTGCGAGCCGGCCGCGGTGGTGCGGGAGCTGAACCAGGCCCGGCTGCTGAGCCGCCCGCACGTGGTGGACGCGGTGGATTCCCTGCTGGCCGAGGGCCGGGCGATCGCGGAGGACCGCCTGTACCGGATGGTGCGCGAGTACGGCCTGCCCGACCCGGTGTGGAACGTGGATCTGCGGCTGCCCGGCGGCCCCTATCTCGGCGGTCTGGACGCCTACTGGCCGGACCAGGCGGTGGCCCTGGAGCTGGACACCCGGGCGCCCCGGCAGAACGACGAGGCGCAGTGGTCGGAGTACGCCCGCAAGCGCGAGCACCTGGAGCGGCTCGGCATCACGGTCGTCCACATCACGCCCAGGAAGCTCCGCGACTCGGTGGAGCAGCAGGCGACGGTGGTCCGCACGGCCCTGATGGCGGCGGCCGACCGCGAACCGGCCGCCTATGTCGTGGTGCTGCCCCGGTAGGGACAGGACCCGGGGACAGGGCCCGGGGGCGGGACCAGGGGGCGGGACCAGGAGGGGGGAGGAGGGGCCGCCGGAGTCGCCGGCGGCCCCTCCTCGTGCTCCGGCGGCGCCTGATCTTGATCTGCCGGGCCGGCGGCTACGAACCAGCAGTGGGGGGAAACGCACCGCCTCGCCGCGCGTGAGTCCGGCCGGCCGTCTGCTGCGGCAGACAGGTGAATCTGTCAGACGGACGGCTTTGGACCGGATGCGCTCCGCGGAGAACAGGGCCAGTGTCGAGCTGAGCCGAGGAGGCGCGATGGACCGAGGAGCCGGAGCCCAGAGGGAAGGTGACACGCAAGGGGGACAGGCAGGGGCCACGGACGACCCCGCGCTGAACCAGTTGCTCATCCGCGCCGCCGACGGCGACGAAGAGGCCTTCGCCGCACTGTACGACGCCCTGGCGCACACGGTGCTGGGACTGACCTGCCGCGTGGTCAGGGACAAGGCTCAGGCGGAGGAGGTGACCCAGGACGTGATGGTGGAGGTGTGGCGGACCGCCGACCGGTACCGGCCCGCGCGCGGAGCCGCCCGGAACTGGGTGCTCACCCTCGCGCACCGCCGCGCGGTGGACCGGGTCCGCTCCGTCGCCGCGGGGCGCGCCCGCGAGCTGCGCGCCGCGGTCCAGGAACAGGAGCGGTCCTTCGACACCGTCGCCGAGGAGGTCGAGACACGGGAGGAGCAGCGGGTGGTCTTCCGCTGTCTGACCGAGCTGACCCGCGAGCTGCGGCTGCCCCTGGTGCTGGCCTACTACGAGGGGTTGACGTACGCGGAGGTCGCCGAGGCGCTCTCGATGCCGGCCGGCACCGTCAAGTCGCGGATGCGACAGGGGCTGCGGCGCCTGCACGACTGTATGGAGGCCGGCTCGTGAACCTCACCGGCGACCCCCACCTCGATGTCGGCGCGTACGTGCTGCACGCGCTGCCGGCCGACGAGGAGGCCGCCTTCGAGGAGCACCTGGCCGGTTGCGCCCCCTGCCGTGCGGAGGTCGATGAGCTGTCCGGGGCGGCCGTCGGGATGGGGGCGGCCGAGACGGAAACGCCCTCGGCGGACCTGCGCCGCCGGGTGCTGGAGCGGATCGCGGCCGTACCTCAGGACCGGTCCGTCGCGGCGGAGTCCCGGCGCCGGCGCCGCCGGGAACAGGGGCTCCGGCTGGCGCTCGCGGCGTCCCTGGCGGCGGCCGCGGCTCTCGGGGGCATCGCCTGGTGGCAGAGCTCGGAGGCCGACTCCGCGCGCGAGGAGGCCGCCCAGGACCGTGCCGGGTACCGGCAGCTCACCGGTGTCCTGGCCGCCTCCGACGCCACCATCAGCACCGAGGAACTCACGCGCGGCGGCACCGCGAGCGTGGTCGCCTCCCGGGCGGAGGGACGGTCCGCGTTCATCGCCGCCGGGCTGCCCCCGCTCACCGGCGACCAGGTCTACCAACTCTGGTACGCCCGGCCGGGGCAGTTCCGGCCGGCCGGACTGGTGCCCGGGGCGGGCGGACGTCAGGCGCATGTCCTGGACGGGCGCCTCGGCGGGGCCACCGCCGTCTGCGTCACGGTGGAACCGGCCGGCGGCTCCCGCCAGCCCACCACCGATCCGGTCGGCGTCATCTCCGTCCCCGCGTGACGGTCACCGCTCCGCCACCGCGACGGCGGCCGCGTGCGCCGGGCCCACCGCCACGTCGTCGATCGTCCAGCCCGGCATCCGGCGGGGCCCGCGCGCGGAGGCGCCGAGGTGGTCGGAGCCGAGGTCACGCCCGAGTCCGGTGCCGAGCCCTTTCAGATACGCCTCCTTGCGTGTCCACACCCGGGCGAAGGCGGCCGGGCGGCCCTCAGGCGGACACGCGGCGAGCTCGGCGGCTTCCCGGGGGTGCAGTGTCGCCGTGAGGGACGCGACGACGTCCGGCTCGGGCAGCCGCTCGATGTCCGCGCCGACCGCCGTGTCCGCGAACGCGAGCAGGCAGAGCCCGTCGGTGCGAGAGACGGAGAAGCTCAGGGGCACGCCGGGCACGTCGGGTCGGCCGTGCGGGCCCTGGCACACCGGGCAGGGCCGCCGTACGAACGTGACGTCCGACGGCTCGATCCCCAAGTAGGCGCCGAGGAGCAGCCGCAGGCACACATGGGCGACCCGGTAGCCGTCCCGGTCCGCGGCCCGGTGCAGTGCCGCGGCCCGGGCCCGTTCCCCGCCGTCCAGCAGCGTGCCGGCGAGCGGGGCCACGGCGCCGCTGAGGTCCTCCGCCCGGGCCAGCCACACTCGGGGGCGGCCGGGGCGGGGCGGCTGCGGAGGCCGGGCCCAGGCGACGGACGTCAGCCGCTCGGGACGCAGGACCGGTCTCGCGGGTCTCGCGGGGAGAAGGCACATGGCACGGCCGTCCCGGGTCAGTCGGAGGACGTGCGCACGGCGCGCGGGTCCGCGACGAAGTCGCTCCCGTACAGGGCCTGTACCCAGTTGCCCTGGTAGATGGTGTCGAGATAGCGCTCGCCGAGGTCCGGGGCGATCGCGACGGGCGTGAGGCCCGGTGTGCCGTGCCGGGCGAGCCAGTTCGTCGCCCCGCTGACGACCGTGCCGGTCGAGCCGCCGAACAGGAAGCCCTGCCGCGCCATGTTCCGGCAGGTGCGGATGGCGTCGGCCTCCTCGACGCGCACCGCCTCGTCGACGTAGCTCTCGTCGAGCAGCGGAGGCCTCACGCTCATGCCGAGGCCGGGGATCATCCGCCGTCCGGGCGGGTCACCGAAGATGGCGGAGCCGACGCTGTCCACCGCGACGATCCGCACCGGCCGGTGCCAGGAGCGGAACCAGCGGGCGCAGCCCATCAGGGTGCCGGTCGTGCCGACGCCGATGAACAGGACGTCCAGGAGCGGGAACCAGCGGGCGATGGCCGGAGCCGTCCGGAAGTAGTGCGCCTTCCAGTTGTCGGGGTTGGTGTACTGACTCAGCCACACATAGCGGTCGTCGGCGGCGCACAGAGCGCGCACGTGCGCCAGCCGCGCGCCCAGCAGACCGCCCGTGGCGCTCTCGTCGGAGACGACGTGGACCTGGCTGCCCAGGGCCTCCATCATCAGCCGGGTGGCGAGGTTGCACCGGGAGTCCGTCACACAGACGAAGCGGTAGCCCTTGCTCGCGGCGATCATGCTCAGTGCCACGCCGAGGTTGCCGGAGGAGGACTCGACCAGGATCGAGTCCCGCCTGAGGGTTCCACCGCGCTCGGCGGACTCCACCATCTCGGTCGCGGCCTTCATCTTGATGGAACCGGCGAAGTTGAAGCCCTCGCACTTGAGGAAGAGCCGGTGTCCCGTCATCGGCTCGAGGTCGACGTACAGGTCCTCCTCGTTGAAGGCGTGGGGTACGGATATGACAGGCACGATGTTCTCCTCGTACAGGACCGGACGGTGGACGGGTTCCGCCCTCAGCCGTGCCGGCTCAGTTCGTGAAAGAAGTTCTCGATGACCCGCAGTTCGCCGGAGCGGGCCACTTCGTCGTAGACATGGCTGCCGACCGCGAGATCGAGCACGCCGAGGCCGAACGGTGAGAAGACCACCGGCCGGCCGGCCGGGACCGTCACCCGGCCGGTCATCACGTCGTCGAGCGTGCCGAGCAGGAAGTCGCGGTTGCCGGTGAGGCGTTCGGTGAGGTGCGGTGAGGTGGCGGCTCGCAGGCAGTGGTCGATGTCGTCGACGACGTTGGTGGCGCCGAGCAGCACCTCGGGTGCGAGGTCGCGCAGCGACACATGGAGCACCACCGGGTTGTGCCGGAACCACGACGGCTCGGTGATGTGCGGCCGGTCGGCGACCGTGGCGAAGACGATCAGGTCGCTGAGGCGGATCAGTTCCTCGGCGCTGTCGTGCACGGTGACCCGTCCGACGGCCCCGGACTGCTCCAGATAGGTGCGGAAGCCGGCGGCGCTTTCGGCGGACAGGTCGTGCACGCCGATGGCGTCGAAGGACCAGCCGGTGCCCTCCAGGTAGGTGTGGATGTAACGGGCGATCAGCCCCGCCCCGACGAACCCCAGCCGGGCCGGACGGGGCCGTCCCCTGCTGAGCCGGTCGGCGGCCGACGCCGCGGACGCGGCGGTCCTGGCGGCGCTGATGATCGAGCTCTCCATGCAGGCGAACGGGTAGCCCGTGACGGGGTCGTTGAGGATGAGGACGGCGGACGCCCGGGGGATGCCCGAGGCGACGTTGGCGGGGAAGCTGGAGATCCATTTCAGTCCGTCCGCCCGGCCCTCGCCGCCGAGGGAGGCGGGCAGGGCGATGATCCGTGCCGTCGGCCGCTCGGGGAAGCGCAGGAAGGAGGAGGGCGGGTTGACCGTACGGCCGGCGCCGTGCAGGCGGTACGTCGCCTCGACGACCTCCACCACGGTCTTCTCACGGCCCTGGAGCACCTCCTTGACCTGGCTTCCGGGGATGACGGCGAAGGGCGGCACCACCGGGGTGTCCGTGTCCGTCATGGCGGTCTGCGGGACGGTGTGCAGGGTGGTCATGCCGCTTCCCTCCCCCTCTGCGGTCCGGGAAGGCCGGGACGCACGGGGTCGGCCATCGCCACCACGATGTCCCGCGGCCCCTGGTAGGCCTCCCGGCTGTGCGCGGTGCGGATGTTGTCCACGAGCATCAGGTCCCCGCGCTGCCAGGGCCGGCGTACGGTGTGGGCCTCGTAGGTCTTGTTGATCTGCTCGACGACGTCCGGGGGCACCGGATCGCCGTTGCCGTAGCGGGTGTTGAAGGGCAGGCCGTCGGGGCCGTACTCGTCGGTCAGGAACTCCCTGACCTCGGGTGCCATCGTCCACTCGTTCAGGAACGCGATCTGGTTGAACCAGCAGCTCAGGCCGGAGACCGGGTGTCGAATCACGGCGTGCCGGTGCTGCCTTGTCCGCAGCGAACCGTCCGGCTGCCAGGACCAGTCGATCGCGTGGGCACGGCAGTAGGCCTCGACCGCGCCGCGGTCGTCGCTGCCGAAGGACTGGGCGAGTGTCGCGCCGATTCCCTCGTTGTAGGCCCTGGTGAGCAGCCAGCCCTCCCGGGCGAAGCGGTCGACGATGTCGGCGGGCAGCGCCCGTAGTACGGCGGTCGCGTCGGCCACCGCGGTGGCACCGCCTTCGACGGGCGGCTCCAGGCACGCGAACAGCATCAGGCCGGGACACTCGAGGGCGTAGCTGAGCTCATGGTGCATGCACATGGGCTGGGTGGGCGGCCAGGCCGACGACGAGTAGACGCCGTCCGCGTGGCGGTCGCGGGCGGCGAAGGCCTCGCGTTCGGCCACGGGGCGCTCGGCCACCTGGCGGAGGACCGACTCGACGTCGGCCGGGGTACGCAGGCCGAGGCCCCGGACGGTGACCGCCCCCTGCTCGGCGACGAGTTCGCGCAGCGCGGCCCGGGCATCCGGAAGGTCTTCCGCGTCGAGTACCGGAAGGGCGCCCGGGGCCCCTGTCGTCTCTGTCGTGGTGGTCCTGTTCTTGCGGAAGAGTGCCGACAGCATGTCGATCTCCTCTCATGCTCCTTGTGTCTGTCGCGGTTCTCCGCCGGTCGTCCGGGTGTCGATCAGGTGGGCCAGGTCGGCCAGTACGGGGTGGCCCGTGAGGTCGCGCGGGGAGATCACCCGGTCCAGCGAGACCGCGAGCCGTACCGCCGACAGGGACGTGCCGCCCAGGTCGAAGAAGTTGTCGTCCCGGCGGATCCGTCCGGGCGGCAGGCCGAGTTCGGACTCCCATCGCTCCGCGAGCCGCCGTTCGGCCGGTGTGCGCGGGGTGCCGCCGGAGTCCCGGGACGGGCCGAGGTCCTCGGCGAGCGCGGCGAGCGCCTTGCGGTCGGTCTTGCCGTTGGCGGTGAGCGGCAGGCGGTCCAGCAGGTGGAAGGACGCCGGGACCATGTACGCGGGGAGCAGGTCCGCGAGCCGCTCCCGCAGGTCCTCGGCGGTCACCGCGCCCTCGCTCGCGCAGAAGGCGGCCAGTTGGCGTCCGTGGCCCTGTGCGCCGGTCACCACGACCGCGCAGTCCGTGACGCCGGGCACCCGCAGCAGCGTGTTCTCGACCTCGCCGATCTCGACCCGGAACCCCCGGATCTTGACCTGCGCGTCCCGGCGGCCGAGGAACTCCAGTTTTCCGTCGGGGCGCCAGCGGCCGAAGTCGCCTCCCAGGTACAGCCGTTGGCCGGGGCGGTGCGGGTCCTCCAGATAGGCGAGCGAGGTGCGTTCGGCGTCGTTGACGTAGCCGCGTCCGACGCACACCCCGGAGAAGACGATGGCGCCGGGCGCGCCGAGCGGCACCGGAAGCAGGTTCTCGTCGACGACGTACTGGCGCACGTTGGCGATGGGACGGCCGAGCGGGATCCGGTCGGTGGCGGGCGCCCGGTCCATCACCTCGTGGTGGGTGTCGTCGGACGTCTCGGTCAGCCCGTAGGCGTTGACCAGGCGCACGGCGGGCCCGCCGGTGAACCACCGCTGGACCAGCTCACCGCGCAGCGCCTCGCCGGTGACGGACACGCAGCGCAGGTCAGGCAGGTCCCGGGGGACGCGTTCCAGCGCGGACAGGATGACGTCGAGGTAGGACGGCACCACTTGCAGGACGTTGACGCGTCCCTCGGCGATCCGGTCCAGGAACCGGTCCGCGTCGAGGATGGCGTCCTGCTCGACCAGCAGGGTCCGCCCGCCTGTCAGCAGCCCGGCGAGCAACTGCCACAGCGAGATGTCGAAGCACTGCGAGGCCGTCTGCGCCACCACGGTGCCCTCGCCGATGCCCAGATCGTGGATCTTGGCGTACAGGTGGTTGAGCAGGCCGGCGTGCTCGCACAGCGCGCCCTTCGGCTCTCCGGTGGAGCCGGAGGTGAAGAAGACGTACGCGAGCCGGTCGGCCGGGATGTCCAGGCCGAGGTCCGTGCCGTCGGCGGCCCGTTCGGTGAGGTCCGGGACGAGCAGCCGCCGGGTTCCGGGCAGCGCCGCGAGCGCCCGGTCCAGCCGGGTGGTGCTGCCCGGTGCGGTGAGGACGTAGGCGCAGTCGGCGCGGGTGAGCATCGCGCCGATGCGGCCGGGCGGATGATGCGGGTCGACGGGCAGGTACACGCCGCCGGCCTTCAGGACGCCGAGCACGCCGGCCGCCCAGTGCAGGTCCCGCTCGGTCACCACGGCGACCGTGTCCTCGGAGCCGAGCCCTTCGGCCAGCAGGACCCGGGCCACCCGGTTGGCCCGGGTGTTGAGGTCCGCGTACGTCCGGCCGCGGCCCTGGTGGACCATGGCGACGGCGTCCGGATGCCGGCGCACCCGCTCCTCGAACAGCTCGTGGAACCGGCGGTCCGGCAGCGCACGGCGCGGCCCCGCCGCCAGCCCGTCGAGCTGGAACCGGAGTTCGTCCGCGGACAGCAGGCTGCCCCGGTCGTGGCGGGCGTCGGGGTCGGCGGCGATCGCCTCCAGGGCGGCGAGGTGGTACCCCGCGATCCGGGCGGCACAGTCGGCGTCCAGCAGGTCCGTCCGGTGCCGCAGACGCAGCAGGAGCCGGCCGTGCTCCTCACCCGCTGAGATGCCGAGCAGCACACCGCCGTCCGCGGGGACGGTGACCTCGTGCCCGGCGGGAGCGAAGACCACCTCGGGGCCCGGCCCGGGCGGCGGCACCGCCGATGCGGCCGACCCCGCTTCCCGCACCAGCTCAGCCCAGGTGCCGGGCCTGACGGTCAGCTCGAACGTCCCCGTCCCGGCCGGGGAGAGGCAGCCGCTGCGCACCTCGGGGTCGCCGGAGAGCAGGGCCAGCACCTTCGCGTGGGCCGCGAGGAGGATCTCGGCGAGCGGTACGCCGAGTTCACGGGCCCGCGCCCGCAGGGCCGCCGTCACCTCACCCGGGAGACGGCTGATGTGCTCCCCGGTGCCGGGCACCGACTCCTTCGCCCAACGGGGCACGGCCGTGAAGCCGCCCTCGGCACGGCTGCCGCTCCCGGGAACGCGGGCCTCGGCCACTGTCGCCGCCATCACCGCGCACCTCCCCTTTGGTCTCTCTCGTCGTCTCTCTCGTCGAGGGGGCGGGCCGGATTCCCCGCCCAGCGGGTGTACCCGGGGACCGTCTCGCCCTTCATGAGGAAGGAGTCCGCCGCCAGCACGGCGCCGTCCCCGACCGTCACGCCGTAGTGCACGAACGCTCCGACGCCGAGGGTGCAGCCGGCGCCGAGCGCGCTGCGGTCCGACTTGAACGTGCCGTCCTCCTGCGAGTGGCACTGCAGGACGCTGCCCGAGTTGAGGGTGCAGTCGTCCCCGATACGGACCATGGGACGCTCGGTCACAGCGCAGCCGTCGTCGAAGACCCGCGCCCCGATCCGGACGCCGAGCAGGCGCCATACGACGCTCTTGAACGGCGTGCCGTCGAGGATGTGCAGATAGGTCTCGGAGGGGACCTTCCAGTACCGCTCGCGAACCCAGAACCGGCGGTCGTAGATCGAGCAGAACAGCGGCCCCGGTGGGTGCACCACCGTGACGGCCCGCTCCAGAAGGACGTAGTACACCAGGGTGAACGGCAGCAGGACGGCGTTGGCGAGTGCCAGGACCGCCGTGCCCCACACCGGGTACTGGCTCGCGGCGAGCGCGAACAGCAGGACGACGCAGAAGAAGAACAGCCATCCCGTGAGCAGGTGCCATGCCATGGTGACGGCGTTGTGCCGGTTCTTGGCCGCGAGGCGAGGGCCGAGACCGTTCCCCTCCTTGAGCTCGTCGAAGGTGCTGTCCCGCGCCACCGACCTCGGGATCTCGAAGCAGGGCGAGCCGAGAAGTCCCACATCGTGCCGGAGCGGCCCGCTGACGGGGATGGCCACCTTGGTGCCGAGCAGGCAGTTGTCGCCGGTGCGCCCCCCGACGGGGTAGGCGATGCGGTTCCCGAGGAAGTTGTGCGCCCCGATCGCGGTCTGCGACAGCCGGAACGACGTGCTGGAGTACTCGGCGTTCATCAGGGACAGCCCGTCCGCGACCATGGTCCCGGTGCCGACCCTGCTCAGGAAGGGGCTCTCGTGCTTGACCTGGGTACCGAAGTTGGAGCCGGTCTGCTCCACCGGGGAGAGGCGATAGCCGATCCAGCGCAGGTAGTGCACGATGCCGCTGCTGTCACCGAACAGCCGGGTCAGGGACTTCCGGTTCGTCAGCAGCACGATCGTGCGGTGCACGGTGTGACGGAAGCCGAAGAGCGGGTACGTCCGCCCGGGCGGGACGAACCTGCCCAGCAGCCGGGGAACGGTGGCCAGGACCACCAGAGCGGCGAGCACCCCGCCGAAGAACACGACGACCGTGACGACCAGCAGGTCGACCCAGAGCACCGTCGCCCCGCCCTTCAGTACGGCGGATCCCTCCAGCATCCGGGAGAGCAGCACGTCCAGGCAGCCCACCGCCAGCGGCAGATACACCAGCAGCGCCGTGAGCAGCATCAGGGAGCCGTGCGTCGCTCGCCGGGCGCTGCCGCACCGGGCGGGCTCCACCACCGGGAAGGGCCCGTCCGCGGGCTGGGCGGGGGAACCGTGCCAGTGCTCGCCGTCGGGGACTGTCTGCCCGGTCTGCAGGGAGGACGCGTGCCCGAGCCGGGCCCCCTCCCCCAGCCTGGTCCCGATGTCCAGCACCGTCACCTCACCGACGACCGCGCCCCGGCCCAGGGCGACCGGCCCGGTCTCGATCACTCCGTCGACCGCGTGGTAGCAGCTGAGCAGCGCGTCCTTGCGGACGAGTGCGCTGTCACCGACGGTCAGCAGATCGGTGCACACGGGGGCGCTGCGCGACAGGATCGTCACCCCCCTGCCGATCCGCGCGCCCAGGGCCCTCAGGAAGAGCGGGTAGAGCGGCGATCCCACGAACAGGACCAGCGGGCTCGACCGGATCAGCGTCTTGACCAGCCAGAACCGGAAGTAGGTGAGGCTCCAGACACGGAACCGCCGTGGGGTGAACCGGCCGATCAGCGTCCACTTGGCGATCACGGGCAGGGCGCACAGCACGACGAACAGCGCGGCGCCGAAGACGACGCTCCGCAGATAGGCGTCGAGCAGATGCGTCTGCGCGGAGATCCACTCATAGCCCTTGGCGGTGACGGCCGCGAGGAGGAAGGCATAGCCGAGAAAGGCCAGGAGCTGGAGCGCCCCGCAGAGCACGCGGTGCGGGCGGCCGGTCGGGGGCGCCGGTGCCGGGACCGGCGCCCTGGGCAGTCCCGATGGGCTGGGCGCCTCGGATCCGGAGGGTGGTGGCGGGGTGCTGTCGACGACCAGTGCGGCCGCCAGTCCCCCGGCGGTCGGATGCCGGTACACGTCGCGCATCGACACCGCCGGCAGGTCGGGCAGGTTCCGTACCCGCGCGCAGAAGTGCGCCATCACCATCGAGTCGGCACCGAGGTCGTCGAAGAAGTCGCTGTCGACCCGCACCTCGTCCAGGTGAGCGACCTCCGCCAGCAGCGCGGCGAACCGCTCGGCCGCGGCGGAGACCGCGGGGTCGGACGACGCTTCGCAGGGCCGGGCTTCCTCCACGAGGCCCCTTTCCACCTCCTGGAGCTGCTGTCCCGCCATGAGAGGACCCCCTCGGCTGCCGACTTTCTGCTCTGCCTCACTGGGGATTCGTAGCCGGGCAGCCGAGGTATGGAAGGTCCTGCCTACTTCTCGAAACGTGAGCGAGCGTCTCACCAGCCGGATGCCTCACGGCAGCCGAGCCCACCCGGCGTGCTTACGAGGTGCGGGCGCGTACGCTCACGCCGCTGGCGGCGGCTACTTGGCGCAATACTCCGCCTCGATGATCGCGTCGGTGCTTCCCGACCAGTCGCCGTTGAAGTTGACGGCCAGGGAGTGCCGGCCGTCGTCGGTCGTCACCGCGTCCGAGTTCGAGCCGGAGATGCCGCCGTCGTGGCCCCAGACGTGGACGCCGCAGCTCAGCTCGCGGTCGACGAGCCCCAGACCGTAACGGCTGGTGTCGCGGCTGGACGGGACCGTGGTCTTCATCTTCTTCAGCTGCTCGGGCGGGAGCAGTCTGCCCCGCAGCAGGGCCGAGTAGAAGCGGTTCAGGTCGGCCGAGCTGGAGACCATCTGGCCGGAGCCGTAGGCCAGGCGCGGGTTCAGCTCCGTGACGTCGTACGTCGGGCCCTCGGCCGTCCTGGCCAGCTTGGAGTAGGCGCGGCTGCTGGGCCGGGGCAGGGTCACCCGGGTGGTGGGCACCGACGTGGAGGCAAGCTTCAGCGGGGCGATGATCCGGCGCTCGATCTCGTCGCCGTAGTCGTCGCTGCCCGTGGCCTTCTCGATCACCCGCGCGGCCAGGATGTAGTTGGTGTTGGAGTAGTTGAACGGCTCGTCCGACTCGTCCGACGTGGGATACGGCTTGTTCGCCATGGCGAAGGCGAGCAGCTCCTCGGGGGTCGCCTCGTCGAAACGGTGCTTCATGAAGCCGTCCGCGGTCATGTACTTCTGCTGGAAACCCGTGTCGTCCAGGTAGTCGTAGATGCGGCTGGTGTGGTTCAGCAGCTGACGCAGGGTGACCTTCCGGCCGTCGTGGCCGTTGCCCCGGACCAGGCCCGGCAGCCACTTCTCCACCGTGTCGTCGAGCGAGAGCTTGCCCTCGGCCTCCAGTTGCAGGACGACGGTCGCGACGAACGTCTTCGTGATGCTGGCGACGCGGTAGTGGTCCGCCGTCGAACGTGGCTTGCCCGTCTTGAGGTTGCCGACGCCGGCCGTGGCCGCCCAGGTGCCGTGCCCCCGCCGCACGGTCACGGTCACGCCCGGCACGCCGTCCGCGACCGCCTTCCGTACCGCCTGCCGCGTCGCGTCATGACCGCCGTCGGACGGAACCGCGAGCGCCGGAGCGGCCAGGGCCGCCGTCAGCGCCACGGCCGTCGCCGCCGTCAGGGCTGTACGCAGGTGTCTCTTCATGTCCCCGTTTCCCCCTGTCACATCGAGCTGTGTCAGGGGGTGGGACCTGGGCGGCCCGGCCAGGGTTGACCGCGTCCGGGCGGTTGGGCGGTAATCAGCCCTTCTTGAGCACCAGTTCGGTGTTGCGGTCCTCCGGGTCGCCGCCGAGGTTCGGGTTCGCGCCGGGGGCGTTGAGGGACAGCTCGCGGTAGAGGGCGGCCAGGCCGGTCTGGGAGAGGTCGGAGAAGTCCGTGCGGTGCGGGGCCGAGGACTCCACCAGCGTGGTGAACAGCGAGACCGTGCCGTCCTTGTTGTCGGTCAGCTCGATGATCCGGGCCAGCTGGGGGAAGTCGACGTGGGAGGCGGTGGAGATCTCCCAGAAGGTGCCGCCGCCGGACATCGAGTGCGGGGTGATGACGTTCTTGTGGATGTGGCCGTTCACCCAGGCGAGCACGTTGCGGTGGTTGCCGAGGAGGGCGAGGACCTCCTGGCCGCTGTGCCTGCGCTCGCCCGGCCGGGACGGGTCGTTGCGGAGGTTCGTCATCGTCTTGCTGGTGTGGTGGCTGAAGATCACCGCGTGGGAGTCCTTGTTCTCCCGCAGGGTCTTCTCGAGCCACTTCATCTGGGCCGTGCCGAGGGAGCCCTCGTAGTGGCCGCCCGCGTCCGTGGTGTCCAGGCTGATGCCGATGACGTCGTCGGAGACGCGGAAGGCGTAGTACTGGGTGCCCGTGTCCAGGTTGGCGGAGGAGTAGCCGTGACCGGCCGGGCCGACACCGCGGTAGGCCGGGCTCAGATGCGCCTGGAGGTACTCGGCGGTGGTGAAGGGGGCGCGGCTCTCGTCCGGGGTGACCGAGCGCATGGAGCGGGCGTGGGACTTGAGGAAGTCGTGGTAGCGGACGCCCTTGGGGTCCCGGGCCTTCTTGATCTGCGCCTGGAGCTGCTGCGCCTCCGCCGCGGACACGTTCATCAGCTTCTTGCCGCCGACGGCGAGTTCGGTGAGGTAGGGGTCGCCGTGCGAGGCGTAGCAGCCCATCGGCAGGGAGTCGTGGTTGCCGACCGTGGAGTACCAGGGCAGGTTGAGGCCGGGGCTGCGGACCTCCCGGACGGCGGCCTTCAGAAAGCCGTCGAGCTGCGGGAAGCCGGCCTGCTTGTCGGTGTCGCGGACCGCGGCGTCGGGCTGCCAGTACTGCTTGAGGCCGCTGTTCTGGACGCCCTCGTACTGGCGCGGGTTCCCGGTGTTGGGCGTGATGCGCCCACCGCTCATGATCTTCAGGAACCACTCCAGCTCGGACTTGGCGTTGTTGTCCGTGTTGTCGCCGGTGGTCATGGCGAAGTGCAGCGGGGCGCCGGTGACGGGAGCGCCGCGGAGCGCGTTGATCCGCTCCACCAGCGCGATGGCGCCCTGCACGGTCAGCGCCTCGTGCGGCCGCCAGGCGTGGATGTCGGCCGAGCGCAGGTACTCCAGGCGCAGCGGGTGCTGGGCGTCGATGATGTGCAGGTCGGTGAGCTGCACGAACGCCGCGAGCGCGGTACGGCGCCCGGCGCGGCCGGACTTGGGCGCGGCCAGGTCGGAGCGCACGACCCGCTGCCAGCCGGCTCCGTCGCCCAGGCGCCGGTAGCCGGAGCTCCCGCGCGGGGTGGCGACGGAGGCGAGGGTGGTGCCCTTGGTGTAGGGGGCCAGCGGCGCGGCCGGCGCCTGGCGCGAGGAGGCGGCTACGGCCTCGGTCGCCTCCTTGGCCGTGGCGGCCTGGCTGTCGCTGGGCCGCAGTGCGTAGCCGACGCCCGCGGAGAGGGCGACCGCGCCGCCGGCGGCGAGGACGGAACGCCGGTGGATGCCCTGGCCGGATCCTGCGACTGAGCGTGTGCGCGACATGCGCTTCTCTCCCCGAGTACGAACGCGTCGGCAGTGGTCGCGGGGCGTTCGTCAAACGAACACCCCGCTCACACTGGATCGTTGGCACCGGGGATGACCTGTACGTAAACGCGACGGCAACGGGCAGCGCCGATCACCGAACGTGGATCTTGGCCTACCCTGCGCGTCGACGTCCGCTCCAGGAACGGCCCGGAGTCGGCCACTCAGCGTTCATCTTCCGGGGTACTGCACCTATTCCGGGGTCCCGTCGAGTCGTCCGCAGGCGGGGCGCTCGCGCCAGAGTCGCAGTGCCGTGTCGACCAGTCCCACGCGGACCAGTCCGGGCACCGCGTCCAGGTGCTGCCAGGCGGCGAGGTCGGTGGAGCCGCCCACCTCGTTGCGCAGTTCGCCGCCGGTGATACGGCCCTCGTAGACGAACCGGACGCCGTGATGGTCGACGGGGCGTCCGAAGCCGTCGCGGAAGACGCGGTGGGAGGAGTCCACGCCGAGCAGCCCGGTCACTTCTATCCGGTACCCGGTCTCCTCCTCCACCTCCCGTCGCACGGTGTCGTAGGGATCCTCGCCGTGCTCCATGCCGCCGCCCGGCATGACCCACTCGGGGGTGCCGTCCTGGGCGGGTGAGCGGGCGAGCAGGATCTGTCCGTCACGGACGCATACGGCGTAGGCCGCCACCCTCAACTTCTCTCTCACTCCGGGACGTTAACCGATTTCGCCGTCTTCAGGACTGATGCCCGCAAAACGCATCGCGGGTTTTCCCCATACATCCATCTCGTTTCGGTCAACAGTCCCCAAAGAGCGTGCCCTTACGCAAAGCTGTGCGATCGTCCGGGCTCGCGTTCGGACCGTTGCGACCAGGGTCGATCGGTCCTGGTCGTTCCCGCTCGTTCCTTTACCAACAAGGGATGCCGATGACCCTCACCCCCCAGCGCGACCCGATATCGGGGCCGAGACGTGTGGCGCGCATAGCCGTGGCCGCCGGTCTCGTCGCCGCGCTCTCCGCGGCCGGGCCGATCCCCCTGGCCCTCGCCGCCGACGGTCCGGGCGCCTCCGCCCCCGCCGACCCGGACGTCAAGTCCGCGCCCGACAAGCTCGGTTCGGACGACGCGGACCTGCTCGCGGAGGCCAAGGCCGACGGCGACAAGACCGTCACGATGATGATCGCGACCGCGCCCGGGCAGACCGAGCAGGTCGCCGGGCAGCTGGACGCGGTCAAGGGCGGCCTGGTGGGCCGGTCCGACGACAAGCTGGGCTACGTCCGGGCCACCGTCCCGACCTCGCGGGCCGACGCGGCCATCTCCGCCGCCGCCAAGCTCTCCTCCGTGCACGGCATCGACCTGCGCGAGGAGATCCCGCTGGACGACCCGACGCCGAGCGCGGACACCGCCAAGGGCGCCAAGGCCGCGAAGGGCACCTACCCGGCACCCGGCAAGAAGACCCCGGCCGAGAACCCATACAACCCGTCCTTCGAGACGGGCGCGGTCGACTTCGTCGAGGACAACCCGAAGGCGGACGGCCGCGGCATCACCATCGGCGTCCTGGACTCCGGCGTGGACCTCGGCCACCCGGCGCTGCAGAAGACCACCACCGGCGAGCGCAAGATCGTCGACTGGGTCACCGCGACGGACCCGGTCGCCGACGGCGACCGCACCTGGCGCCCGATGACCACCGCCGTGTCCGGGCCCACCTTCACCTTCGGCGGGAAGACCTGGACGGCCCCGGCGGGCTCCTACAAGGTCAGCACCTTCCTGGAGTCGTACACCACCGGCGGCGACGCGGCGGGCGACGCCAACCGGGACGGCGACACCACCGACGCCTGGGGCGTGCTGTACGACGCGGCGGCCGGCACGGTCCGCGTCGACCTGAACAACAACAACGACTTCGGTGACGACACCCCGATGAAGCCGTACAAGGACGGCTTCCAGATCGGGTACTTCGGCACCGACGACCCGGCCACCGACATCGCCGAGCGGCAGCCGTTCGTCGTCGAGGTCCGCAAGGACGTCGTCGTCAACGCGTCCGGCGCGAAGGCCGACTTCGTCAACATCGGCGTCATCGAGTCCGAGCACGGCACGCACGTCGCCGGCATCACCGCGGCGAACGGCCTGTTCGGCGGCAAGATGGACGGCGCGGCTCCGGGCGCCAAGCTGGTCTCCTCGCGCGCCTGCACCTGGTCCGGCGGCTGCACCAACGTCGCGCTCACCGAGGGCATGATCGACCTCGTCACCAAGCGCGGCGTCGACATCGTCAACATGTCCATCGGCGGCCTGCCGGCGCTGAACGACGGCAACAACGCGCGCGCCGAGCTGTACACGCGCCTGATCGACGAGTACGGCGTCCAGCTGGTGATCTCCGCGGGCAACTCCGGCCCCGGCACCAACACCATCGGCGACCCGGCCCTGGCCGAGAAGGTCATCTCGGTCGGCGCGTCCGTCTCCAAGGAGACCTGGGCCGCCAACTACGGCTCGGTCGTGGAGAAGAAGTACGCGCTGATGCCGTTCTCCTCGCGCGGCCCGCGTGAGGACGGCGGCTTCACCCCGACCCTGATCGCCCCGGGCGCCGCCATCAACACCATCCAGACCTGGATGCCGGGCGCCCCGGTCGCCGAGGCGGGCTACACCCTGCCGGCTGGCTACGGCATGCTCCAGGGCACCTCGATGGCCTCCCCGCAGGCCGCCGGTGCCGCCGCGCTGCTGCTGTCCGCCGCGAAGCAGAAGAAGATCGACCTCACGCCGGCGACCCTGCGCACGGCCCTCACCTCGACCGCCGACCACATCAAGGGTGTGCAGGCGTACGAGGAGGGCGCGGGCCTCATGAACATCGAGGACGCCTGGGACTCGATCCGCGACGACGCCACCTCGCACACCTACACGGTGAAGGCGCCGGTCGACACCGCGATCGACCAGTTCCTGAAGACCCCGGGCTTCGGCACGGGCCTCTACGACCGTGAGGGCGGCCTGAAGGCCGGTCAGAAGAAGACCTACGAGGTCACCGTCACCCGTACGTCCGGCGCCGACAAGGCGATCCGGCACGAGCTGCACTTCGAGAACAACGCGGCCGGCACGTTCCGTATCGTCGGCTCCGACGAGGTGAAGCTGCCGCTGAACCAGCCGGTGACCGTCAAGGTCCAGGCCGCGCCGAAGTCCGCCGGTATCAAGAGCGCGATCCTCGAGGTCGACGACCCGAAGACCGAGGGCATCGACAAGCAGGTCCTGAACACGGTGGTCGTCTCCGAGCCGCTGAAGTACACGTACTCGGCACAGGGTTCGGTGCAGCGCAACAGCTCGAAGCACTACTACGTCACCGTGCCCGAGGGCGCGAAGACGCTCGAGGTCGCGATGAGCGGGCTGAAGGACAAGAGCCAGACCCGGTTCATCTCGATCCACCCCTACGGCGTCCCGTCCGACCCGACGTCGACGATCAACTGCTACCCGAACTACGCCAACCCGGCCAACACCTGCCGCCCCGACCTGCGTTCGTACGCGAACCCGCAGCCGGGCGTGTGGGAGATCGAGGTCGAGTCGCGCCGCACGTCGCCGCTGCTCGACAACCCGTACAAGCTGGACGTCGCCGTGCTCGGCGCGGCCTTCGACCCGGAGACCGTGACCGTGCCCGAGGCGAAGGTCGGCACCCCGGCCGCCGCCTCCTGGAAGGTGACGAACGGCTTCGCCGCGCTGGAGGGCAAGCTGGTGGGCGGCCCGCTCGGCTCGGCGAAGACGACCCGTCCGTCGATCAAGCAGGGCGAGACGCAGACCACGACGGTCGAGGTGCCCGCGGGCGCGAAGTCCCTGGACGTCGCCATCGGCGGTGTCTCGGACAACGCGGCGGACCTGGACCTCGCGGTCTACGACGCCGCCGGCACGCAGGTCGGCAGCTCCGCCGACGGCGACTCGGAGGAGTCGGTCTCCGTCCCCTCCCCGGCCGCTGGTAAGTACACCGTCGAGGTCGTCGGCTACTCGGTGCCGGCCGGCACCACCGCCTACGACTACCAGGACGTGTTCTTCTCCCCGTCCCTCGGCAGCGTCGGCGTCGACGGCTCGGCGCCGGTGAAGCTCGGCACGGGCGCGTCGGCCACGGTCTCGGGCAGCGTCACCGCCGCGGCGGCCGCTCCCGAGGGGCGTGAGTTCTTCGGGCAGGTCCAGCTGGTCAACGCGCGCGGCACGGTCGCGGGCCTGGGCAGTGTGAAGATCGAGAAGGTTGTGCCGTAACTCCGGCCGACAGTCTCCGGGGGCGGGCGTCCGTAGGGGCGCCCGCCCTTCTTCATGAGCCTCTCCGGGCGACGGCCCTCTATGGGCAGGGGATCGTGCGCGACTCGGGCAGGGCGGCGGTGATCCAGGCCCGTTCGCGGGCGATCTCCTTCTCCCCGACGCTCCACAGGTCCGGTTCGGCCTGCCCGTCCGTGATCCCTACGAGGACGTGGTCGCCCGGCCGCAGCCGGGGGTCGACGTCCTCGCCCAGCGGGAAGACGACCCGGTCCTGGCCCTCGGCGGGCTTGTAGGAGCGCTCCACGTCGAGGGTGATTCGGTCCTGCCCGGTGCCGGCGACCGGTTCGACCTCGGCGACGGTGCCCTCGACGACGATCCGGGCGCAGGCGAGATAGCCGGCGTGACCGAGCTTGGCGTCCTCGCTGCCGTGCTGCGGACTCGCCGCGGTGTCGGCGGCCGAGCTCCCCTCCGAGTCACCCCCGGCACCGGCCCCGGCACCGCCCTGCACGACGAGCCACCCCATGCCCACGACGACGGTGGCGGCCGCGGCGGCGACGAGGCCGCGCAGGGCCAGGGAGAGGGGCCGGGGACGGTTGCGGCGCGGCCTCACGGGCAGCACCCTCACCGCCGGGTCGGCGGCCGCCCCCGGCCCGGTGCCGTGCGCGGCAGCCCGCGGGCCTGCTGTCGGCCCTGCCGCCACGGTTCGCCCCGCCGGATCCGCCGCTTCCCCCGGAGCCTCGAGCCGGGCCTCGTCGCCGTGCGCCAGCGTGTCCCCCAGCAGCGTCAGCTGCTCCCGCAGCAGGGCGACGTCAGACGCAGCCGTGCGGTGGGCCGCCATGTAGTCGGCGTCCCGGCGGGCGGCCTCCGGTACGGGGTCGCCGACGATCGCCGCCATCAGCGCGTCCATGCCGTCGTACTCGGCACCGCCGCAACCGTTACTGCCATAACTGCCGTCACTGCCGTCACGCCGGGCGGCATCGTTCGCGTTGTTCGTGTTATTCGCGTTATTCGCGTTATTCGCGTTGTTCTCGTTCCGGGCGGTCACGTCACACCACCTCGTCCTCGTGCAGGCGGGCGCGCAGGGCCCGTACCGCCGTGTGCAGCCTGCTCTTGACCGTGCCCTCCGGGACGCCGAGCTGCTCGGCGATGGACCGCACCGGCAGATCGGCGTAGAAGCGCAGGACGACGACCTGGCGCTGGGCGTCGGGCAGCTCCTCCAGTCCCTGCGCGACGGCGACCGACAGCACGCTGTTGTCCTCGCCGGAGGGATGCGCCTGCTGGCGCAGGGCGGCCAGCCGCTCCCCCAGCCGCTCCTGGCGGCGCTTGGCCCGGTGCCAGTCCATGGCCAGGTTGGAGGCGACGACCGCCGCCCACGCCGAGACGTCCCGCGGCGCCTCCCGCCCGCTCGCGGCCCGCTCCAGCAACCGCAGGCGGACCTGCTGCACCCCGTCCGGCAGGTCCGCCTGCGGCACCCCGCCCAGGGCGAGCACCGCCCGCACCCGGCGCTCCTGTGCCGCGTCCAGCGGATCAGCCGCGCTCTGCGGATCGTCGCCGCTCCGCAGATCGTCGCCGGTGTCGGCCCGCGGCGTCTCCCGGCCCCGCCGGGCCCTTCCGCGCAGCAGCACAAGCCACCCCCTCGCCGTGTTTCTCCTACGACGCCGGTCCGGCCCGGAACGTTCGGCCGTCCTCCGAAGGATTTCCGGCAGGACGGCAGAGGTATACGTCACACTCCCGTGTGGCGGAGGGCGGGAGGGGCAGGTGAGCTTGCGGCGCACGCCCCCTGTCGAATGAATTTCTCCAGCTCAGAGCGGTGGAAACCGCAGGTCCGCAACCACACAGCGGGACACCCCGTCCCACTTGCCGGACGGTCCGGGGAAAGAAGTGGACAGGTGGGCCGTGGTCGGCCGCATGATGGAAAAGCCTCGGCCAAGCAACGAGCATGTGAAGAGACGCACGAGAGGGAGTCACCGTGAGGGTCGGAATCGTCGGAGCCACCGGACAGGTGGGCACGGTCATGCGCAGGATCCTCAAGGAGCGGAACTTCCCGGTCACCGAACTGCGCCTGTTCGCCTCGGCCCGCTCGGCGGGCTCGGAACTGGACGGTGTGACGGTGGAGGACGCGGCGACCGCCGACTACACCGGCCTGGACATCGTGCTGTTCTCCGCGGGCGGCGCCACCTCCAAGGCGCTGGCCGAAAAGGTCGCCTCCCAGGGCGCCGTCGTGATCGACAACTCCTCCGCGTGGCGCAAGCACCCGGAGGTCCCCCTGGTCGTGTCCGAGGTGAACCCGCACGCGATCAAGGACCGCCCCAAGGGCATCATCGCCAACCCGAACTGCACGACGATGGCCGCGATGCCGGTCCTGCGTCCGCTGCACGACGAGGCGGGCCTGGAGGCCCTGGTCGTCGCCACGTACCAGGCGGTCTCCGGCTCCGGTCTCGCGGGCGTGGCCGAGCTGCACGGCCAGACGCAGAAGGTCGTCGCCGACGCCGACCAGCTCACCCACGACGGCGCGGCGGTCGACTTCCCCGAGCCGGGCGTCTACAAGCGCCCCATCGCCTTCAACGTGCTGCCGCTCGCGGGCAACATCGTCGACGACGGCCTGAACGAGACCGACGAGGAGCAGAAGCTCCGCAACGAGTCCCGCAAGATCCTGGAGATCCCCGAGCTGAAGGTCTCCGGCACCTGTGTGCGCGTCCCGGTCTTCTCCGGCCACTCCCTCCAGGTCAACGCCCGCTTCGCCCGGCCGATCTCCCCCGAGCGGGCGACGGAGCTGCTGGCGGACGCCCCGGGCGTCGTCGTCACGGACATCCCCACCCCCCTCCAGGCCGCCGGCCAGGACCCCTCCTACGTCGGCCGCATCCGCCGCGACGAGACGGTGGACAACGGCCTGGCCCTGTTCCTCTCCAACGACAACCTCCGCAAGGGCGCGGCCCTGAACGCGATCCAGATCGCGGAGCTGGTGGCGGCGGAGCTGAAGGGCTAGTCCCTGCGCACCTCGTAGAAGAAGCAGCCGTACTCGACGGCCCGGACGTGGACGAGCGCCACGGCCGGGTCGTCGAATGCTTCTGTGAAGGCCTCCTCGAAGGCGCCGTCCCCGACCAGCCGACCGCCCAGGATGCGCCCGTCGGCCGAGTAGCGGCGCACCGTGCGATGGCTGTTGGTGAAGGGGAGGACGTCGGTCTCCGGTCCCGCGCACTCCTCGGCGTGGATGAAGACCGGACCCTGTTCGTCGTAGGCGCCGGGGTTGACGCCCCGCTCCGCCGCCCAGCGGCGCAGTGGAGCGTAGGAGACCAGGGCGAGGCGTTCGCCGGGCTCGGCCCGGCGCAGGCAGCAGCGGAGCGGTGCTCCGCCCTCCGTGTCGGTGAACGGGGTGGTGGGGCGGCCCGCGTCGTCCGTGGTTCGGAGGTTTTTCAGGGCGCGCGGAGTGATGGGCAGTGCGCTGTAGGTCGTGGTCATGCTCATCAGGCTCGCTCGCGCGGGCCCGGGGCACCGGCGGATTCCGGACGTCGCGTTCCCGCCGGACAGCGGCCTGCCGAGGGGTAACCCTAGGAGACTCCCAGATCGTCGATTGATGCCAGGCTGCCGTGGAAAGATGACGCAAGCCACCCATAACGAGGAGATGACCGCGTGCCTGGCACAAACCTGACCCGCGAAGAGGCGCAGCAGCGGGCGCAGCTGCTCGCCGTTGACTCGTACGAGATCGAACTCGATCTCTCCGGCGCGCAGCAGGGCGGCACCTACCGGTCCGTGACCACCGTGCGCTTCGATGTGACCGCCGAGAACGGTGCCGAGTCGTTCATCGACCTCGTCGCCCCGGCCGTGCACGAGGTGACCCTGAACGGGGACTCCCTCGACCCCGCCGAGGTCTTCGCGGACTCCCGGATCGCCCTGTCCGGCCTGCTCCAGGGCCGCAACATCCTCCGGGTGGTCGCCGACTGCGCGTACACCAACACCGGTGAGGGGCTGCACCGGTTCGTCGACCCGGTCGACGACCAGGCCTACCTCTACACCCAGTTCGAGGTGCCGGACGCCCGCCGGGTGTTCGCGAGCTTCGAGCAGCCGGACCTCAAGGCGACCTTCCAGTTCACCGTGAGGGCGCCGGAGGGCTGGACCGTCATCTCCAACTCTCCGACCCCGGAGCCCCAGGACAACGTCTGGGCCTTCGAGCCGACGCCGCGCATCTCGTCGTACATCACGGCGCTGATCGTCGGCCCGTACCACTCCGTGCACAGCGTGTACGAGAAGGACGGCCAGTCCGTCCCGCTCGGCATCTACTGCCGTCCCTCGCTCGCCGAGTACCTGGACTCGGACGCCATCTTCGAGGTGACCCGGCAGGGCTTCGAGTGGTTCCAGGAGAAGTTCGACTACACGTACCCGTTCAAGAAGTACGACCAGCTGTTCGTGCCGGAGTTCAACGCGGGCGCGATGGAGAACGCGGGCGCGGTGACCATCCGCGACCAGTACGTGTTCCGGTCGAAGGTGACGGACGCGGCGTACGAGGTGCGCGCGGAGACCATCCTGCACGAGCTGGCCCACATGTGGTTCGGCGACCTCGTGACGATGGAGTGGTGGAACGACCTGTGGCTGAACGAGTCGTTCGCCACGTACACGTCGATCGCCTGCCAGGCGGCCCACCCCGAGTCGCGCTGGCCGCAATCCTGGACCACGTTCGCCAACTCCATGAAGACGTGGGCGTACCGCCAGGACCAGCTGCCGTCGACGCACCCGATCATGGCCGAGATCAACGACCTGGACGACGTGCTCGTCAACTTCGACGGCATCACCTACGCGAAGGGGGCTTCCGTTCTGAAGCAGCTCGTCGCGTACGTCGGCGAGGACGAGTTCTTCCGGGGCGTGCAGGCGTACTTCAAGGCGCACGCGTTCGGCAACACGCGTCTGTCCGACCTGCTGGGCGCCCTGGAGGAGACCTCGGGGCGTGATCTGAAGTCGTGGTCGAAGGCCTGGCTGGAGACGGCCGGCATCAACGTCCTGCGTCCGGAGATCGAGACCGGCGCCGACGGCGTCGTCACGTCCTTCGCCATCCGCCAGGAGGCCCCGGCCCTGCCCGCCGGCGCGAAGGGCGAGCCGACCCTGCGGCCGCACCGGATCGCCGTCGGCCTGTACGAGCTCGACGACGAGAGCGGCAAGCTGGTCCGTGAGGAGCGTATCGAGCTGGACGTGGACGGCGAGCTGACGGCCGTGCCGGGTCTGGTCGGCAAGCGCCGCCCGGCCGTGATCCTGCTCAACGACGACGACCTGTCGTACGCGAAGGTCCGCCTGGACGAGCAGTCCCTGGCCGTCGTCACGGAGCACCTCGGCGACTTCGAGTCGTCCCTGCCGCGCGCCCTGTGCTGGGCGTCGGCCTGGGACATGACCCGCGACGCGGAGCTCGCGGCCCGCGACTACCTGGCCCTGGTGCTGTCCGGCATCGGCAAGGAGTCGGACATCGGTGTCGTGCAGTCGCTGCACCGCCAGGTGAAGCTGGCCATCGACCTGTACGCCGACCCGGCCGCCCGCGAGGCGCTGCTGGCCCGCTGGACCGACGCGACGCTGGCCCATCTGCGGGCGGCGGCGCCGGGCAGCGACCACCAGCTGGCGTGGGCGCGCGCGTTCGCCGCGACGGCCCGCACGCCCGAGCAGCTGGACGTGCTGGACGCGCTGCTGGACGGCTCGCAGACCGTGGAGGGCCTGGTCGTCGACACGGAGCTGCGGTGGTCGTTCGTGCAGCGGCTCGCCGCGGTCGGCCGGTTCGACGAGGCGGAGATCGCGAACGAGTACGAGCGTGACCGCACGGCCGCCGGTGAGCGGCACGCCGCCACCGCCCGGGCGTCCCGCCCGACCGAGGAGGCCAAGGCGGAGGCGTGGGCGTCGGTCGTCGACTCCGACAAGCTGCCGAACGCCGTGCAGGAGGCGGTCATCGGCGGCTTCGTCCAGACCGACCAGCGTGAGGTGCTCGCCCCGTACGCGGACCGGTACTTCGAGGTGGTCAAGGACATCTGGGAGTCCCGCTCCCACGAGATGGCCCAGCAGATCGCCGTCGGCCTCTACCCGACGGTCCAGGTCTCCCAGGAGACCCTGGACAAGACCGACGCCTGGCTGACCGCCGCGGCACCGAACGCGGCCCTCAGGCGCCTGGTCTCGGAGTCGCGTGCGGGCGTGGAGCGCGCACTGCGGGCCCAGCGGGCGGACGCGGCGGCCGGCCAGTAGGCAGCGGACACGGCTCAGGGGCGCCCGGCGATATGCCGGGCGCCCCTTCGCTGTTCTCTCGCACCGGTCGGCGAGCGCGGTGGATCTACCGTCGCAGCGCCCCGTCCGTCAGATCCATTGAGTCTTTCCGACCGTTCCTTCCAGGGAATCTGAACGTTCGCGGGGCCGCCTCGCTCCGGCCCCCGGTCTGCCCCGCCACCGTCGCCCCGAACGCCAGCCCCATGCCCACCAGTTGCACCGGCGTCAGTGCCTGCCCGAGTGCCGCCCAGCCGACGACGGCCGCGGTCAGTGGGGAGAGCGGGCCGAGGAAGGTGACCTGGGTGGCGGTGAGGCGGCCGATGCCGCGGAACCACAGCCAGTACGCGACCGCCGTGTTCGCGACGGCGAGGTAGAGGTAGCCGCCGACGGCCGGGCCGTCCAGGGCCGGGGGCGCTCCCTCGACCAGGAGGGCGAGCGGCGCGATGAGCAGCCCTCCCGCGGTCAGCTGCCAGCCGGTGAGGGCGAGCGGGCCGACGCCGGCCGGGCGCCCCCACCGCTGGGTGAGGACGGTTCCGGCGGACATCGAGACCGTGGCGGCGAGGGCCGCCAGCAGGCCGAGCGCGTCCAGCGCCCCGGCCGCCCGCAGGACGACGAGGCTGACGCCGAAGGCGGCCACGGCCCCGGTCAGCAGCGTGCGCGGGGTCGGCCGCTGTCCGAGCAGCAGCGCCGCGAGGCCTGCCACGAAGAGCGGCCCGGCCGATCCGACGACCGCCGCCATGCCGCCGGGCAGCCGGTACGCCGAGAGGAACAGCAGCGGGAAGAAGGCGCCGATGTTCAGCGCGCCGAGCACCGCCGCCTTCCACCACCAGGCGCCGCGCGGCAGCACCCGGGCGAGGGCGAGCAGCAGCAGACCGGCGGGCAGGGCGCGCATCAGTCCGGTGAACAGGGGGCGGTCGGCCGGGAGGAACTCGGTGGTGACCGCGTAGGTCGTGCCCCAGGAGACGGGGGCGAGGGCGGTGAGGGCGATGAGAGCCGGGCGGGAGGAGGCCATGGGTGGCACCCTTCGAAGTCGGTCGGTAGAAAGTAGCTTAGCTCTAAGCAACTTTCCGTCAAGCCACTTTCTTGCGGGTGACCGAGAGGCGGCCGATACTCGTGCCATGAACGAACGCCCCGAGCAGCGCAAGGACCCCGTCGACGCGATCATCGACCAGTGGGGGACGGTCCGGCCCGAGCTCGACACCAGGGCGATGGAGGTCTTCGGCCGGGTCTCCCGGCTCGCCCGCGCGATGGCCGACCGGCTGGAGGGCACCTACGGGCGGTTCGGGATCTCGCGCGGCGAGTTCGACGTCCTGGCGACCCTGCGCCGCTCCGGCGAGCCCTACACGCTCTCACCGCGCCGGCTGTCGGAGACGCTCATGCTCACCACGGGCGGGATGACCGGCCGCCTGGACAAGCTGGAGCGGGCCGGGTTCCTGCGCCGTTCTCCCGATCCGCACGACCGGCGGGGCCTTCAGGTGACGCTCACCGAGGAGGGACTGCGCATCGTCGACGAGGCGGCCGTCGCGGGGCTGACCGTCCAGACGGAGGCCCTGTCCGGCCTCGACGAGAAGCAGGCCGGCCAACTGGCCGGCCTGCTGAGGGAACTGCTGGCGGGGACGGAGGGGACAGCCGGGCGGTGACCGCCCCTCCGAAACGCCCCTGATCAGGCCTTGGAGTCGGCCTTGACCTCGGCCTTGGCCTTGGTGTCGATGTTGGAGCTGGTCGTGTCCTTCTGCTTGTGCGACTTGTCGCCGATCATCACCAGACCGTGGATGACCAGGTACAGCACGATGGGGGCCACGACGAAGAGGCCCAGCGTCTCGATGACGCTCAGGCCCGGGCCGGGGTCGTCACCGTCGTCGCGGCTGAGCGCGGAGGCGGGGGACGACATGAGCAGCATCATGAGCGTCGTACCGGCTGCCAGGGCGCCGGCGCGCAGGGCGTTCTTCTTGTCCACGGTGCCAAAAATATCCAACGCCGGTGAGGGACGCGCGTCCGGGGTGCCGTAAGAAGTCCTGGCGTCCGTTTGCCGGGGTCCGGGGCTGCCGCCCCCGGGTGCCCCCGCTTCGGCCCGAACGGCCTCGTCCCTCAGTCGCCGGACGGGCTGGGTGGTTCGCGCAGCACTCCGATCAGCGCGTGCAGCCGGGGCGAGGCCGCCAGTTCCTCCAGCGTCACGGGGCGGCCCTCCGCGTCCGCGATCGGCAGCCTCCAGTTCGGGTACTGGTCCCAGGTGCCCGGGAGGTTCTGCGGGCGGCGGTCGCCGACTCCGTCCGGGAGCCAGACGCCGACCATGCGGGCCGGGGTGCGCAGCAGGAAGCGGTGGACGGCCTGGATCTCGGCCTCCTCCGAGGAGGTGTCGGTGCCACCGCCGGTGCCGTGCAGCAGACCGAGGCGGGCGAGCAGGGACAGCCATTCGCCGGTGTCGGCGGCGGCCTCGGCGCGCTCCTCCTCCAGCGGGCGGGCGAGCAGGCCGAGGCCGTCGCGGAGTTCGACGTGTTCACCGGTGAGGCGGGCGGCCGTGGAGGGCAGATCGTGGGTGGTGGCGGTGGCCAGGCAGTCGGCGCGCCAGCGGTCGGGGGGCAGGGGGCGGCCGTCGCCGTCCCAGTCGCGTTCGAACCACAGCACGGAGGTGCCGAGCACCCCGCGCTCGCGCAGCGCCTCGCGGACGCCGGGTTCCACGGTGCCCAGGTCCTCGCCGATCACCGGCGCCCCGGCCCGGGACGCCTCCAGGACGAGCACGGCGAGCATGGCCTCGGCGTCGTAGCGGACATAGGTGCCCTCGGTGGGCGGATGGCCCTGCGGGACCCACCAGAGACGGAACAGGCCCATGACGTGGTCGATGCGCAGCGCTCCGGCGTAGCGGAACAGGGCGCGCAGCAGCCCGCGGAAGGGTGCGTAGCCGGACTCGGCGAGGCGGTCGGGGCGCCAGGGCGGCAGGCCCCAGTCCTGGCCGCGCGCGTTGAAGGCGTCCGGGGGCGCGCCCACCGACATGCCGGCCGCGAAGTACTCCTGCTGGGCCCAGGCGTCGGCGCCGCCGGGGTGGACGCCGACCGCGAGGTCGTGCACGATCCCGACCGGCATCCCGGCCTCCCGGCCGGCGCGCTGCGCCGCGGTCAGCTGGGTGTCGGTGAGCCAGGCGAGCCGGGACCAGAAGTCCACCCGGTCCATGAGGCCGCGCCGGGCACGGACGGTGTCGGCCGAGCGCGGGTCGCGCAGGCCGGTCGGCCAGCGGTGCCAGTCCGGGCCGTGCACCTCGGCGAGGGCGTACCAGGTGGCGTGGTCCTCCAGGGCCTGGCCCTGCTCGGCGAGGAAGTCGCAGTAGGCGGCGCGTCTGCCGGGGCCGAGCGGCACCTCGCACAGCAGCCCGAGCGCCTCCCGCTTCAGCTCCCAGACGGCGTCCCGGTCGATCAGCGCGCCGTCCTCCAGTACCGCTTCGCGCAGCCGGCCGGATCTCTCCAGCAGCGCGCGCAACCGCTGCGGGTCCTCGACGTGGGCGGCCTCGGGGACGTCCTCGATCCGCAGGTGCACGGGGTCGGGGAAGCGGCGCGAGGAGGGGCGGTACGGGGAGGGGTCGGTGGGGGCGCCGGGCACGGCAGCGTGCAGCGGGTTGACCTGGACGAACCCGGCGCCGAGCGACCGCCCCGCCCAGCCGGCCAGTTCGGCGAGGTCACCGAGGTCGCCCATGCCCCAGGAGCGGCGGGAGAGGAGGGAGTAGAGCTGGACGAGCAGTCCGTACGAGCGTCCGGGCGGCGTGGGCAGACGGGCCGGGGCGATGATCAGGTGGGCGTCCGCCGCGCGGCCGTCGGGGGCCGTGGCGGTCAGCCGGTGGACACCGGGCGGGAGCTGCTCGGCCGAGGCGCGGGTCTCGCCCTGCTCCGTCTCGATGAGCAGCCGGGTGTCCTCGGGGAGCGCGGCCAGGGCGGCCGGGGGGTCCGCGCCCCAGCCGACCACCGTGGGCGGCAGCAGTCGCGCGCCCTGTTCCCGCTCCCGGGCGGCGAGCGCGGCGCGGACGGCGCCGGGCGTGCTCGCGTCCACACCGAGAGCGGCCAGGGTCAGGGTGACCGCGGTGGCCGAGGCCGCCACCGTACGGTCCGGGGACGGGCTGTACGAGGTCGCGACTCCGTGCAGCTCGGCGAGGCGGGACAGGTCCTCGGAAGGCGGTTCGGCCGGCCGCGGTGCGGTCATCTGGGCCTCTGGGGTCTGTCGTTCGGATCAGGTCGGCTGAGAGAGACTGCGCCTTTCAACCGACCCGAGCGGGGCGTGGTGCGTGCAGCTGCAAGGCGGAGGAGGGAGTCGAAGCGGAG
>NZ_JBITGX010000013.1:0-122961 GCF_044457425.1 Streptomyces sp. NPDC050546
TCGGAGAAGTACCAGCTCACCCGCCGCGACTGGGACACCGCCGAACGCGAGGGACGCACCATCACCCGGCTGCTGACCAGGCTCAACACCATCCGGCGGGAGAACCCGGCCCTCCAGCAGCTGCGCGATCTGCACTTCCACGAAGCGGACCAGGAGGCGGTGATCGCCTACTCGAAGCGGAAGGGTTCGAACACGGTTCTGGTGGTCGCCAACCTCGACCCCCACCACACCCAGGAAGCCACGGTCTCGTTGGACATGCCGCAACTCGGCCTGGACTGGCACGAGTCGGTGCCGGTGCGGGACGAGCTCACCGGCGAGACCTATCACTGGGGCAGGGCCAACTACGTGCGTCTCGAACCGGGCCGGAGCCCCGCGCACGTCTTCACGGTGCTGCGACCGTCCACCCCGCAGATCGGAGGGTCACCCACAACATGATCGTCAACGAACCCGTTCCGGACACCTTCGAGGACACTCCTGCCAGGGACCGCGACCCGGAGTGGTTCAAGCGCGCCGTCTTCTACGAGGTGCTCGTCCGCTCGTTCCAGGACAGCAACGGCGACGGCGTCGGTGACCTGAAGGGCATCACCGCCAAGCTCGACTACCTCCAGTGGCTCGGCGTCGACTGCCTGTGGCTGCCGCCGTTCTTCAAATCCCCGCTCCGCGACGGCGGCTACGACGTCTCCGACTACACGGCCGTGCTCCCCGAGTTCGGCGACCTCGCCGACTTCGTCGAGTTCGTCGACGCCGCCCACCAACGCGGCATGCGCGTGATCATCGACTTCGTCATGAACCACACCAGCGACCAGCACCCCTGGTTCCAGGAGTCGCGCAAGGACCCCGACGGGCCCTACGGCGACTACTACGTGTGGGCCGACGACGACAAGCAGTTCCCTGACGCGCGGATCATCTTCGTCGACACCGAGGCCTCCAACTGGACCTTCGACCCGGTCCGCAAGCAGTACTACTGGCATCGTTTCTTCTCCCACCAGCCGGACCTCAACTACGAGAACCCTGCCGTGCAGGAGGAGATGATCTCCGCGCTGAAGTTCTGGCTGGACCTGGGCATCGACGGGTTCCGGCTGGACGCGGTGCCCTACCTGTACCAGCAGGAGGGCACCAACTGCGAGAACCTCCCGGAGACGCACGACTTCCTGAAGCGGGTGCGCAAAGAGATCGACGCGCAGTACCCCGACACGGTGCTGCTCGCCGAGGCCAACCAGTGGCCCGAGGACGTCGTCGACTACTTCGGCGACTATCCCAGCGGCGGCGACGAGTGCCATATGGCCTTCCACTTCCCGGTCATGCCGCGCATCTTCATGGCCGTACGGCGGGAGTCCCGCTACCCCGTCTCGGAAATCCTGGCCAAGACCCCGGCCATCCCCTCGAACTGCCAGTGGGGCATCTTCCTGCGCAACCACGACGAGCTCACGCTCGAGATGGTCACCGACGAAGAGCGCGACTACATGTGGGCCGAGTACGCCAAGGACCCACGGATGCGCGCCAACATCGGTATCCGGCGCAGGCTGGCCCCGCTGCTCGACAACGACCGCAACCAGATCGAGCTGTTCACGGCCCTGCTGCTGGCCCTGCCGGGCTCGCCGATCCTCTACTACGGCGACGAGATCGGCATGGGCGACAACATCTGGCTCGGCGACCGGGACGCGGTGCGCACGCCGATGCAGTGGACGCCCGACCGCAACGCGGGCTTCTCGTCCTGTGACCCGGGGCGGCTGTTCCTGCCGACGATCATGGACCCGGTCTACGGCTACCAGGTCACGAACGTCGAGGCGTCGATGTCCTCGCCTTCGTCGCTGCTGCACTGGACCCGCCGCATGATCGAGATCCGCAAGCAGAACCCCGCCTTCGGGCTCGGCACCTACACCGAGCTGCCGTCGACGAACCCGGCGGTGCTGGCCTTCCTCAGGGAGTACGAGGACGACCTGGTGCTGTGCGTGAACAACTTCTCCCGGTTCGCGCAGCCCACGGAGCTGGATCTGAGCGCCTTCGAGGGGCGGCACCCGGTGGAGCTGTTCGGCGGGGTGCGCTTCCCTGCCATCGGCGAGCTGCCGTATCTGCTGACCCTGGCGGGCCACGGCTTCTACTGGTTCCGGCTCCGCGGGGACACCGTATGAGGCCGTATGAGGGCCGTGTGAGGCCTGGAACGGCCTGCTGAGGCCTGATCCGCGGGGCAGGCCGCCAAACCCCCGCGGCGGGGCGTTTCTCCTGCCCCGCCCGGGGCACGCATGAAGGACACCCCACCCGCCCGCGTGAGCCGGAGGGGCGCCGCCGGAGCCGACCGAAGGCGACGGAGGCGCACCGAGAATGGGTGAAAGGACGCGACGCCATGTCGGAAGCCGTCACACGCACCGTCACCACCCCGCCCGGCCTTCTCGCCTCCCTGGATCCACTGCTGCGGGAATGGCTGCCACGCCAGCGCTGGTTCGCCGGCAAGGGCCGCCCGGTCACCGGGTTCACCCTGGTCGAGGCCACCGAGCTGCTCCCCGCCAGTGCCAAACTGGGCCTGTACCACCTGCTCGTCCGCGCCCATCAGCCGCTCGTGCCGTCCCCCGGCGCGCCCGGCCATCCCGGCGACTGCTACCAGCTGTTGATAGGCGTGCGCGAGGCGCTGCCGCCTCGGCTGGCGCCCGCGCTCATCGGACACGTACCGACGGGGCCGCTGGCCGGCCGCACGGTCTACGACGCCCTGCACGACCCCAGGCCCGCCGAGCTGCTGCTGGAGGCGCTGCGCACCCACGCCCGGATCGGCAGGCTCCGCTTCGAGCGGGACCCCGGCCAGGACATCCGGTCCGGTCTGGTGCCCCGCGTGGTGACCGCCGAGCAGTCCAACTCGTCCGTCGTCTACGGAGATACGTTCATCCTGAAGCTGTTGCGCCGGATCGTGCCCGGGGTCAACCCCGATCTGGAGCTGCCGCTGGCGCTGGCCCGCGAGGACTGCCCCCGGGTGCCCGCGCCGACGGCCTGGATGGTCGCGGACATCGACCCCACGGCGGACCCGGTCATCTCCGCGGGCCCGGGGGACCTCGCCGGTCAGCCGTATGTGCTGGGGGTGCTCCAGCCGTTCGTGCAGGGCGCCTCCGACGGCTGGGAGCTGGCGCTGCGCGAGCTGGCCAAGGGCGAGGACTTCGGCGCCGAGGCACGGGCGCTGGGGCGGGCCACCGCCGAGGTGCACACCGCGCTGGCCCGCGCGTTGCCGACGGTCACGCTCGGTCACATGCAGCTCCAGCTCATGGTGGACGGCATGCTGGAGCGGCTGGAGGCGGCCGTCCAGGCGGTGCCCACGCTGCGGCCCTACGCCGAGGGGCTGCGGTCGGCGTTCACGGCGCTGGGCGATCTGGCCTCCGAGGGCCGCACCTGGACCGCGCAGCGCGTGCACGGCGATCTGCATCTCGGGCAGTGCCTGCGCTCACCGGCCGGCGAGTGGTCGCTGATCGACTTCGAGGGCGAGCCGGCCCGGCCCCTGCCCGAGCGGCGTATGCCGCAGCCGGCGGTACGGGATGTCGCCGGCATGCTGCGTTCCTTCGACTACGCGGCCCGCTCGGCCGATCCGCCCCAGCCGGACTGGGCCGAGACCTGCCGGTCCGCGTACTGCTCCGGCTACGCGGAGGCCTCCGGCCGCGATCCGCGCACCGACCCGGTGCTGCTGCGCGCCTACGAGACGGACAAGGCGATCTACGAGGTGGTGTACGAGGCCCGGCACCGCCCCGACTGGCTGCCGGTGCCCCTGGCCGCCATAAGCCGGCTCTCCTCGTCCGGCCACCTGACCTGACTGACCCACCTGCGCCCAGGAGGCTGCGCCCGTGACCCCCCGCTCCGAGTCCAGCGGTTCGCACCCGAAGAAGACGGCCGGGGAGAAGATCCCCGAGCAGCCGACGGCCGCCCAGCAGAAGAGCGCCGCGAAGAAGACGGCGGTACCGAAACAGGCGGCGGCGAAGAAGGCTGTCGCGAAGAAGGCCGTGGCGAAGAAGACCGTCGCGAAGAAGGCCGTCGCCACAAAGGCCGCCGCCACAAAGGCCGTCGCGAAGAAGGCGGATCCCGCGAAGGCGACCGCGGCGAAGTCGACCGCCAAGAAGGTGGCCGCGACGAAGGCAGCCGCCAAGAAGACCCCTGCGAAGAAGACGGCTGCGAAGAAGACGACGACCACGAAGACCGCGGCGAAGAAGACGACCACCACGAAGGCCGCCGCCAAGAAGGCCACCACCGCCAAGTCCGCCGCCACGAAGACCACGGCAGCCAACCCCCCTGCCAAGAAGGCCGCGGCGAAGAAGGCCCCCGCCAAGAAGGCCCCTGCCAGGGCAGCGGGCGCCGGGAAGGTCGCTGCCCGGAAGGCCGCCCCCGCCCAGGTAGTCCCGCCGGAGATGGAGATCGCCGTCTCGCCCGCCGTCGACGCGGTGGACCGGGAGCGGCTGCTCGGCGGGACGCATCACGACCCGCACTCCGTGCTCGGCGCGCACCTCGTGCCCGGCGGGATCGCGTTCCGGGCGTTCCGGCCGTACGCCCTGTCGGTGACCGTCGTCGCCGGGGAGCTGCGGGCGGAGCTGCACGACGACGGGGAGGGGTTCTTCTCCGGGCTGCTGCCGCTGCGGGAGGTACCGGCGTACCGGCTGCTCGTGGAGTACGAGGGCACGCTCCTGGACACCGAGGACGCCTACCGCTTCCTGCCCACGCTGGGCGATCTCGACCTGCACCTGATCGGCGAGGGCCGGCACGAGGAGCTGTGGACGGCGCTGGGCGCGCACCCGATGACCCACGAGGGCGTGACGGGCACCCGGTTCTCGGTGTGGGCGCCGAACGCCCGCGGCGTGCGCGTGGCCGGCACCTTCAACTTCTGGGACGGCACCGGGCACGTCATGCGGTCGCTGGGCTCGTCCGGGGTGTGGGAGCTGTTCCTGCCGGACATCGGCGAGGGCGAGCTGTACAAGTTCGAGATCACCCGCCCCGACGGGTCCAGGACGCTGCGCGCCGACCCGCTGGCCCGCCGCACGGAGGTGCCGCCCGCGACCTCGTCGGTCATCACGTCCTCGGCGTACGAGTGGGGCGACGCGGAGTGGCTGGCCCGGCGTGCCGAGGCCCCGGCGCACGAGGCGCCGTTCTCGGTGTACGAGGTGCATCTGGCCTCCTGGCGCCCGGGACTGACGTACCGCCAACTGGCCGATCAGCTCCCCGGGTACGTGAAGAACCTGGGCTTCACGCACGTCGAGCTGATGCCGGTCGCGGAGCATCCGTTCGGCGGCTCCTGGGGCTACCAGGTCACCGGCTTCTACGCGCCGACGGCCCGCCTCGGCACACCGGACGACTTCCGGCACCTCGTCGACTCGCTGCACCGGGCCGGGATCGGCGTCCTCATGGACTGGGTGCCGGCCCATTTCCCGCGGGACGACTGGGCACTGGCCGAGTTCGACGGGCGGCCCCTGTACGAGCACGAGGATCCGCTGCGGGCCGCGCATCCCGACTGGGGCACGCTGGAGTTCGACTTCGGGCGCCGGGAGGTGCGCAACTTCCTCGTCTCGAACGCCCTGTACTGGTGCGAGGAGTTCCACATCGACGGCCTGCGGGTGGACGCCGTCGCCTCGATGCTCTACCTCGACTACTCGCGCGAGGCGGGGCAGTGGACGCCCAACGAGCACGGCGGCCGGGAGAACCTGGACGCGGTGGCGTTCCTCCAGGAGATGAACGCGACGCTGTACCGCAGGGTGCCCGGCGTGGTCACGATCGCCGAGGAGTCGACCGCCTGGGACGGGGTCACCCGGGCCACCCACCACGAGGGCCCGAGCGGCTTCGGCGGGCTCGGGTTCGGGCTGAAGTGGAACATGGGCTGGATGCACGACTCGCTCCAGTACATGAGCCACGAGCCGGTGCACCGCAAGTACCACCACCACGAGATGACGTTCTCGATGGTGTACGCGTACAGCGAGAACTACGTCCTGCCGATCTCCCACGACGAGGTCGTGCACGGCAAGCGCTCCCTGGTGTCGAAGATGCCCGGCGACTGGTGGCAGCAGCGGGCCGGGCACCGGGCCTACCTCGGCTTCATGTGGGCCCACCCGGGCAAGCAGCTGCTGTTCATGGGGCAGGAGTTCGCCCAGGGCGCCGAGTGGTCGGAGGCGCACGGCCCCGACTGGTGGCTGCTGGACCCGGGCTACGGAGCGGAGCCCGACCACCGGGGCGTGCGTGACCTGGTCCGCGACCTCAACACCGTCTACCGGGCCACCCCGGCGCTGTGGCGCCTCGACACCGACCCGGCCGGTTTCGAGTGGATCGTCGGGGACGCCGCCGACGACAACGTCCTCGCGTTCCTGCGACTGGACCCCGAGGGCTCCCCGATCCTGGCCGTGTCGAACTTCGCGCCGGTCATCCGCCAGGACTACCGGCTGGGCGTACCCGAGGACGTCCCCGCCTGGCACGAGGCCGTCAACACCGACGCCGCCCGCTACGGCGGCAGCGACATCACCAACCCCGACCCGGTCAAGCCCGAGGCACAGCCCTGGCACGGCCGCCCGGCCAGTATCCGCCTGACCCTGCCGCCGCTGTCGACGGTGTGGCTGCGCCCGGCGTAGGCGTCCGCTTCCGCTGTGACACCTCTGTGACGGGAGGAGTGGCTTCCGTCACAGCCCGTGCGGGCGTGCCCTGGTGGGGTGGCGGCATGCGCCGTGCCACCCCACCGGGCCGTGGGGGTCCGCCCGCGCGGGAGGGTGTGACGGCGTGCTGATCGGTCTCTGCATCTCCGCCGCCTGTGCCCTCGGCGCGCTGGTCGCGGCCGCGGGGGTCGTCGCGATGGCGTTTCCCGGCCGCCCG
This sequence comes from Streptomyces sp. NPDC050546, assembly GCF_044457425.1. Taxonomy (NCBI): domain Bacteria; kingdom Bacillati; phylum Actinomycetota; class Actinomycetes; order Kitasatosporales; family Streptomycetaceae; genus Streptomyces; species Streptomyces sp. NPDC050546. The sequence goes on from NZ_JBITGX010000013.1 coordinate 6,814, forward strand.
GAGCCCTGGCTGCCGCTGCTGCTGCGCCGGGCGGCGGCGATGTTCGCCTGGGCGGCCGTGTCCGTCTACTCCCTGGGGCTCTTCGCCGTGCTGGACTCGGAGTGGGAGTTCGGCGAAGGCGCCTCCTCGGTCCCGGTGCGGGCCTGCCTCGACGGCTTCGGCCCGGACACGATCGAGGGCCTGTCCCACCACCGGTCCTCGTACCTGCCCCTGCGCGTCGACTGCGTCCGCGAGGACGGCACCGTCTACGCCGGCGACTCCTTCCTCGCGTGGATGAACCGGGCGAGCGCGTCCTTCGTCCTGTCCGCCGCCGTGCTCGCGATCGGCGCGGGCTACGCGGCCGGACTCCGCGCCCGGAAGGGCGCGGCGTCGGCATGACACTGCTTCCCGTCTTCGTGGGACTCGTGGTGGCCCTGGTCGCGCTGCGCGGGCTGCTGGCACATCCGCTGCTGCCGCTGTGGGTGCGGACCGCGGTGTTCTGGGCGGTGCCGTGCGGTGCCGCCACCTGGGTCGTGATCATGACGGCGGACGACCCCGTGCTGTTCCCGGAGACCGCGCCCTGTCCGGCCGAGCCGATGCGGGAGGGCTTCCTGGGCGGCGGAAAGGCCTGGGGAGTGTCCACGCCGTTTCCGCCGCGGGCCTACTGCCAGTGGGAGGACGGCACCACCTACGACCTCGCGCCCGGCGCCGAGTTCGTGTTCTGGGTCTTCCTCGCCCTGACGGTCGTACCGCTCGCGGCCGGGTTGTGGCACGCCCTGCGGGATCCGAGGTCGCTGCTCTGACAGGCGGCCTCAGGTCCCGCGGGGCGTCGGAGAGCCCGTGCCGGCCGGGCTACCCGAAGTGTTCGGCCAGGGACTTCGGCAGCTCCCCGGTGTGCAGCACGCCGAGCCGCTGGGTGGCCCGGGTGAGGGCCACATACAGATCGCTCGTGCCGTACCGGCCGGGCTCGACCACGAGGACGGAGTCGAACTCCAGCCCCTTGGCCTGGCGCGGGTCGAGGAGGACGACCGCCTGCGTGAGGTCGGGTTCGGCGCCCGCCGTCACGCCGTCCAGCCGGGCCGCGAGGCCGCGGTGGAGGTCGCGCGGGGCGATCACCGCGAGCCGCCCCTCGGCCGGGGTGAGCTCCTCGACCGCCTTGGCGACCGCGCCCGGGAGGTCGTCGGTGGCCCGCGCCCACGGCCGTACACCCGTGGAGCGGACCGAGCTCGGCGGCTCGAACTCCGGGTGCTCGGCGCGGACCACGGCCGCCGCCGCGTCCATGATCTCGGCCGGGGTGCGGTAGTTGACGCCCAGTCGGTTGTGCTCCCAACGGTCCTCGACGTAGGGGTCGAGGATGCCCGACCAGGAGCCGACACCGGCCGCCTCCGCCGTCTGCGCCGGGTCGCCGACCAGGGTCATCGAGCGGGTCGGGCTGCGCCGCATCAGCAGCCGCCAGGCCATCGGCGAAAGCTCCTGCGCCTCGTCGACGATGATGTGCCCGAACGCCCAGGTGCGGTCGGCCGCCGCGCGCTCGGCGGCGCTGCGGTGGTCGTCCTCCTCGTGCCGTTCGGCGAACCGCTCGGCGTCGATGACGTCGTGCGCGGACAGCACCTCACTGCCGTCGGGGTCGCTGTCCTCCTTGTCCTCGAACTCGTAGGTCCGGGAGGCGTACGACACCTCCAGCACGCCCCGCGCGTAGGCGATCTGCTCCTCCCGCTCGCGCGCGGCGCGCTCCCGGGCCAGCCGGTCGTCGTCACCGAGGAGTTCGGCGGCCTCGTCGAGCAGCGGCACGTCAGCGACGGTCCAGCGCCGGGTCAGCGGGCGGCGTACGGCCTCGGCGTCCTCCGCGGGCAGGAACTCCTCGGGCGCGGCGAGGAAGTCGGCGACGAGCCGCTGCGGGGTGAGCACCGGCCACAGCTGGTCGATGGCGGACCAGACGTCGGGGTTCTCGGCGATGTCGTCGCGGATCTGGGTGATGTCGCTGGGGTCGAGCAGGCTGGACCCGTCGAAGGGGTCGGTGCCGATCCGCTCGGCGTACAGGTCGGTGAGCGCGTTGAGGATATGGCCCTCGAAGTGCTCGCGGGCCGCGTTGTGCGGCAGTTTGACGGCGCGGGTGCGCTCGCGGGCGACGTTCACCAGACCGTCGTCGAGCATGAGGACCTCGCGGTCGTGCTCGATGGCGATGACGGGGTCGGGCAGCGCCTGTCGGCTTCGGACGACCTCGGCGAGGACGTCCGCCATGCCGGCCCGGCCCTTCACGGCGGCGGCCTCGGGCGGGTCGGTCGCGGTCGCCTTCACACCGGGGAACAGCTCGCCGACGGTCGCGAGGAGCACGCCCGTCTCGCCGAGGGAGGGCAGCACCTCGCCGATGTAGCCGAGGAACGCCGGGTTGGGCCCGACGATCAGCACGGCCCGCTTGGCGAGCAGTTCCCGGTGCTCGTACAGCAGATAGGCGGCGCGGTGCAGGGCGACGGCCGTCTTGCCGGTGCCCGGACCGCCCTCCACGACCATGACGCCGCGGTGCGGGGCCCGGATGATGCGGTCCTGGTCGGCCTGGATGGTCTGCACGATGTCGCTCATCCGGCCGGTGCGGGCCGAGTCGAGGGCGGCGAGCAGCACGGCGTCGCCCGTCGGGTCCTCGTGGCCGGTGCGGGTCTCGTCGCCGAGGTCGAGGATCTCGTCGTGCAGCTGGGTGACCCGCCGGCCGTCGGTGGCGATGTGCCGGCGGCGCCTCAGACCCATCGGGGTGTGCCCGGTGGCCAGGTAGAAGGGGCGGGCGACGTCGGCACGCCAGTCGATCAGGACGGGCGTGCGTTCGGCGTCGTCGGTGCGCAGCCCGATCCGGCCGATGTGGTGGGTGACACCCGAGGTGAGGTCGATCCGGCCGAAGCACAGGGAGCCGTCCACCGCGTTCAGCGCGGCGAGCAGCCCGGAGCGCTCGGCGACGAGGATGTCCCGCTCGAGTCTGGCCTGCATGGGCGTGTTGCCCTGCGCGAGGGCGTCCGTGACGGAGGTCTCGGCGTCGCCGCGCAGCGCGTCCACGCGCGCGTACAACCCGTCGATGAATTCCTGTTCCTGCCGCAATTCATCGTCCGGAAATTCGGTGTTTGACAATTCCACTCCCGCCCGGATATACTGTGCTCACTGAACTTCACGTGACTTTCTTTCGAGTCGAAGTCACGAACAAACAAATATACGCAAGGAAATCCCCCGAGCGCAATTGCTCGGGGGATTTCCTGTTGTCCGGGCGGGTCGCCTAGAGCACGTCGGCCAGCTCCTCCAGCAGCCGCCGCTTGGCCCGCGCGCCCACCATCGACTTCACGGGCTCACCGCCCCGGAACACCATGAAGGTCGGCATCGACAGCACCTTGTAGGCGTTGGTCGTCTCCGGGTTGGAGTCCACGTCCAGCTGCACCACTTTCAGCCGGTCCCCCTCCTCGGAGGCGAGGGCCTTCAGCACCGGCCCCATCTGCCGGCACGGCGGGCACCAGCCGGCGGTGAACTCCACCAGCACCGGCAGCTCCGCGCCGATCACCTCCGCCTCGAAATCCGCGTCCGTCACGTCAACCACGTCGGTCATGCCGGTCACGTCGTTCACCCTGGATCCCCTCCCAGCTCGCACTGCGGCTCCGGACCGCCCGGAGTCCGAGCCTCGGCGGCCAGCTCGGCCCGGGCCAGCTGCCGGGCGACCGTTTCCCGGACGGTGGTCAGCTCACCGATCAGGGAGTCCAGTTCGCCCAGCTTGCGCCGGTAGACCGCGAGCGACGCCGGGCACGAGTCGCCCTCGGGATGCCCGGCCCGCAGACATTCCACGAAGGGCCGCGTCTCCTCCAGGTCGAACCCGAAGTCCTGCAGCGTCCGGATCTGCCGGAGCAGCCGCAGATCGCTCTCGTCGTAGGTCCGGTATCCGTTGCCCGTGCGCCGCGCGGGCAGCAGACCCCGCGACTCGTAGTAGCGCAGCGTCCGCGTCGTGGTCCCGGCCCGTGCGGCCAGCTCGCCGATTCGCATGCGTACGAACGTATTCCTTGACGCCCGCGTCAAGGCAACAGCGGTTTCCGCTCCACCGGTGAGGTCAGCACGATCGACGTCGTCGTGCGCCCCAGCGCGGAGACGCCCTCCAGCACCTCCTCCAGATGGACGGTGTCCCGGACGGCGACCTTGAGGATCCAGCAGTCCTCGCCGACCACGTGGTGCACCTCGGTGATCTCGGGCCGCTCGATCAGCTCCAGGGTCCTGGGGTGCTTCAGGTTGTAACCGCCGTGCGGGTTGACGCGGATGAACGCCTGGATGCCGTAGCCGAGGCGGGCCGGGACGACCTGGGCGCCGTAGCCGCTGATCACGCCGGCTGCCTCCAGCCGCCGCACCCGCTCGGTGACCGCCGCCGGACTGAGCCGGACCCGGCGGCCCAGCTCGCTGAGCTTGATCCGGCCGTCGGTCTGGAGCAGCTGGAGGATCTGCCGGTCGAGCGCGTCGAAGGCCACCGAGGTTTCGTCGGCGGCGGGGCGCAGATGCCGTGGTTCTTTCGGCGTGGCGGCCTGAACTCCCATGGTTCCCCCTTCAGTACGTGAATGTACGCCGGGAGAATTATGGCCATGGAAAAGGTCCGGAACGTACTGGTCATCGGTGGTAACCGCTACGTCGGAAAGCGCCTGATCGCACAGCTGCGGGACGAAGGGCACCGGGTGACCGTGCTGAACCGGGGGTCCTCCCCGCCGCCGGCCGGGGTGGAGCAGCTGGTCGCCGACCGGTACGACGAGCGGTCGCTGACCGATGCGCTCGGCTCGCGCGTCTTCGACGCCGTCGTCGACCAGGTCTGCTACACCCCGCGCCAGGCGGCGCTCGCCCGCCGCGTCTTCGCCGGCCGCACCGGCCGCTATGTGATGACCTCGACGGTCGAGGTGTACGAGTACGAGGACTCCCCCGCCCTCGTACGCGAGGAGGCCGTCGTCCCGTCCACGGTGTCCGTGGACCTCGAACTGCCCTGGGGCGACCCGGTGTTCCTGGAGGCGCACTACGGGGAGGGCAAGCGGCAGGCCGAGGCGGTCCTCGCGGCCGACGGCCCGGCGCTGCCGTACACGGCGGTCCGGGTGGCCCATGTGCTGGGCGGGGACGACGACTTCACCGGACGGCTGGCCCACTACGCCGAGCGGATACGCACCGGCGAGCCGATCAGAGTCCCAGCCGTGAACCGGCCCGCCACGTACATCCATGTCGAGGAGATCGCCCGCTTCCTGGCCTGGGCGGCGGGCGAGGAGTTCACCGGGCCGGTGAACGCCGCCTCCCACGGGGTGTTGAGCACCGAGGAGCTGTGCGAGGCGGTGGCCGCGCGCATCCCGGGCGGCCGGGCCGTGTTCCGGCCCGTGGAGGTCGGCGAGGTCTCCCCGTTCTCCTTCCGCCGCTCCTACGCCATGGACAACAGCCGTGCCACCCGGCTCGGCCACACCTTCACCGACGCCCGGCAGTGGTTGCCGCGTGCCGTCGCCGAGACTCTCGGAAAGGGCGACTGACATGCGGTACAGGACACTGGGCGGACTGCGGGTGAGCGCGATCGGGCTCGGCGCGATGCCGCTGTCCCTGGAGGGCCGGCCGGACGAGAAGCGTGCCCTGGCCACCGTGCACGCCGCGCTCGACGCGGGCGTGACCCTCCTGGACACGGCCGACTCCTACCATCTGCCGGGCGCGGAGCCAGGCCACAACGAGCGCCTGCTGGCCCGGGCACTGGCCACGTACGGCGGTGACACCTCCGGCGTGCTGGTCGCGACGAAGGGCGGCCGCGGCCGCCCGGCCGACGGCGACTGGACGGTGAACGGCCACCCGCGTCATCTCAAGGCTGCCGCCGACGCCTCCCGCAAGCGCCTCGGTGTGGAGGCGATCGGCCTCTACCAGCTCCACAAGCCGGACCCCGCGGTGCCGTTCGAGGAGTCGGTCGGTGCCCTCCGCGAGCTGCTCGACGCGGGCACGATCCGGCTGGCCGGGGTGTCCAACGCGGACGCGGAGCAGGTCCGCCGGGCGCGCGAGATCCTCGGCGACCGGCTGGTGTCGGTGCAGAACCGCTACTCCCCCGCCGTCCGGGACAGCGAGCCGGAGCTGCGGCTGTGTGCCGAACTGGGGCTGGCGTTCCTGCCGTGGAGTCCGCTGGGCGGGCTGGCCCGCAGCTCCCTGGACGGCCCGTCGCGGACGGAGGGAGCGGAGCGCTTCGCGGCCTTCCACGCCGTCGCGGCGGAGCGCGGTGTCAGCCCCCAGCGGGTCGGGCTGGCCTGGCTGCTGACGCGCTCCCCGGCCGTCATCCCGATCCCGGGGTCGAGCCGGCCGGAGACGGCCAGGGACTCGGCAGCCGCGGCGGACCTGCTCCTCGGCGAAGAGGAACAGGCCCGCCTGGACGAGGCCGCCGAGCCGGGCCCGGTCACGGTCGACGGGGATCGCTAGTCGACCAGTTCGGGGGCCCGGCGCTGCGGCGCCACCTGCCCGGCCGGGGCCGTGCCGGAGAGCTTCGCGCCTTCGACGTCGAGGTTCGGAAGCAGTCGGTCGAGCCACCGCGGCAGCCACCAGGCCGACTTGCCGAGCAGGGCGAAGAGGGCGGGGACGATCGTCATACGGACCAGGAAGGCGTCGAAGAGCACCGCGGCCGCGAGGCCGAAGCCGATCATCTTCACGAAGTCGTTGTCCTCCACGATGAAGCCGGAGAACACGCTGATCATGATGGCGGCGGCCGCGGCCACCACCCGGCCGCCGTAGCGGAAGCCGGTGACGACGGCCTCGGCGGGCCGCGCCCCGTGGACGTAGGCCTCCCGCATCCGGGTCACCAGGAACACCTCGTAGTCCATGGCGAGTCCGAAGACCACACCGATCATGAAGATCGGCATCGTGCTCATGATCGGGCTCGGCTGGTCGACGCCGAAGACATCGGCGAGCCAGCCCCACTGGAAGACCGCGACGACGGCACCGAGCGCGGCGGTCACCGAGAGCAGGAAGCCGAGCGCGGCCTTGAGCGGCACGAGGACCGAGCGGAAGACCACCATCAGGAGCAGGAACGCCAGGCCCACGACTAGGGCGAGATAGGGAAGCAGCGCGTCGTCGAGGGTCTCGGAGAAGTCGATGAACATCGCGGTCTGGCCGGTGACCAGGACCTCGGCGCCGGTGTCGGCCCGGAAGCCGTCGGCGAGGGAGCGCAGCTGAAGGACCAGGTCCTCGGTCGCGGCGTCGGTGGGGCCGGTGGCCGGGACGACGTTCAGGATCGCGGTGTCGCCGGCCTCGTTGGGCGTGGCCGGGGTGACGGTGGCGACGCCGTCCTGCCCGGCGAGCCGCTTGCCGACGGTGTCGGCCGCGGCCTTGGCGTCCGGGCCCTCCACGGTGATCGTCAGCGGCCCGTTGAAGCCGGGGCCGAAGGAGTCCGAGAGCAGGTCGTAGGCCTTGCGCTGGGTGGTGTCGGGGGCCATGGTGCCCTCGCCGGGCAGTCCGAGCTCCAGGCTTGCGGCGGGCACGGCGACCGCGCCGAGGCCCAGGACGGCCAGGACCAGTACGGCGACGGGGTGGCGCAGGACGTAACCGGCCCAGCGGGAGCCGAGGTTGGGCTTGCGACGGGCGTCCTTCGCGGCGAGCTTGTCGGCCCTGCGCTGCCGGCGGGCGCTGAGGGGCTTGCCGGAGAAGCGGTGGCGGTCCCGGCGGCGCAGGACCTTGACCGGCGCGAAGCCGAGCAGCGCCGGCACGAAGGTGAGGGCGACCAGGACGGCGATGGCGACGGTGCCGGCGGCGGCCAGGCCCATCTTGGTGAGCATCGGGATGTTCACCACGGCCAGGCCCGCGAGGGCCACGATGACGGTGAGCCCGGCGAAGACGACCGCGGAGCCGGCGGTGCCGACCGCCCGCCCGGCGGCGTCGGCGCGGTCGCGGCCCTCGATGAGCTCGGCGCGGTAGCGGGAGACGATGAACAGGGCGTAGTCGATGCCGACGGCGAGGCCGAGCATCATCGCCAGGGTCGACGTGGTGCTGGACAGACCGAGCGTCGCGCCGAGCGCCGTGATCGCGGATATCCCGACACCGACCCCGATGAGGGCCGTGAGCAGGGGCATCCCGGCGGCGATCACCGAGCCGAAGGTGAGGAGCAGGACGAGGGCGGAGACCAGGATGCCGATCTTCTCGCCGGTGCCGCTCATGGCGGCGTCGATCTTCACGGCGTCGCCGCCGGCCTCCGCTGTCAGGCCGGTGTCACGGGCCTTGGCCAGTGCGTCGTCGAGGGCGTCGTGCGCCTTGTCGCCGACCTCGGCGGCGGAGACCTTGTAGGTGGCGACGGCGTAGGCGGTGGAGCCGTCCTCGCTGACCGCCTTCGTCATGAAGGGATCGCTCACCGAGGCCACCTGCGGGGACTTCCTCAACTCCGCGACCAGCTCGGTGACTTGGGCCTTGCGCGCGGGGTCGGAGAGCTTCCCGCCCTCGGGCGCACGGACCACGACCCGGGCGCTCGCGCCGTCGGCGCTCGCGTCCGGGAACTTCTTCTCCAGCAGGTCGAAGGCCTTCTGCGACTCCGTGCCGGGCATCGAGAAGGTGTCCGCGGGCGGCGCCGGGGCGGCGGAGGCGGCGAAGCCCGCACCGAAGAGGACCACCACCCACAGCAACACCATCAGCCATCGGCGCCGGAAGGCGAGACGGCCCAGTTTGTAAAGGAAGGTAGCCACGGCTGGGAACTCCTGTCGGTGAGCGAGGGATGGCACCAGACTCTGGCGCTGAAGTGATGCCACCATGGCATCACTTCAACTCGCCCGCAAGCCAGTATGCGCCCACAGCGAGGCACATCCATCCCAACACCAGAGAGAAAGAGCAGGTCAGAAGCCACTCAAACAAGTTGGAGCCAATATGGCTCGCCATGGCGCCACCCATGTGCCATCATGACGTCATGGACCTCACGCCCTACGTCGACACCCTCCGGCGCGAGCTGGCCGTCGCCGCGGATGCCGGTGGTGACGACGCCCGCGCCCTGGCCGAGCGGCTCACCTCCCCGCTGGAGTACGCCGCCCGCCTGACCCTCCTCGACGCGCTGTCCGCCGCCATGGGCGAGGTCACGCGGGAGCTGGCGCCGGGCTCGGTCGAGGTGCGGCTGCGCGGATCCGAGCCCGAGTTCGTGGTGACGGCGCCGCACCCTCCCGAGCCGTTCCGGGAGGCGCGGGAGCCGGTCGCGGCCCCCGTCGCGCCCGCACCGCCACCCCTGCCCGCGGAAGCCGACGACGGCACCATGGCGCGGATCAGCCTCCGTCTCCCGGCCCAGCTCAAGACCCGCACCGAGGAGGCCGCTGCGGCCGAGGGCCTGTCGGTCAACGCCTGGCTGGTGCGGGCCGTGTCCCTCGCCGTCGACGGCGGGGAGCGCGCGAGCCCACCGGGCCGCGGCAAGGACCCGGACGGCAGGAGTCTCACCGGCTGGGTCCACTGAGCCCCTGGCCGGGCCGCCCACTCCACTCCCACCGGCGGATCGCCGATCGCGCCGACATCGCTCATCACCCGCCTCACCGGCGGGACCACCCACCAAGCCAGAGGACGGGACAGCCATGCCTGCTTTCGACACCCCCGGACCGATCTCCGTCACCCTCGAGCTGGAGGCCGGCACCGCCCGCATCACCGCGGGCAAGCGCACCGACACGGTCGTGGAGGTGCTGCCGCGCAACGGCTCCGACGACAACGACGTACGCGCCGTGCAGCAGACCCAGGTCACCTTCTCGGGCGGCCGCCTCACGGTCAGGACGCCCAGGAAGCGGACCCTGTTCGGCAAGCCGGGCGCCATCGAGGTGAGCGTCGAACTCCCCGCGGGATCCGATGTCCGGGGCACCACCGCCATGGGCGGCTTCTTCTGCGAAGGCCGCTTCGGAGACGTCACGCTCAAGACCTCGCTCGGCGAACTCCAGGTCGACGAGGCCGGCGCGGCCGTCCTCAAGACCGACCACGGCGACATCCGCCTGGCCCGCTCGGCCGGAGACGTCGAGATCACCGGCGCCGGCCGGGTCGAGGTCGGCACGGTCGCCGGCACCGCGACCGTGAAGAACAGCAACGGCGCCACCGACATCGGCGAGGTCACCGGCGGACTGAGGGCCAACGCGGCCAACGGCGACATCTCCGTCGGCATCGCGCACGGCGACGTGGGCGCCAAGTGCGCCAACGGCCGGATCGAGATCGGCGTCGCCCACGCCGGGGTCGACGCGATGGCCTCCAACGGCCGTATCCGCGTCGGCGACGCCAGGCGTGGCCGGATCGAACTGCGCACCTCCGTCGGCGACCTCGAAGTGGGCATCCACGAAGGCACCGCCGCCTGGCTCGACCTGAACGCCAAGTACGGCACGGTACGCAACTCGCTCGGCTCCTCGGCCGGCCCGGCGGACTCCGACGAGACCGTCGAGGTGCACGCCCGGACCTCGGCCGGCGACATCATCATCCGCCGCGCCTGACCTCGGACACGCCCCCGCTCTCCACCCCCACTTCACGAAGCACGCCCCGCCCGACGATCGCAGGAGGACCGCATGCCGTACGACCCGACGGCCGCCGACACCACGTCCGGCACCACCGCCGAGGAGCCGCCCACCCTGCCCACCGACCGGCACACCGGCTGCCCCTTCGACCCGCCCGCCGAACTCACCGCGCTGAGCGACCAGCCGCTGCGCCGCCTGCGCTACGCCGACGGCCACACGGGCCGGCTGGCCACCGGCCACGCCGCGGCCCGCGCGATCCTGGCCGACCGGCGCTTCAGCTCACGCTACGAACTCCTGCACATGCCGGTACCGGTCCCCGGGATGCCCGCGGAGCTGCCGCCGGCCCCGGTCGGCGACATCACCGGCCTCGACGCCCCCGAGCACACCCGCTACCGGCGTCTGCTCACCGGGAAGTTCACCGTCCGGCGCATGCGTCGACTCACCGAGCGCGTCGAGCGGTTCACCACCGAGTGCCTGGACGCCATGGAGCGGTCGGGGCCCACGGCCGATCTGGTCGAGGCGCTGGCGCGGCCCGTGCCCGCGCTCATGATCTGCGAGCTGCTCGGCGTGCCGTACGCCGAGCGGGAGCGGTTCCAGAGCCAGGTGGCGACCATCTTCGACCAGGCGGCGGACGCGGAGGCGAGGGGCGGTGCCTACGCGGCGCTGCTCCAGTACCTGAACGAACTGGTCCTCGCCAAGCGCGCCGACCCCACCGACGACCTGCTCAGCGATCTGACCACCTCCGACCTCACCGACGAGGAACTGGCCGGGATCGGCGGGCTGCTGCTCGCCGCCGGGCTCGACACCACCGCGAACATGCTCGCTCTCGGCACCTTCGCCCTGCTGAGCAACCCAGACCAGCTCCAGGCGCTGCGCGCCGACCCCGGCTGCCTCGCCGAGCAGGCCGTGGAGGAGCTGCTGCGCTACCTCAGCGTGGCCGACCCGATTCTGCGGTCGGCGCTCGAGGACGTCGAGGTGGAAGGCCGGTTGATCAGGGCGGGCGAGACGGTGACCGTCTCCGTGCAGGCCGCCAACCGTGACCCGCGCCGGTTCCCCGACCCCGACCGGCTCGACATCCACCGCGAGGCCACCGGGCACCTCTCCTTCGGGCACGGCGCCCACCAGTGCCTGGGCCAGCAGCTCGCCCGCGTCGAGATGACCGTCGTGTTCCGCGCGCTCTTCGCCCGCTTCCCCACCCTGCGCCTCGCGGTGCCGCCCCAGGAGGTGCCGCTGCGCGAACACTCCAACATCTACGGCGTGATCAGCCTGCCCGTCACCTGGGACGAGGAGTAGCCCATGAGCCACCCACACGGACCGCTGCGGATCGAAGTCGACCGCGACCGCTGCGCCGGCGCCGGCATGTGCGCCCTGACGGCTCCCGAGGTCTTCGACCAGGACGAAGAGGAAGGCCTGGTGGTACTCCTGCACCCCGACCCGGCCCCCGAGCACCGCGCCACCGCCCGAATGGCCGCGGGTCTCTGCCCGGCCGGAGCCATCACGCTCGGGTGAAACGGCGACGCCGAGCGGACAGGTCCCAGGGGAGGGGGACCTGTCCGCTCGGCGTTTCACGGACCGGGCGGCTGAGCGACGGGGGGACACCCAGCCGCCCGGATTCTCGCGGAGCGCGGCGTGACCGTCAGGTCTTCGCCAGCTCCTTCTCGCCGCCCTGCTCGGGCAGCTCGACATGCTCGTCGGACGGGCCGCCGTGGCCGTCGTCGTCCAGCAGCGTCTTCTCGTCGAAGGGCAGCTGGCCGGCGAGGACCTCGCCCACCCGCTCCTTGTCGATCTCCTTCGTCCAGGTACCGATCAGCACGGTGGCCACGGCGTTGCCGGCGAAGTTGGTCAGGGCGCGGGCCTCGCTCATGAAGCGGTCGATGCCGACGATGAGGCCGATGCCGTCCACCAGGGCCGGCTTGTGCGACTGCAGACCACCGGCCAGGGTCGCGAGGCCGGCGCCGGTGACACCGGCGGCGCCCTTGGAGGCGACCAGCAGGAAGAGCAGCAGCGGGATCTGCTCGCCGATGGACATCGGCGTGCCCATGGCGTCGGCGATGAACAGCGAGGCCATGGTCATGTAGATCATGGTGCCGTCGAGGTTGAAGGAGTAGCCGGTCGGGACGGTGATGCCGACCACCGGCTTGCTGACGCCCAGGTGCTCCATCTTCGCGATGAGCCGCGGCAGCGCGGACTCGGAGGAGGAGGTGGAGAGGATCAGCAGGAACTCCCGGCCGAGGTACTTGAACAGCGCGAAGATGTTCAGCCCGGAGATGACGCGCAGCAGGGCGCCGAGCACGATGAAGACGAAGAGGAAGCAGGTGACGTAGAAGCCGAGCATCAGCACGGCGAGGCTCTTGAGCGCTTCCAGGCCGGCGGAGCCGGTGACGGCGGCGATGGCGCCGAAGGCACCGATCGGGGCGGCCCACATCACCATGGCGAGGATGCGGAAGACGAGCCGCTGGATGTGCTCGATGCCGCGCAGGATCGGCTGGCCGGCCGAGCCCATGCCCTGGAGGGCGAAGCCGGCGAGCAGGGCGATCAGCAGGGTCTGCAGGACCGACTCGTTGGTGAAGGCGGAGACGATCGTGGTGGGGATGATGCCGAGCAGGAACTCGGTGGTGTCCTTGGCCTCGGAATCGATCTGCGCGTGACCGGCGTCCTTGACCGCGTCGGTCACGGCGAGGCCGGTGCCCGGGTCCAGGATGTTGCCGACGACCAGGCCGATGCCCAGCGCGACCAGCGACATCACCATGAAGTAGCCGAGGGCGATACCGCCGACGGCACCCACCTTGGCGGCCTTCCGTACCGAGCCGATGCCCAGCACGATCGTGCAGAAGATGATCGGCGAGATCATCATCTTGATCAGGGCCACGAACCCGGTGCCGATCGGCTTCAGCCCGACAGCGAAGTCCGGTGCGGCCAGACCCACCGCGATACCGGCAGCGACCGCGATGATCACCGCGATGTAGAGATAGTGGGTGCGGTCCCGCTTGGGTTTGCGTGCGGCAGGTGCCGTATCGGCTGCGCTGGTCACGGCGGCCCTCCTTGACGACGTCGTCGGCATCACCGGCGTGCGGCTCACGTCCGGAAAAGTGGGAGCGGGGCTCCCGGAGATGCGTTATAGGGAATGCCGTGACTATGTCCTGCTCTGTGAGCGCGGTCACCCTTCCGTTCATTTAGTTCACAATCGGCCACGAGGCAGACTGACGACATGCGCATCACCGTCCCCCGACCCCGCAGCCTGGCGGCCCAGCTCTTCGCCATGCAGGCCGTGCTGATAGCGGTCGTCGTGGCCGGATACGCACTGTTCACCTATGTCAGCGACCGCAGCCAGGCCGAGGAGGCGGCAACGCGCCAGGCCAGGGCGGTGGCGCGCTCCGTGGCCGACTCCCCGTCCGTGCTGGAGGCGGCCCGCACACCCGACCCGACCGCCGAGCTCCAGCCGTACGCGCTGAAGGTCATGCAGGACACCGAGGTCGACTTCATCACGATCATGGACCCGAAGGGCATCCGCTGGACGCATCCCGACCCTGACCAGATCGGCCAGACCTTCCAGGGCCACACCGAGAGGGCCCTGAAGGGCGAGACCTTCACCGAGACCTACACCGGCACGCTCGGTCCGTCGGTGCGCGCGGTCACCCCGATCCAGGACGGCAAGGAGATCGTCGGCCTGGTCAGCGCGGGCATCCGGGTCCAGGCGATCACCGACCGTGTGCAGAGCCAGGTCACGGCCCTGATCGGCGTCGCGGCCGGGGCGCTGGCCCTGGGCGCCGTCGGCACCTATGTGGTCAACGCCCGGCTGCGCCGCCACACCCACGGCATGAACGCGGCGGAGCTCAGCCGGATGCACGACTACCACCAGGCCGCCCTGCACGCCGTACGGGAGGGGCTGCTGATGCTGGACGGGCAGTACCGTGTGGCGTTGATCAACGACGGGGGGCGGGAGCTGCTCGGCGTGGAGGGGGACGTGGTGGGCAGGTCGGTGGCCGAGCTCGGGCTTCCCGCTCCGCTGACGGGCGCGCTGCTGGCGTCGGAGCCACGGGTGGACGAGGTGCATCTGACGGCGTCGCGGGTCCTGGTCATCAACACCTCCCCGGTGTCGGGCGGCGAGCGGCGCGGTACGGTCGTCACCCTGCGCGATGTCACCGAACTCCAGTCACTGATGGGCGAGTTGGACTCCGAACGCGGCTTCACGCAGGCGCTGCGCTCGCAGGCGCACGAGGCGGCGAACCGGCTGCACACGGTGGTCTCGCTGATCGAGCTGGGCCGGGCGGAGGAGGCGGTGGACTTCGCGACGGCCGAGCTGGAGCTGGCGCAGGCCCTGACCGACCAGGTCGTGGCGGCGGTGAGCGAGCCGGTGCTGGCGGCGCTGCTGCTGGGCAAGACGGCCCAGGCGAACGAGCGGGGCGTGGAGCTGATGGTGTCGGAGGACAGCAGCCTGGACGACGGCCTGCTGCCCGAGACGCTCCCGGCGCGGGATCTGGTGACCATCCTCGGCAATCTGATCGACAACGCCGTGGACGCGGCGCAGGGCAGTGTGCGGGCGCGGGTGACCGTGGCGGCATACACACAGAACACAGCCGATGCCCCGGAGCTGGTACTGCGGGTCTCCGACACGGGCCCGGGCGTGGACCCGGAGCACGCCGAGGCGGTCTTCCAGCGGGGCTTCTCGACGAAGCCGGCGGGCCCGGACGGACGAGGTCTCGGACTGGCCCTGGTACGGCAGGCGGCGCAGCGGCACGAGGGGGCGCTGTCGGTGGCGGAGGCCGACGGGGGCGGGGCTCAGTTCGAGGTACGGCTGCCGCTGCGCGAGTCCGGCGCGGTCGCCGCAGGCGTGACATCCGGAGGCCCGGTGTCCGAGGGCTCTGGAGGCCCCGCATGACGAGCGACACGACCCACGCGAATGCCATCCGGGTCCTGGTGGTGGAGGACGACCCGGTGGCCGCCGACGCCCACGTCATGTACGTCGGGCGGGTCCCCGGGTTCGTGGCCGTGGGCAAGGCGCACACGGGTGCGGAGGCCCGCCGGGCCCTGGAGCGCACCCCGGTGGACCTCCTGCTGCTCGACCTGCACCTGCCGGACGTGCACGGCCTGCACCTGGCACGCTCCCTGCGGGCGGCCGGCCACCACGCCGACGTCATCGCGGTGACGTCGGCCCGCGACCTGGCCGTCGTACGCGAGGGCGTCTCGCTCGGGGTCGTGCAGTACGTCCTGAAGCCCTTCACCTTCGCCACGCTGCGCGACCGTCTCGTCCGGTACGCCGAGTTCCACGCCTCGGTGGGCGAGGCGAGCGGCCAGGACGAGGTGGACCGGGCCCTGGCGGCGCTGCGCGCACCCGGCCCGGCCGCGCTGCCCAAAGGCCTGAGCGCGCCGACGCTGGAGCGGGTGACGGTGACGCTGCGGGACAGCGCGGAGGGCCTCACGGCCGCCGGTGTGGCGGAGACCGTGGGCATCTCCCGCATCACGGCCCGCCGTTATCTGGAGCATCTGGTGGACGCGGGCCGCGCGGCCCGTCGCCCGCAGTACGGCACGGTGGGGCGCCCGGAGTTGCAGTACCGCTGGGTCACGGGTCAATGACGGTTCACCGTACGCCGATCAATCCACCGCACACGCATTGACCTGACTAGACCACTCAACTTAGGTTCACGACGCAGCCGTCCAGGCCACAAAGAAGTGCGCCCGCAGGAGGTCGTGCCCGTGCGCCCCACCGCCGCTCTCACCCCCCTCGTCGCCCTGGCCCTCGCCGCGTCCGCCCTCACCGCCTGCGGCGGGGGCTCCGGCAGCGACCCGGACACCGTGAAGATCTCCTTCAAACAGTCCACGGACAACTCCATCAAGGTGATGGACACCTATCTCGCGGACATCAGGAAGCAGTTCGAGAAGGCCCACCCGGGCAAGAAGGTCGAGCTCGTCCCGATCAAGGCCCCGGACTCGGAGTACTACACCAAGCTCCAGCAGATGCTCCGCTCCCCCAAGACCGCCCCCGACCTGGTGTACGAGGACACGTTCCTCATCAACTCGGACATCACCAGCGGCTATCTCAAGCCCCTCGACCCCTATCTCGCCAAGTGGCCGGACTGGAACAAGTTCATCGACACCGCGAAGGCGGCGGCCAAGGGCGAGGACGGCAAGACGTACGGCGTCCCCGACGGCACGGACACCCGCGGCCTCTGGTTCGACAAGGACATCTTCAAGAAGGCGGGCCTCCCCGCCACCTGGCAGCCGAAGACCTGGAACGACATCCTCACAGCCGCCCGCACCATCAAACGCGAGGTCCCCGACACGATCCCCCTCAACGTCTACACGGGCAAGCCGGTCGGCGAGGCCGCCACCATGCAGACCTTCGAGATGCTGCTCTACGGCACGAACGACGGCACCACGGACCCCCTCTACGACAAGACGAGCAAGAAGTGGATCGCCGGCGGCCAGGCCTTCAAAGACGCGCTCTCCTTCGTCGAGACGGTCTACAAGGAGAAACTCGGCCCGGACGTCTCCGACGCGCTCGACCCGAACGTCATGACCCGGGTCCGCGGCGAGTGGCTCCCGCAGGGCAAGCTCGGCATCGCCCTCGACGGCTCCTGGCTGCCGCAGGACTGGCTGCCCGGCAGCGGCCACGAGTGGCCCGAGTGGTCTCAGAAGCTGGGCCTGGCCGCCATGCCGACCCAGAACGGCCAGGCGCCCGGCAAGGTGAGCATGTCCGGCGGCTGGACCTGGTCGATCCCGGCCAAGGCGGGCAACCCGGACCTGGCGTTCGAGTTCATCAAGACGATGCAGACCAAGGCCAACGCGCAGAAGTGGTACGTCGCCAACTCCGGCATCGCGGTCCGCGAGGACGTGGCGAAGGACCCGGCGTACGCCACGGCCCAGCCCGGCACCAAGTTCTTCACGGACCTCGTGGCGAACACTCACTACCGCCCCGCCTACCCGGCCTACCCCAAGGTCTCGGTGGCCGTCCAGGAGGCGATGGAGGGCGTCACGACGGGCGACACGTCGGTGGACGAGGCGACGAGCGCCTACACGGACGCGCTCAGGGACGCGACGGACAACCAGGTGGCCGAGAAGTGACCCGATGACCGCCACGGCCCCCCGCCCCCGGCTCACCGAAACCGCCAAGGACACGCACCCGGCAGCGCGCGGCCCCCGCCTGCCGGTGCGGCTCCTCCCCCTGACCCCCGCGGTCGTCCTGCTCCTCCTCTTCCTGGCCGGCCCGATCGCCTACTGCGTCTACATCGCCTTCACCGACCTCCAACTGACCGGCCAGGCCCAGGAGTCGTTCGTCGGCCTCGACAACTTCACCCGGGCCTTCGGGGACGAGGCGTTCCTGAACGCCGTATGGCTGACCCTGGTGTTCACCGTCCTGTCCTCCCTCATCGGACAGAACACGCTGGGCCTGGCCCTGGCGGCACTGATGCAGCGCGCGTCGAAACCGGTCCGCACCCTCACCGGCGGCATCGTCGTCACGGCCTGGGTGCTGCCGGAGGTCGTGGCGGGCTTCCTGCTCTACGCCTTCTTCCGCCGCGAGGGCACCCTCAACGCCATCCTGGACTGGCTGCACCTGCCCTCCCAGAACTGGCTGTTCACGCTCCCGATCCTGGCGGTGTCGTTCGCGAACGTCTGGCGCGGTACGGCCTTCTCCATGCTGGTCTACTCGGCGGCCCTGAACGAGATCCCGAAGGAGATCACCGAGGCGGCCGAGGTCGACGGCGCGGGCGGCTGGCGCCGTCTCTGGCACATCACCCTCCCGATGATCCGCCGCTCCATCGGCACCAACCTGATGCTCAACACCCTCCAGACCCTCTCGGTCTTCGGCCTGATCTGGGTGATGACGCGAGGCGGCCCGGGCGGCAGAAGCCAGACACTGCCCCTGTTCATGTACGAACAGGCCTTCCAGAACAGCCTGATCGGCTACGGCACCGCGGTGGCCCTGCTGCTCCTCCTGGTCGGCTCCCTCTTCTCTCTCGTCTACCTGCGCCTGCTACGGACGGAGGTCTGACCGGGCATGGCCCACACCCTCTCCTCCCGCCGCACGACCCGCCGCCTGGCGGCCGACGCGGGGCTCCTGGTGGTCGCCGCGGCCTTCGTGCTCCCCCTGGCCTGGGTGGTCCTGTCCGCCCTCGACCCCGACGCCGGCCTCCGGGTGAAGGCTCCCGACGGCCTCACCCTGGACAACTTCGACGCGATCCTGACCCCCGAGATCACCTTCACCCCCCTCCTCAACAGCCTGATCCTGTGCGGCGGCGCGACCCTGCTCACGGTGGCCTCAGCCGCCCTCGCGGCCTACCCGCTCTCCCGCTTCCGCTCCCGCTTCAACCGCCCGTTCCTGCTGACGATCCTCTTCGCCACCAGCCTGCCCATCACGGCGATCATGGTCCCGGTCTACGCCCTCTTCGTCCAAGTGGACCTGATCGACACCACACAGGGCACGATCTTCTTCTTCGCCGCGTCCCAACTCCCCTTCGCCATCTGGCTGATGAAGAACTTCATGGACGGCGTACCGAAGGAACTGGAGGAGGCGGCGTGGACGGACGGGGCGTCGGCGTTCCAGTCCCTGGTCCGCATCGTCCTGCCCCTCATGGGCCCCGGCGTGGCCGTCGTGACGGTCTTCTCCTTCGTCATGATGTGGGGCAACTTCTTCGTCCCCTTCATGCTCCTGCTCACCCCCGACCAGATGCCGGCGTCCGTCAGCATCAACGACTTCTTCGGCAACCGGGGCATGGTGGCGTACGGCCAGCTGGCCGCGTTCTCCATCATCTACTCGACGCCGGTCATCCTCCTGTACGTACTGATCTCCCGCCGCCTGGGAGGAGGCTTCGCCCTGGGCGGGGCGGTGAAGGGCTGAACGCGTCGGGGCTGGGGGCGGGGTGTTCCGCAGCTCGGCGCCATGAGGTGCGCGGCGTCGGTGCTGGGGGCGGGGCGTTGCGCAGCTCGGCGCGACGAGGTGCCTCCCCCACTCTCGGCTTCGCTCGAGCGGGGGGACCCCCACCGCCCACCCGTGCCGCCCTTAGCGGCACGCATGCCCGCAGCTGGGGGGACTACGCAAGGGGACGTGTCGGGGGGTGTTCGCCCGCAGTGGTTGGCGCGTCAACGGACAGTGAGCCGGTTCGCAACCCCATCGCGCCGATCCGAGGACGGACACCCCCCGACGCGGCCCCGACCCACCACCCGGCGAGATGGCGACTACCGCACCAGACACGGCCGCTTCCCGTCGAACTCCCACCCCGGGACCAGATACCGCATCCCCACCGCATCGTCCCGCGCCCCCAGCCCCTTCTCCCGGTACAGCTCGTGCGCCGCGAGAAGCCGGTCCATGTCGAGCCGCACCCCCAGCCCCGGAGCGTCCGGAACCGCGACCTCCCCGCCCACGATGCGCGGCGGAGAGACAGTGAGCCGCTCCAGCCCCTCCTGCCAGATCCAGTGCGTGTCCAGCGCGTTGTACTCCCCCGGAGCCGCGGCCCCGCAGTGCGTCACCATCGCCAGCGAGATGTCGAAGTGGTTGTTCGAGTGGCACCCCCACGTCAACCCCATCGCGTTGCACAACTGCGCCACCCGCACCGACCCCCGCATGGTCCAGAAGTGCGGATCGGCCAGCGGAATGGACACCGACTGCAGAGCCAGCGCATGCGCCATCTGCCGCCAGTCCGTGGCGATCATGTTCGTCGCCGTGGGCAACCCCGTGGCCCGCCGGAACTCCGCGAGCACCTCCCGCCCGGAGTAGCCCCCCTCCGCGCCACACGGATCCTCGGCATACGCCAGCGTCCCCACCAGCGGCCGGCACAGCTCGACCGCCTCCCGCAACGACCACGCCCCGTTCGGATCGAGCGTGACCCGTGCCTCGGGAAACCGTGCCTTCAGCGCCCGCACCGCCGCGACCTCCTCCGCCCCCTCCAGCACACCCCCCTTGAGCTTGAAGTCCCGGAACCCGTACAGGTCGTACGCCGCCTCCGCCTGCCGCACGACCGCCTCCGGCGACAGCGCCTCCTCGTGCCGCACCCGGTACCACTCCACGTCCGAGTCCGGCTCCCGCACGTACTCCAGGTCGGTCCGGTCCGGATCACCCACGTAGAAGAGATAGCCCAGCACCCGCACGGAATCCCGCTGCTGCCCATCCCCCAGCAGCGCGGCGACGGGCACATCGAGATGCTGCCCGAGCAGATCGAGCAACGCCGACTCCACCGCGGTCACCGTATGAACCGTGGTCCGCAGATCGAAGGTCTGCGCACCCCGCCCACCCGCGTCCCGGTCCGCGAACCGCTCCCCGATCTCCCGCAGCACCCGCTGGTAGTCCCCCACCCTGGCCCCGACGACGAGCGACTCGGCGTCCCGCAGCGTCCGCGTGATCTTCTCCCCGCCGGGCACCTCCCCCAGCCCTGTGCGCCCCTCGGAATCGGTGAGTACGACGATGTTGCGGGTGAAGTACGGCCCGTGCGCACCGGAGAGGTTCAGTTCCATGCTGTCCCGCCCGGCGACGGGGTAGACGGCGAACCCGGTAACGGTCGGCTGGCTGCTGCTCATGCTGGTCCAAGTCCCTTGACTAGTGGATGAATCGGTCTACAACCCAAGAACGTCCAGCGCCCACTCGACCGCGAGCACACCCCCCAGCCCGAGCACGGCAAGCACCGTCGTATAGGACGTGCGCACCTTGATCGCCTCGACGACGGACAGGTTGAAGTACTCCTTGAACAGCCAGAACCCGGGGTCGTTCACGTGCGAGAACGCGATGGAGCCACACGCCACGGCGAGCACCATCACCTCCGGGTGCACCCCGCCCCCCGCCAGCAGCGGCAGCGCGACACCGGAGGCCGTGACGACGGCGACCGTGGCCGAGCCGAGCGCGATGCGGAGGATGACGGCGACGAGCCAGGCGAGGACGATCGGCGAGACGGACCAGCCGTCGGTGACGTCCTTGATGTAGTCGGAGATACCGCCCTCGACGAGGACGTTCTTGAAGGCCCCGCCCGCACCGATGACCAGCAGGATCATCGCCATGGCCTGGGCCGCCGACGAACAGGAGGCGCCGACATCGCTCAGGCTCCGCCCGATCCGCGGTCCGAACACCCAGATCGCCAGGCACAGGGTCAGCAGCAGGGCGATCGGCGCGGAGCCGACGAAGGCGACGACGTGCAGGTACGGGCTGTCCCCCGAAGCCGCCATGTCGGTCACGGCCGCGGCCACGATCAGCACCACGGGGAACAGCGCCACGAACAGCGACCACCCGAGCCCCGGCATCTCCTCCTCACTGAACTCGCGCTCGCTGACCAGCCCCTTGGGGATCGTGGGCGTCATCCGGGCGACGAACGGGAGACGCGGCCAGGTCAGGGCGATGAGCGCCCCCGCGGGTACGGCGATGAACAGGCCGTAGAACAGCGTCAGCCCGACGGAGGCGTGGAAGGTCGCGGCGACGGCGGTGGGGCCGGGGTGCGGCGGCAGGAAGCTGTGCATGGTGGACAGGGCGATGGACATCGGCAGCCCGACCCACAGCAGCTTCGCGCCGGTCACCCGGACCAGCGTGAACGCGATGGGCACGATGATGACGAACGCGACCTCGTAGAACATGGTCACGCCGATGAGCATGGACGTGACCACCATGGCCACCTGGACCCAGCGCGGGCCGAAGGCGTCGAGGAGCTTGCCGGCTATGCGCTGTGCGGCGCCCGAGTCCCCCATCACCCGGCCGACCATGGCTCCGAGTCCGATGGTCAGCATGGTGTCGCCGATCTGGTCCCCGATGCCCTCGGAGAGGACGTCCGGGATGGTCGCCACCGGAATGCCACGGACCAGCGCGACACCCACCGCGACGAGCAGCAGGGCCGCGAAGCCGTTCATTCTCAGCCGGGTCATGAGCAGGAGCAGGACCACGACGCTGATCCCGACGACGAGCAGAGGCAAGGCAGTTCCCCTTTGAACTGGTGGGAGCTCTGAACTGTTGGGCGCCTTGAACCGCCGAGGTTCTCATCCCTGTATGCAGATGGCGTCCACGTATGCAGATGGAGGCTAAGTGCGTGAACGGGGTGGGTCAATGGCCCGGGCGATCACAGATTGATGTGCGCGATCGGCGCGGCGACGCGGACCTACGATGGGGCCCATGCAGGAGAGCAGAGGCGTCCGCGGCGTGAAGTCGGCGGCCAGAACCGTCGCGCTGCTGGAACTGCTCGCGGAGCGGGGCGAGCAGCCCTCACGCCTCGACCAGCTCGCGGAGGACCTGGACGTGCCGCGCAGCAGCATGTACCAGCTGCTCCAGACGCTCGTCGACTCCGGCTGGGTGCGCACCGACGCCACCGGCTCCCTCTACGGCATCGGGATCCGCGCACTGCTCACCGGCACCGGCTATCTCGACGGGGACCGCGGCATCCGGGTGGTCCGGCCCTACCTGGACGAGGCGTCGGACGCGCTCGGCGAGACGATCCACATGGCGCGGCTCGACGGCCGGGACGTCGTCTACCTCGCCACCCGCGAGTCCCACGAGTACCTGCGCACCATCAGCCGGGTCGGCCGCCGGGTCCCGGCCCACGCCGGCGCGCTGGGCAAGGCGCTGCTCGCCGAGCGCGCCGACGACGAACTACCCCTGGGCAAAGGCCCGTTGGCGGGCCTCACCGAGAACACGCACACCGACCGCGCCGCCCTGCTCGCCGACCTGGCCCGGGTGCGCGAGCGCGGCTACTCCATCGACCGCGAGGAGACGGTGCCGGGCATCGCCGGCTTCGGCTTCGCCCTGCGCTGCGGAACACCGGCGGTCGACGCGATCAGCTGCTCGGTCCCGGTGGCCCGGCTGACCCCGGAGCACGAGACCCGCATCGTCTCCGTGATGAGCGACATCCGGGCGAGGATCGAGTCCCGGCTGCCCCCGGCCTCGGGCGTACCGGACTGGCGCTGAAGCGCGGAAGGCCGTGGTCGGGACTGCCCGACCACGGCCCGCGCACGACGCTTCAGGAATCTCGCGAAGGCTTCCTCAGCCGGTCGCCCCGTCCGGCAGGACCCCCGCCCGGAACGGCTCCACGCCTTCGAGCGTCCGCACCCGCGTCGGCTCGATCAGCAGCATCACCCGGCGCTCGCCGGGCAGCATCCACGGATACCGGTCCTGCCCGAGGTACTTGCGCGTCAGCCGGTCCATGCCCCGCTCCGCCTCCTCGCCCTCCACGAACCGGACGACCTTCCCCCGGATCTCGGCCCGGTCGTACGGGTTCTCCGGGTCGTGGTGGGACAGCGAAACGTACGGATTGCGCCGCAGATTCTCCTCCTTCACCCGCCCGATCGAGGTGTTGACCATGACGTACTCGTCTTCGATGTCCGCCCACATGGGCGACACCTGAGGCGCCCCGTCGGCCCCGACCGTCGCGAGATGCCAGAAGTTCGGCGCGAGAAGTCGCTCGCGAATATGCCCGTTGAGCTTGCCGTTCACGTGAGTCACTGCCTTTCCGGACCCATGATCATCGGGCCCGGGGTCATCCCTACCCCCAACCCGCCCCGACCGGCAAGCCGATCTCCGGCCGCCACCGAACCCACCGGTAGCCGTAGTTTCCTACAATCCGTGATCCTGGCCGAACAGACCGTAGTCAGCGCACCCCCGTCCCCCTAGCTTGTGGCGCGTGCGCCGACCTTCAGCCCGCCCGAGCCAGACCACCCCCACTCCCCGTCCCCAGTCCGCCCCGGCGGCCCCGCCCTTCAACGCCCCCGCCGCCCGCCGCCTGCGCGCGGCCCTCGGCATGACACCCGAGCACGTCGCCCACGGCATGCGTGTCTCCTACGGACACCCCCGCGTCACCCCGGACCACGTCATCGACTGGGAGCGCGGGACCGCGGCCCCGTCCAACTCCGAACTCACCGCCCTGGCAGGCGTGTTGTGGTGCTCACCCGGCGAACTCATCGGCAGACCACGCACCCTGCGCGAGCACCGCATCGCCCGCTGCCTCGCCCCCGAGGACGTGGCCCGGGCCGTGGGCCACGAGGTCCACGCGTATCTCCGCATGGAGGAGACCGACACCTGGCGCGGCACGGAGCGCCAGTCCGGCGCCCTCGCCGACGTGCTCGGCCTGTGCCTGCGCGACTTCGTCACCGTCACGGGCCGGAACGCCAAGCTCGGCGAACTGCTGCGCAGCGCGGTCAGCACGCGCTGGCAGGCCTATGTGCGCCCGGTGGCCAAACTCGTACCCCTGGACCGGCCGTTCCTGGAGGGCGCCCTGCGGGCACTGCACGAGGACTACCAGGGCCATATGGCCGCCACCCTGAGCTGGGGCGGCGGCAGCGGCGACGCGGGCGGCACCGCCCGCGACTTCCTGGACGGGATCGTCGAGCACTTCTGGACGAGAATCCAGGAGAGCCCGGCCTAGAACGTGGCCCAGAACGTCTGGGGAACGTACGAAACGCCTAGAACACCGACTCGGCCTCGTCCATCCGGTCCTTCGGCACCGTCTTCAGCTCGGTCACGGCCTCCGCCAGCGGCACCATCACGATGTCCGTCCCGCGCAGCGCGGTCATCCGGCCGAACCGCCCCTGGTGCGCCGCCTCCACCGCGTGCCAGCCGAACCGGGTGGCGAGCACCCGGTCGTAGGCGGTCGGTGAGCCGCCGCGCTGGACGTGGCCGAGAATGACCGGCTTGGCCTCCTTGCCGAGCCGCCGCTCCAGCTCATGGGCGAGTGCCGCGCCGATGCCCTGGAAGCGCTCGTGGCCGAACTTGTCGATCGCGCCCTTGCCATAGTCCATGGTGCCGTCCGCGGGGTGGGCGCCCTCGGCGACGGCGATGACCGCGAACTTCTTACCGCGGGCGAAGCGCTCCTCGACCATCTTGACGAGATCGGCCGGATCGAACGGACGCTCCGGCAGACAGATGCCGTGCGCGCCCGCCGCCATGCCGGACTCCAGCGCGATCCATCCGGCGTGCCGGCCCATGACCTCCACCACCATCACCCGCTGGTGGGACTCGGCGGTCGTCTTCAGACGGTCCATCGCCTCGGTGGCGACCCCCACGGCCGTGTCGAAGCCGAAGGTGCGGTCCGTGGAGGAGATGTCGTTGTCGATCGTCTTCGGGACGCCCACGACGGGCAGGCCCGCGTCGCTCAGCATGCGCGCGGCCGTCAGCGTGCCCTCGCCGCCGATCGGGATCAGCGCGTCGATGCCGAACTCGTGGATCATGTCGGAGGCGTTCTCGCAGGCCTCGCGGAGCCGGTCGCGCTCCAGCCTGGACGATCCCAGTATGGTGCCGCCGCGGGCCAGGATGCCGCTGACCGCGTTCAGGTCGAGGGCGCGGTAGCGGCCGTCCAGCAGGCCCGAGTAGCCGTCCTCGAAGCCGATGACCTCGTCGCCGTAGTTGTCGACCGCCCGGTGCACGACCGACCGGATCACGGCGTTCAGGCCGGGGCAGTCGCCGCCTGCGGTGAGAACTCCGATACGCATCGTGCTGTGTCTCCTGCTCGCTGTTGACACCGGTGAGCCTCTGCCGATTGTTTCACGCTCCCCGGCCCGGCGGGGTACCCGACTCTGACGGGCGCCTTATCCATCGACGGAGGTATTGTCAAGGCGGTTCCGCTCACCTCGATAGGCGATTTTTCGACGCCCCACAGAGACATCCCGGACAGAGACATTCCGGAGCAGAAGCATCCCGAACAGAAGCATCCCGCACAGAGACATGCCACCGAGACGAAACGGAGAGCGCGCGTGACCCGCAGCGTGTACGTGACCGGCATCGACCGAGGCGACGGCCGCCAGGTCGTCGAACTGGGGGTCATGGAGCTCCTCACCCGGCAGGTCGACCGGGTCGGCGTCTTCCGGCCTCTCGTCCACGACGGGCCCGACCGCCTCTTCGAGCTGCTGCGCGCCCGCTACCGGCTCGCCCAGGACGCGGCGACCGTCTACGGCATGGACTACCACGAGGCGTCCGCCCTGCAGGCCGAGGCCGGCACGGACGAGCTGGTGTCCACGCTCGTCGAACGGTTCCACCTGGTGGCCCGCGAGTACGACGTGGTCCTGGTCCTCGGCACCGACTTCGCCGACACGCAGCTCCCGGACGAGCTGTCGCTCAACGCCCGGCTCGCGAACGAGTTCGGCGCGTCCGTGATCCCGGTCGTGGGCGGCCGCAAGCAGACCGTCGAGTCGGTGCTCGCCGAGACGCGCAACGCCTACCGGGCCTACGACACGCTGGGCTGCGACGTCCTGGCCATGGTCACCAACCGGGTGGCCCGCGAGGACCGCGACGAGATCGCCCGCCGGCTCGACTCCCGGCTCCCCGCGCCCTGTTACGTCCTGCCCGACGAGCCCGCGCTGTCCGCCCCCACCGTCTCCCAGATCAGCCACGCCCTCGGCGGCAAGGTGGTGCTCGGCGACGACTCGGGGCTCGCCCGGGACGTGCTCGGCTTCGTCTTCGGCGGTGCGATGCTGCCGAACTTCCTGGGCGCCCTGACCCCGGGCTGCCTCGTCGTCACCCCGGGCGACCGGGCCGACCTGGTCGTCGGCGCCCTCGCCGCGCACAGCGCCGGCACCCCGCCGATAGCCGGTGTGCTGCTCACCCTGGACGAGGTGCCCGGAGACAACATCCTCACCCTCGCCGACCGCCTGGCACCCGGTACCCCGGTGCTGTCGGTGGCCGGCACCAGCTTCCCCACCGCCGAGCAGCTGTTCTCCCTGGAGGGCAAGCTGAACGCGGCCACCCCGCGCAAGGCGGAGCGGGCACTCGGCCTCTTCGAGCGGTACGCCGACACCGCCGAACTCTCGAACCGGGTCTCCGCGCCCAGCAGCGACCGCGTCACACCGATGATGTTCGAGCACACGCTGCTGGAGCAGGCCCGCTCCGACCTGCGCCGCGTGGTGCTGCCCGAGGGCACCGAGGAGCGTGTGCTGCACGCCGCCGAGGTGCTGCTGCGCCGGGGCGTGTGTGAGCTGACCCTCCTCGGCCCGGTCGACCGGATCCGCAAGAAGGCCGCCGACCTGGGCATCGACCTCGGCGAGTCCCAGCTGATCGACCCGGCCGAATCCGATCTGCGCGACGCGTTCGCCGAGCAGTACGCGGCCCTGCGCGCCCACCGGGGCGTCACCGTGGAGCTGGCGTACGACGTGGTCTCCGACGTCAACTACTTCGGCACGCTGATGGTCCAGGAGGGCCTCGCCGACGGCATGGTCTCGGGCTCGGTGCACTCCACGGCCGCGACCATCCGCCCGGCCTTCGAGATCATCAAGACGAGGCCGGAGGCGGACATCGTCTCGTCCGTGTTCTTCATGTGCCTGGCCGACAAGGTCCTCGTCTACGGCGACTGCGCGGTCAACCCCGACCCGAACGCCGAGCAGCTCGCGGACATCGCCATGCAGTCGGCGACGACTGCGGAGCAGTTCGGCGTGGAGCCGCGCATCGCGATGCTGTCGTACTCCACCGGCACCTCCGGCTCCGGCGCGGACGTGGACAAGGTCCGCGAGGCCACCGAGCTGGTCCGCGCCCGCCGCCCCGACCTGAAGATCGAGGGCCCGATCCAGTACGACGCCGCCGTGGAGCCTTCGGTCGCGGCGACCAAGCTGCCCGGCTCCGAGGTCGCCGGGCAGGCGACCGTGCTGATCTTCCCCGACCTGAACACCGGCAACAACACCTACAAGGCCGTGCAGCGCTCGGCGGGCGCGATCGCCGTCGGCCCGGTGCTCCAGGGCCTGCGCAAGCCGGTCAACGACCTGTCCCGGGGCGCCCTCGTCCAGGACATCGTCAACACCGTCGCCATCACGGCGATCCAGGCCCAGTCCCCGGCCCCGTCCCCGAGCGAGAAGGCAACCGCCCAGTGAGCGCCACCCGTGTCCTCGTCCTCAACTCCGGCTCCTCGTCGCTGAAATACCAACTGCTCGACATGGGCGACAGCAGCCGGCTGGCGGTGGGTCTTGTCGAACGCATCGGCGAGCAGACCTCCCGGCTCAAGCACACCCCGGCCGACGGCGAGAGCCGGGAGCGCGGCGGAGCGATCGCCGACCACGACGCGGCGCTGAAGGCCGTGGCCGAGGAGCTCGCCAAGGACGGCCTCGGTCTGGACTCGCCCGAACTGGCCGCGATCGGGCACCGGGTGGTGCACGGCGGGAAGCACTTCACCGAGCCGACGGTCGTCGACGACGCCGTGCTCGGAGAGATCGAGCGGCTCATCCCCGTGGCCCCGCTGCACAACCCGGCCAACCTCACCGGCATCCGCACGGCCCGGGCGCTGCGGCCCGACCTGCCGCAGGTCGCCGTCTTCGACACCGCGTTCCACACGACCATGCCGGAGTCGGCCGCCCGCTACGCGATCGACGTACGAACGGCCGACGAGCACCGCATCCGCCGCTACGGCTTCCACGGCACCTCGCACGCCTATGTCTCCCGGGCCACCGCCGGGCTGCTGGGCAAGACGCCGGAGGACGTCAACGTGATCGTGCTGCACCTGGGCAACGGGGCGTCGGCCTCGGCCGTGCGGGGCGGTAAGTGCGTGGACACCTCCATGGGGCTGACGCCTTTGGAGGGGCTCGTGATGGGTACGCGCTCCGGAGACATGGACCCGGCCGTCATCTTCCATTTGATGCGTGTTGGTGGAATGTCCGCGGACGAGATCGACACTCTTCTCAACAAGAAGAGCGGTCTGATCGGTCTGTGCGGCGACAACGACATGCGGGAGATCCGCCGTCGCGTCGACGAGGGAGACGAGCAGGCGGAGCTGGCGTTCGACATCTACATTCACCGCCTGAAGAAGTACATCGGCGCCTATTACGCCGTGCTCGGACGGGTGGACGCGGTCGCCTTCACCGCCGGTGTCGGCGAGAACGCGGCTCCCGTACGGGAGGCCGCCCTGGCGGGCCTGGAGGAGCTGGGCCTGGTGGTGGACGGCGAGCGCAACGCCGTGCGCGGCGACGAGGCGCGGCTGGTCTCGCCCGACGGCGCCCGGGTGGCGGTGGCGGTCGTACCCACTGACGAGGAATTGGAGATCGCGACACAGACCTACGCGCTGGTAATTGGTTCGGGGAATCACACCTGAGCGGCATCCCGCCCTTTTGTATTTTCCGCCAGACGGAATATTCCGTTGCGAAACAAACCGATAGGATCGCCCCCATGCGCCGTTCGAAAATCGTCTGTACTCTCGGCCCCGCGGTCGACTCCCACGAGCAGCTTGTCGCGTTGATCGAAGCCGGTATGAACGTGGCCCGCTTCAACTTCAGCCACGGCTCGCACGCCGAGCACCAGGGCCGGTACGACCGGGTCCGTGCCGCCGCCAAGGAGACCGGCCGGGCCATCGGTGTCCTCGCCGACCTCCAGGGCCCGAAGATCCGTCTGGAGACCTTCGCCGAAGGCCCCGTGGAGCTGGTGCGCGGTGACGAGTTCACCATCACCACCGAGGACGTCCCGGGCGACAAGACGATCTGCGGGACGACCTACAAGGGTCTGCCCGGCGACGTGACCAAGGGCGACCAGGTCCTGATCAACGACGGCAACGTCGAGCTGAAGGTCACCGAGGTCGAAGGCCCCAAGGTGAAGACGATCGTCATCGAGGGCGGCGTCATCTCCGACCACAAGGGCATCAACCTGCCCGGCGCGGCCGTCAACGTGCCGGCCCTGTCCGAGAAGGACATCGAAGACCTCCGCTTCGCGCTGCGCATGGGCTGCGACCTGGTCGCGCTGTCCTTCGTCCGCGACGCCAAGGACGTCCAGGACGTGCACCGCATCATGGACGAGGAGGGACGCCGCGTCCCGGTCGTCGCCAAGGTGGAGAAGCCGCAGGCGGTGCAGAACATGGAGGACGTCGTGATGGCGTTCGACGGTGTGATGGTCGCCCGTGGTGACCTCGCCGTCGAGTACCCGCTCGAGAAGGTCCCGATGGTGCAGAAGCGCCTGATCGAGCTCTGCCGGCGCAACGCCAAGCCGGTGATCGTGGCGACCCAGATGATGGAGTCGATGATCACCAACTCCCGTCCGACCCGCGCCGAGGCCTCTGACGTGGCCAACGCGATCCTGGACGGCGCCGACGCGGTCATGCTCTCGGCGGAGTCCTCCGTCGGCGCGTACCCGATCGAGACGGTCAAGACGATGTCGAAGATCGTCACCGCGGCCGAGCAGGAGCTGATGTCCAAGGGCCTGCAGCCGCTCGTCCCGGGCAAGAAGCCGCGCACCCAGGGCGGTTCGGTGGCCCGTGCCGCGTGCGAGATCGCCGACTTCCTCGGCGGCCGGGGTCTGGTGGCCTTCACCCAGTCCGGCGACACCGCCCGCCGGCTGTCCCGCTACCGCGCCCAGCAGCCGATCATCGCCTTCACCACCGACGAGGGCACCCGCAACCAGATGGCGCTGAGCTGGGGCGTGGAGCCGTACGTGGTGCCGTTCGTGAACAGCACCGACGAGATGGTCGACCTGGTGGAGCAGGAGCTGGTCAAGCTGAACCGCTTCAACGACGGCGACATCGTGGTCATCACCGCCGGTTCGCCCCCCGGCGTCCCCGGCACCACCAACATGGTCCGCGTCCACCACCTGGGCGAAGCCAAGTCCTGACCCACAAAGACCCGTACAGGCCCGTACAGGCCCCTGAACGGCCCCGAGGGCGCCCCCTGCGATCCAGGGGGCGCCCTCGCGTCTCGTACGTGGCCCCGCCACTGGAAATCCCTCTACCGCTCAACGAGCCGAAGGCCATCGCGGAGTTGATGAAGATCTATGGCTCATAACCCTCTGGTTGTCGTCGAGACGGCCGACTTCTCCGTCACGTACATCCTCGCTCTGGAGGATGACGCCGACACCGTCGAGGACATCGACGCGATCATCCGCGCCCCCGGGGGCAAGAGTTGGACCGTCAGCCTCATGACTCCCCGGAAGATCGTCGAGGTGATGGACCGCCGTTCCACCACCGGCGAGAACGCCGGCGGTCTGTACGTCCACATCCCCGACCTCATGGTCGTCCGTGAAGGCGGCCTGGACGCCATGACCAGAGCGCTGGTCGACCTCTTCGGCGAGTACGGCATGGAGACCGATGTCCTGCCGAGCTTCTACGACGAGGAGGCGGTCGAGGGCGAGGACGACTGACCTCAGAGGACAGGACTGTGCCCCGCCGGGTCGAACCCGGCGGGGCACAGTCCTTTCGCGGCTCCGGGAGAAGTCCGGATCAGTCGGTCACGTACTGACTCAGCCCCGGCACGGTCAGTGTGCCGCCGAACTGGCCCGCCTGGACGACCTTCACGTTGGTGAAGTAGATCAGCGGGATGTTCAGGGGCGGCGGGTGCTCCGGGTCGAAGGTGATCGGGATCAGGCCGAGCAGGTTGCCCGAGATCTTCTCCGTGTACATCACCGTCTTGCCGTCGGTGATCGTGGACGTCGACCCCTTCGCCGCCTGGACGTGGTGGGTCTTGCCGGACGCCTTGTCCGTGACGAGCTGGTGCAGGTCCCCGATGTCGGTGCCGTCGCTGATGACGTACTTCAGGACCTTCTTGGTGGCGCCGCTCGCGGTCTTCACCTCGACGATGCCCTGGTAGTCGGCACCCTTCAGCGTCAGCGAGCTGGCCTCCAGGCGCCAGGGCTCGTCGGGGACGAGGAGCTCGTTGTCGA
Organism: Streptomyces sp. NPDC050546; assembly: GCF_044457425.1. NCBI lineage: Bacteria > Bacillati > Actinomycetota > Actinomycetes > Kitasatosporales > Streptomycetaceae > Streptomyces > Streptomyces sp. NPDC050546. The sequence continues at coordinate 38,746 of NZ_JBITGX010000013.1, forward strand.
CGCCTCCCTCGGCGTCCGTGGCGGCCGGGCAGTCCTCGGGGTCCACGGAGGGGCTCTCGGACGGGCTGGGGGAGGCGGTGGCCTTCCCTGCCGCGTCCTCGGCCTTCTCGGCCGCCTTCTCGACGGCGTCGGTCGTGTCCCCGGCCGCCTTCGACGCCTCGTCCGTCGTGTCCTTGACGGTGTCCTCGACCGTGTCGGTCGTCTTCTTGACGGCGTCGGACGCGTCGCCCCCGCTCGTGTCCGAGGGCTTCTCGGTGTCCTCAGCCGTGCTCGTGTCGCCGGACGGCGAGGCGGACGCGGAGGGCGTGGGGCTCGGGCTCTCGGTGGACTTGCCGCCCGTGAGGAGGCCGCCGATCGCGTCGCCGATGTCCTCGAGGACGTTGCCACCGCTCTTGGACGGCGACGGGCTGGGCGTCGCCTCGTCCTCGCCCGACGTGCCCTCGGATGCCGAAGGGGTCGGGGTGGGCTCGGTCTTGTCGCCCTCGTCGTCGGAACCTGAATCCGACGAAGAGGACGAGCCGTCCTTGTCCGCACCCGCGTCCGAGCCGGCGGACGCCGAGGGAGTCGGCTCGGCCGTGCCCTTGTCCTCGTCGCCCGCGGCCTCGCTCTCGCTCGCCGAGGGCGACGGGGAGGCACCGTCCTTGTCGTCCTCCATTGCCGCGAGACAGTCCTTGTACTCGTCGGCCGTCAGGCTGTTGGAGGTCGACGGCTGCTCGTCGGCGAGGGCGAGCGTCGGGGTGAATCCCATGCCCATGAGGACGGCGGTGGGCATCGCCGCCATGGCTATCGCCTTGCCGGCGGGCATCTGGAACCGGGTGAAGAGCGGCTTCCTGGGGGCCGCGTGACGTGGCCCCGTTCTCCCCTTCGCCTGGGCGGCGGGAGAACCGTCGCGGGGGTCAGCCGACACGGTACCCCCCGTTGTGGGCCTCGGACCTGACGCCGTCCGCGGGGCCGCCGTCGCCGGTCCCGTACGGAGGGTGCGTCCCGCCCGTCTCACCGGCCGGGCTCTCGGGAGAGGGCTCCACGGCTCCTTCTCCCGTCGGTCCCTGAGCGGCCGTCCGGGGCCCCTTCCCCGTCTCCTCCGACTTGCCCGGCACCCAGGCGACGGCGAGTGCGCCGCCGAGCATGGCCAGCAGGAAGCCGATGAGGAAGCCCCCGATGTTGGAGACCACCAGCGACACCAGGGCGAGGATGATCGCCGCGACACCGGCGAAGACCCGTGTCGTCTGCTGGAACCACATGGTCAGTCCCAGTGTGATCAGCAGGACCCCGATGATGAGGGAGCCGGCACCCGCGGTGGTCGCCATGGTGAGCGACATGGTGCCCAACTTGAGGGTGGCGTAGGGGAAGTAGGCGATCGGCACTCCGCCGAGGATGGTGAACAGGCCTGCCCAGAACGGCCGGGTGCCCCGCCAGTCACGGAATCGCCGACGCAACCGGGCGAAAGTCCCGGCGCTCTGGACCGGAGTCTCGGCACTCATGGAAAACAGCTCCCTCGGTCCGATGGAGGTACGTACCGGCTCGGCCGTAGGCGTGTGGAGAAGCCGGAAAGTCTAAGTCTGTGTGGTGGCCCGGCGCGGGGCCGGGCCCGAGGGGCGGGGAAGCGACGGCCGCCCCGCCCCTCGAAGGGGACGGGTCAGCCGCCCCCGGACACCCGTGGGACGGAGGCTGTCAGTAGCACTCCATGCCCTTGTCCATGCCGAGCTTCATCGACAGGCCGCTCAGCTTGAACGTGCCGGCGGTGGTCGCCCACGCCGTCTGCTTGACGCCGGTAAGGTCCGCCGTCTCCGCCTGCTGGGCGAAGCCGCCCGGCAGCACGTTCTCGCCCTGCTTCACGTCGGGGCCGCGGGTCTTGTCCTTGACCGCGACACCGATGTCGATGTTCTTGAACTCCGCGTCGGCGTCGAGCTGGGCGACGTCGATGTAGAGGTTCTTGGCCGTGACCGGCTTCTTGGCGTCGTTCCCCGCCTCAAGACGGAGGTAGACCGTCTTGCCTATGAGGGGAATCGGCGTCGCGACCGACTGGCACATCTTGGTGATCGTCGCGTCGTCGAACGACGAGATCGCGACGGGAACCGGCTTCTTTTCCTTGCCCTCGGTCGAGGTGTAGACAGTGTCGATTCCGCCGTACTGCGCGAAACCCTCACCGTGCAGGTGACTGGCCGACACCTTGAACTGCTGGCCGGAGACGCTGAACGACGCGGCCAGCGCTCCCTGCGCGAGTCCTACACCCACACATGCCGCAGCGGCGACGCTGGGCACCATGACCACAGCGAACCGCTTCCATCTGGTCCCGCCACGCACCTGGGACTCCATATTTCCTCCTTCTCGGACGTACATCTCCTGTCCTGGCTCGCCCCGAATCGCGGCTCAGCCGGGCAGGGATGGGAGAAGTGCTACGTCCTCGGGAAGGAGAGCGCCTGCACTCGGCGGCGCAACTCGCGCCCGAATCACCGGCGATCACCCCCGAGCGACAACCACTGGTCGCGCCTGACACGCATCACGCACAACCTTGCTGGACAGGCTTCGCCGGATGGGCGAAGACCCCCCTGTCCAAGAGCCGGCGCCACTGCCGCCGGCTCTGCTCGGTGGGGACCCAGGACGTCCCGCGACCCAACCGGCTGCCGGGGTACGGGAATGGACCGAGCGTGGCCGATCGTGGTGCATTCTCGCCGCCCGCACAAGGGGGTTCGTTACTGGCTAGTAACGGCCGTATAACCGAACAACGACCCATCGGTCTCGGCCGACGACACAGGGTGGCCCCCACCGGCGGTACAAAGCTGTTGATCGATGGACAGAAACCGACAGATCAACGTCCACGACTTACTCGCAGTAACAGCGGCCGCGATTACCAAGTTTTGGTAAAGCGCGGCCGCGGTGACGCTCTGTGGGCAAATCTTTCACGCGGGCACCACAAGCCCACGTGTTTAACGACTGGTCAGAACAGGGCGCGTGCCAGGGCCCTGCGCGCCGCGATCACCCGCGGATCCTCGGGTCCGACCACCTCGAACAGCTCCAGCAGCCGCATCCGCAGGGTGTCCCGGTCGTCACCCACCGTGCGCTGCACCGTCTCGATCAGACGGCCGAAAGCGTCCTCGACATGGCCGCCCACCAGATCCAGGTCGGCGGCGGCGATCTGCGCCTGCACATCGGCCGGCTTGTCGGCCGCGTCCCTGCGCACCTGCTGCGGGTCGACGCCCTGCACCCGCTGGAGCAACTCGGCCTGGGCGAGACCCAGTTTGGCCTCCTCGTTGCCCGGGTCCTCGTTCAGCACGTTCTTGTACGCCTGGATGGCGCCGCCAAGATCGCCCGAGTCCAGCGCCTGTACGGCGGCCTCGAGGAGCGCGTCGTACGGACCGGCGGGACGCTCGGGAGCCGCCGGGGCGCCGCCCGCCTCGGCGTCGGGGTCGACGGTGAGGCCGGTCAGGCCGAAGCGCTGCTCGGCGACCTGTACCAGCTGGTCCAGGGTGCCCCGGATCTGCTCCTCGCCCGCGGCCCCCTGGAAGAGCGGCAGCGCCTGCCCCGCGACGACCGCGAACACCGCGGGGATCCCCTGGATGCCGAACTGCTGCATCAGCATCTGGTTGGCGTCGACATCGATCTTGGCGAGCAGGAAACGGCCGTTGTACTCGACGGCCAGCCGCTCAAGGACCGGGCTCAGCTGCTTGCAGGGCTGACACCACTCGGCCCAGAAGTCGATGACGACGGGCACTTCGGCGGACCGCTGCAGGACTTCGGTCTCGAAGCCCGCCTCATCGACGTCGATGACGAGGTCGGCCGGGGAGATCGCCCCCGCACCACCCTCCCGGGCGGCTTGGGCACGTGCCTGCTCCGCCTTCGACTTGGCCTCCTGGGCCGCCTTCACCGCGGCGAGGTCGACGACTCCGCTCATGGACATGTTCCGTGGCTGCATGCGTCTATCCTCCCCCGTACTGCGCGCGTGTGTGAAAAACGGTGTGAAAGCCGGGCTGGTCGGGTCCCGTTCGGCGCCGGGTCCCCACCCCACGCCATGTCGCCGAAGCCCGAGTACGTCCATCACGGGCTTTCGCTACGAGACGTAGCGTAACGCCGCGCCGGACCGGCGGACCACCACCCCCCGGTGATCTCCCTCACGGCCACACGGGAACCGCCCGTTATGGTCATGGCATGCAGAGCCGCAGCCCAGCCAGCCGCACCGGGCGCCCGCGCAGCGCCGCGGCGGACGCCGCGATCCTGGCCGCCACGCGGGCGGCACTGGTGGAACTGGGCTGGTCCAAACTCACCCTGGGAGACGTCGCGACCCGCGCCGGGGTTGCAAAGACAACCCTCTATCGCCGCTGGGCGGGCAAGAACGAGCTGGTCGTCGACGCGGTGGCGGAGCTCTTCGACGAACTGGAGCTGCCGGACAGCGGCTCGCTGGCCGCGGACATCGAGGGCGTCGTCCTCCAGTTCGCCACGATCCTGGCCCGCCCGGAGGCGAAGAGCGGCCTGATGGCGGTGGTCTCGGAGGCCACCCGCGACGACGCCCTGCGCGAACGCATCCGCGTGTCGGTGGTCGAGCGTCAGAAACGCCTGGTCCTGGAGGGCCGTTCCCGGGCCCAGACGAGAGGCGAGCTGCCCCCCGAGCCGGACCCGGAGTCGGCGGCCCGCACGGCCGACCTGATCTTCGACATGGTCGCGGGAGCGGTGGTCCACCGCACCCTGGTCAGCGCGGAACCGGCGGACCAGGAATGGGTCCGCGGCTTCACACGGGTACTGCTGCAGGGCCTGGCCAAGCAAGCTCCCTAGCTGCGGGCAATCGTGCCGCTAAGGGCGGCACGGGTGGGCGCAGCGGCACCCCGCCACGCCGGGCTGCGCACCCACCCCGACCCCAGCACCAGCACCAGCACCAGCACTCAGAACCCCGCAGGCTCCGTGTACACCCCCCACTCGTCCCGCAGCACCCCACAGATCTCCCCCAGCGTCGCCTCGGCCCGCACAGCCACCAGCATCGGCTCGATCATGTTCGCGCCACTCCGCGCAGCAGCCAGCATCCCGTCCAGCGCGCTGCGCACAGCGGCATCGTCGCGCCCGGCCTTCCGCCCGCCGAGCACCCGCACCTGCTCCCGTTCCACCTCATGACTGACCCGCAGGATCTCCAGGTCCCCGGTCACGGACCCGTGGTGGGCGTTGACACCGACGACCCGCTTGTCGCCCTTCTCGAGCGCCCGCTGGTACTGGAACGCCGACTCCGCGATCTCCCCGGTGAACCATCCGTCCTCGATCCCGCGCAGGATCCCGGAGGTGATCGGCCCGATCGGGTGCCGCCCGTCGGGGTGCGCCCGCAGCCCCCGCTCCCTTATCTGCTCGAAGATCTTCTCCGCGTCGGCCTCGATCCGGTCGGTGAGCTGCTCGACGTACCAGGAACCGCCCAGCGGATCGGCCACGTTGGCGACCCCGGTCTCCTCCATCAGCACCTGCTGCGTCCGCAGCGCGATCTCCGCCGCCTGCTCGCTGGGCAGCGCGAGCGTCTCGTCGAGGGCGTTGGTGTGCAGCGAGTTGGTCCCGCCGAGCACGGCCGCCAGCGCCTCCACGGCCGTCCGTACGACGTTGTTGTACGGCTGCTGCGCGGTGAGGGAGACCCCGGCCGTCTGGGTGTGGAAGCGCAGCCACTGCGCCTTCTCGCTCTTCGCGCCGTACACGTCCCGCATCCACCGCGCCCAGATCCGGCGCGCCGCACGGAACTTGGCGATCTCCTCGAAGAAGTCGACGTGCGCGTCGAAGAAGAAGGAGAGCCCGGGGGCGAAGACGTCGACGTCGAGCCCGCGCGACAGCCCCAGCTCCACGTACCCGAAGCCGTCCGCGAGCGTGTACGCCAGCTCCTGCGCGGCCGTCGCCCCGGCCTCGCGGATGTGGTACCCGGAGACGGAGAGCGGCTTGTACGCGGGGATGCCGGCCGCGCAGTGCTCCATCAGGTCGCCGATGAGCCGCAGATGCGGCTCGGGCTGGAAGAGCCACTCCTTCTGGGCGATGTACTCCTTGAAGATGTCCGTCTGGAGCGTGCCGTTCAGGACGGCCGGGTCGACGCCCTGGCGTTCGGCGGCGACCAGGTACATGCAGAAGACGGGGACGGCCGGGCCGCTGATGGTCATCGACGTCGTGACGTCGCCCAGCGGGATGTCCTTGAACAGGATCTCCATGTCGGCGGCCGAGTCGATGGCGACCCCGCAGTGCCCGACCTCGCCCAGGGAGCGCGGGTCGTCGGAGTCGCGGCCCATGAGCGTCGGCATGTCGAAGGCGACCGAGAGCCCGCCGCCGCCGTTGCCGAGGATCATCTTGTAGCGCTCGTTGGTCTGCTCGGCGTTGCCGAACCCGGCGAACTGCCGGATGGTCCACGTACGCCCTCGGTAGCCGGTCGCGTACAGGCCGCGGGTGTAGGGGTACTCCCCGGGCCATCCGATCCGTTCAAAACCGTCGTACCTGTCTCCGGGCCGCGGCCCGTACACCGGCTCCACGGGGTCGCCGGAGAGCGTGGTGAAGTCGGCCTCGCGCTTGCGCGCGGCGTCGTACCGGGCCTGCCAGCGACGGCGGCCTTCCTCTATGGCGTCAGCGTCCATACCTTCGAATTTACTAGGACGTCCAAGTAAATGTCGATGGCAGACCGCCGCACGTTCGTCCGCACGGCGGTGTTTTTACGCCTTGACCGGCGCCGGCGAGTCCTCCGCGAGCCGGGACTCCAGCTCGTGGCTGATCTTGCGCTCCACGAAGAACGCGGCCGTCGGAACGGTCCCGGCGAGCAGCACCCACACCTGCTTGCCGACCGGCCACTTCGCCTTGGAGCCCAGGTCGAAGGCGAAGACCAGGTACAGGACGTACAGCCAGCCGTGCGCGATGCTGACGACGCGCGTGAAGTCCGCCGCGCCGTTCAGGTCGAGCACATACTTGCCGATCATGCCCAGGGTCAGCAGGACCAGCAGCACGCCGGTGACATAGGCCATCACGCGGTAGCGCGTCAGCACGCTCTTTTTCATGCCGTCGAGCGTAACCACCCGTTCCGGGGGATCTTGCCCCGGGTCACTGCTCTTCGAAGTCCCCCGCCGCGATCCGCAGCGGCCGCAGCATCGCGAAGATCTCCCCGCACTCCTCGGCGTCGTACGCCCCGAGCCCGAAGTCCATCGCCATCAGGTCGCGGGTGGCCGCCTCGACCACCTCGCGGCCCTTGTCGGTGATGCTCGCGAGGGTGCCGCGGCCGTCGTTGGGGTTGGGCCGCTTGTCGACCAGGCCCGACTTCACCAGCCGGTCCACGGTGTTCGTCACGGACGTGGGGTGCACCATGAGCCGCTCGCCGATCTTGGACATCGGCAGCTCGCCGGACTTGGAGAAGGTGAGCAGCACCAGCGCCTCGTAGCGCGCGAACGTCAGCCCGTACGGCTTCACCACCGCGTCGACCTCGGCGAGGAGGATCTGCTGGGCGCGCATGATCGAGGTGATCGCACCCATGGACGGCACGTTTCCCCAGCGCTGCTTCCAGCGTTCGTCGGCGCGCGCGATCGGATCGAAGGAGAGACTGAGCGGCTTCGGCACGAACCCGACCTTACCGGCCGGTCACATGGTGGCCAGCCCCGTCTCGCCCTTCGGTCCGCCCGCCTCCCGGCTGCGCCATCCGGGGGCAGGGCAAGGCGATGTCCTTTAGATGATGATTCATACGAGTATGTAACTATTGGCATCCGATGCATCACCGAACGTCACCTTCCCCACAGGGAGCGGCATGAGACGGCTGAACCACGCCCTCGCGGCACTCGCGGCGCTCGGTCTCGCTGCGGGCTGCTCGTCCGCTCACGGCCGCGCCGATACGGCGTCCGACACCGGCGACGACACCACGAAGGCCGGCTACGCGGCCGGCTCCCCCTTCTGGGTCGACCCCGAGAGCCCCGCGGCCCAGCAGGCACAGCTCTGGCAGCAGCAGGACCGGGAGGAGGACGCCGAGCTGATCCGGCGGATCGCCGACCGGCCGCTCGCGCTGTGGCCGCCCGGCGAGACCGATCCGGCACCGACGGTGCGGGCGGCGGCCTCGGCCGCGAGCGAGGAGGGGAAGACGGCCGTCTTCGTCGCGTACAACATCCCGCACCGGGACTGCGGTCAGCACTCGGCGGGCGGATCGGAGGACGCGGACGCCTACCGGGAGTGGATCGGGCAGTTCGCCGACGCCCTCGGCGAGGCGGAGGCCCTGGTCGTGCTGGAACCCGACGCGGTCGCGCACATCGTGGACGGCTGCACGCCCGGCGAGTACCACGCCGAGCGCGAACAGCTGCTCAGCGAGGCGATCACCCGGCTGAAACAGCAGCCGAACACCAAGGTGTACCTGGACGCGGGCAACGCGGACTGGATCCGGGAGCCGGACAAGCTGGTGGAGCCGCTGCGGCGGGCCGGTATCGAACAGGCCGACGGCTTCGCGCTCAACGTCTCCAACTTCCAGACCGACGACGAGACCACGGAGTACGGCGTCCGGCTGGCCGAGGCCCTCGACGGCAAGCACTTCGTCGTCGACACCAGCCGCAACGGCAACGGCCCCCTGCCCGGCGTCTGGTGCAACCCGCCGGGCCGGGCACTCGGCACCCCGCCCACGACCCAGACCGGCGAACGGACCCTCGACGCCTATCTGTGGATCAAGCGGCCCGGCGAGTCGGACGGAGACTGCGAGGGCGGCCCGGACGCCGGACGCTGGTGGCCGGACTACGCCCTGGAGCTGGCGCGCAACGCCGAGGACTGAACCGGCCCCCTCCCTCCCTCGCCCCCTCCCCCTTCGCTCACTCCACGTGGATCCACTTGGCCCGCGAGGGCGTGCCCTCGCCGTCCGTCACGAACAGCATGTACCAGCCGGGCGGGACCAGGGCCGGGTCGCGGGGCACCTCGAACGTCACCGCGTCGCCCTTCCTGGTGATGTCCAGTTCGATGGAGCGCTGCTCGACGTCGGTCGTGTGCGTGACCGCGCTGGGCCGCATCAGCCGCGCCTCGGCCACGCGTTCCGGGTGGTCCGTACGGAACGTGATGCTGTGGTCCTTGTCCAGCTTCTCCGGGCCGCCCTTGAGCACGGGGCGGTTCCGGGGGTTCTGGTGCAGCGCGGGCGGGGTGAAGACCTCCATGCGCTGCTCGAAGTGGCCCAGCTTGGTGTTCTGCTGGTTGTCGAAGAGCGGGTCGGAGCCGAAGGTGGCGATCCTGCCGTCGGGCAGCAGCAGCGCCTCGGAGTGGTAGTTGCGCCCCACCCTCGGCGCGGCGGCCTCCCGGAAGGCGTTGCTCTTCGGGTCGTAGAACTGCGCCTTGAGGATGTTGCTGGCACTGCGGCCGCGGTAGTCCCTGGAGCCGTTGGACGTGAACACGGTGTCGTCCGGCATGATCACGCTGTTCAGGTAGCGCGTGCCCTGCGGCAGGTCGGGACCGTCCCGGAAGGCCGGGTTGTCCTTGTTCAGGTCCACGACGGCCGTGCGCGGGGTCGCCTTCTTCGACTCGCCGACGCCGCCTCCGCCCAGGATCATCACCTTCTGGTCCTGCGCCGGGGGCAGCAGCACGGAGGCCGAGGTCTCGGTCTGGTCGAGGTCCGTCAGCCCCGGCACCTTGCGGAACGTGTTCTTCTCCACGTCCCACAGGCCCGGCTCGCGGCCCCGGTCGGCGGGCCCGTAACCGGCGTTGGAGGCCGGGTAGAACAGCTTGCCGCCCTTGGTGAGGAACAGGGCGGGGTACGTCGGGAAGTACCGCTTGGGCCCCGGGGACCACTTCTTGGTCTCCGGGTCGTAGATCTCGTTGTCGCCCGGGTCGATCATGCCGACGTCGTCCAGACCGGACACCGCCAGGACCCGGCCGTCGTCGAGGCCGACGAGCGTCGGGTACCAGCGGGCCTTGTCCATCGGCTCGACGGGGATGTACTTCTCCGCCTTCGGGTCGAACTCGTAGGCGCCGCGGATGCCCTGGAAGTCCTGCTTGTCGAGGTTGATCTTCTCCGACAGGCCGTACACGTTGTTGCCGGCCTTGCCCGTCAGGCCGACGACGGCGTACTGCGCCTGCTTCCGGGTGGCCGACAGGGGGCCCTCGTCCACGGCCTCCACCCAGACGCGGGCCTCGCTGGCGGTGACCTTGGTCTTCCAGGGCTGCATCACACCGCGGCTGTTGTACGTGATCTTCTGGGTGCGCTTGGCCTTCGGGACGGTGACGTCGAACTTGGTGACGTACTCGAAGCCGGCCGGTGAGCGGAAGCGGGTGCCCTTCTTCAGGAACACCGCCTTGTCGGGGCTCTCGTTCTTCACGCGCATGCCGCCGCCGGCCCGGGTCACCTCGGCGCCGAGGCGTTCGTAGCGGGCGGTGCCGCCGGCCACCAGCAGGCGGCCGTCGGGGAGCTGGGCGTGGCCGGCGCAGAAGAAGTCCTCCGGGGTGGGGATCTTCTTGTAGGTGTTCTTCTCCGGGTCCCACAGGATCGTGTCGAACTCGCCCGCGTCGAACTTGCGCTGCTCGTTGCCCGACCCGGCGACGATCAGCACCTTGCCCGTGTGCAGCAGGGCCGCGTGGATGGCGTTGGTGCGGTACTTCTCCGGGATGTCGAGCTGGGTCCAGGAGCCGTACTTCGCCATGTACTCGGGCTGGGCGATCTTGTACTCGTGGTACTGCGTGGAGACGAAGTCCAGCGCGGCCGGGGCGTTGAGGCCCGCCAGGAGCGCGATGCCGCCGATCCCCAGGACGGTCTTCTTGGTCTTCTGCGAGAGCTGGTAGGCCATGACCTAGCTGCCTCCTGTCGGGGTGCCGGAGACCGGGGCCGCGGGGGACACGGTGGCGAGGGCGGGGGCCGGGGCGGGGGCGGGCTCGTTGCCTTCGGGTACGCGTGGGTGCGGGTGCGGGGGTGCCGCCTCCTGCAGCTGTCCGGGTGCCTGTTCCTGTGCCTGCGCGTCGGCGAGGGTGAGCTGCCGCTGCCGCTCCCGGTGGTCCTTCCAGGCCGTGGCGGCCCATACCGCGGCCGGCGCCAGGGAGATGGCCATGCCGAGCAGGGCCCAGGTGCGCATCGCGGCATGCGTGTGGTCCAGGGCCACCGAGGCGGCCAGGGAGGTGGCCAGCAGGGCCGCCCAGAAGAGGTGGATACGGAAGGTGGCCGGCTGGTCGGGGGAGGCGTCGTTGCCCTTGGGCGTGACGACGAACCGGCTGGGGCGGCGCATGACCGCCTCGCTGAGGGACTTGAGGTAGATCGGCGCGGACACGGCCGACATCGCCATGCCGGCCAGGCCGCCCGAGCCCTCCGGTTCGTGGGGTGAGACGTTGTGCCTGCGGTTCCACAGGTACAGCCCGATCTGGCAGGCGGCGGCGTCGCTGTAGAGCATCATCCAGACCGACACGGCGACCTCGGTGCCGGAGGCGCCGAACCAGAGGAAGAGGAAACAGCTGAAGATCCCGAGGAACCAGTTGACGGCCGTCATCGGGTAGTACACGAGCATGAGCGTGTAGGACAGCAGCCGGCCCGGCGGCATGCTGAGGGGCGCCTTCCAGTACTGCGTGATGAGGGTCTCGTAGGTGCCGCGTGACCAGCGCATCTGCTGGGTGAAGAAGTCGGTCCAGGAGGCGGGGCCCTCGCCGACGGCGAGCACGTCCGGGGTGTAGACGGACTGCCAGAAGCGGTTCGTGTCCGGGTTGCGGTGCTGATGGATCTCGAAGCCGGTGGCCATGTCCTCGGTGATGGAGTCGTACAGCCCGCCGATCTGCTTGACGACGGAGATCCGTACGACGTTGTTCGTGCCGACGAACATGGGGGCGCGATAGTGGTTGCCCGCGCGCTGGATGAGGGCGTGGAAGAGGAACTGCTGGGACTCGGCGGCCTTGGTGACGGGGTTGTGGTAGTTGCCGTACACCTGGGGGCCCACGACGAAGGCCACGTCGGGGTCCCTGAAGTACCCCATCATCCGTTCCAGGTAGTTGGGCATCGGGATGTGGTCGGTGTCGACGGACGCGAAGAAGTCGTACGCGTCGCCGTGCATGGCGATCCAGGCGTTGTAGTTGCCGTGCTTGGTGCGGGCCTTGTGGACGCCCGTGTCGCGGTTCCACTCGGGGATGCCGCGCCGGGTGAAGTGCCGTACGCCGAGTTCCGCGCACATGGCCTTGACCTCGGCGTCGTCGCCCTCGTCGAGGAGCCAGACGTCGAGGGTTCCGGTGTGGTGGATGCGGGTGGCTCCTTCCAGGGTCGCGCGGACCATGGCGAGGGGTTCCTTGCCGGGGACGTAGGTGGTGAGGAAGGCGACGCGGGTGCCTGGTTCGGGGAACACGGGGACGGGGTCGCAGGCGACCATCGTGGCGTGGGCGACGGAGGCGACGTTGACGAGCATGAAGAGTTCGATCAGGCCGATCGCCATCAGCATGGTGACGTCGAGACCGATGAGCCAGCGCTGGGCGCCCTCGCGTTCCACCCAGTGGGTGGGCCAGACGAGGTAGACCATCAGGGCACCGGTGAGGAGCGGTGCGAGGCTCATCAGGAGGACGGCTCGTATTCGGCGGGGCTCGCGGGCGAGGAGCGAGGCGTACTGCACCCGGTACTCCTCACCGGACGGCTCCGTGAGCGGTCCGGCGAGTCGGCTGTAGGAGTCGTAGTCGTAGCCCTCCGGCCGCACAGTGCCCTCCAGTAATTGAGGCCTGATCGGAGAACCGATACCCCGATACCCATACAAAAATGGATCTTTGGGGCAGTGTCGACCTGAGAGCGTCCAGGCGGGTGGCGAGACGGGCATATGCCCGCGGCAGCATCTGCCTCAGCCGCGGGCATAAAAGAACCCCGGCCCGCATCGGACCAGGGTTCCCGTCGTCACTTCCGCTCTCGAGGACGCCTACTCGGCGAGATGCCGCTCCACTGTCGCGACCTTGGAGGTCAGACCGTCCGTCACCCCGGGCCGGATGTCCGCCTTGAGGACGAGGGACACTCGGGGCGCCCGCCGCTCGACCGCGGCCACCGCACGCCGGACGACGTCCATGACCTCGTCCCACTCCCCCTCGACGGACGTGAACATCGCGTCGGTCCGGTGGGGCAACCCCGACTCACGGACCACCCGCACGGCGTCGGCGACGTACTCCCCCACGTCCTCGCCGACCCCCAGCGGCGTCACGGAAAAGGCGACGATCACGCGCTCACGGCCCCTTCCTGGCGCGCCCGGGACGCGATGACCGCGCCCTCGGCCTCACGCCGCAGCTTGCGGTCGGCGAAGAAGCCGCCGGCGGGCAGCACCGAGAGCACGAAGTACAGCGCGGCGGTCTTCACCGGCCACTTCGTCCGGTTCCACGCGTCGGCCCAGAAGATCACGTACAGGATGAAGAGAACACCGTGCACCATGCCCATCACCGGCACGGCGTTGAAGTCCGTGGTCCGCTTCAGCACCGAGCAGATCAGCAGGAGAAGGAAGGAGATCGCCTCGGGTGCCGAGACCAGGCGGAGGCGGCGGAGGGCGGTGGCGGTCTTGAGGTCCACGGGTCACCTTCGGTGGGAGAGACGCGGCGGTCTGAACGGGCTGGACGGGCTGAACGGCAAGAGGGTTTGTGAACGCACGCACAAGCGTCCCGCCCATTGTGGCAAACAGCCGTGGGGCCCTTGGCCCGGGGTCCCGCTCTCCGGCCCCTAAGGGTGCGATCAGGGACTTTCTCCACCTACGGGCCCTGTCCACAGGACCCGGCCTGCGGATACCTTCCCGTACGTGGCGATGTTCCGACTTCAGAGCAACAAGGTGCTCGCCGTCGACATGACCGGAGATGCCGTGAAGGCGAAGAACGGCTCGATGGTCGCGTACGACGGCGAGATGGCCTTCAAGAAGCTCAGCGGCGGCGGCGAGGGCATCCGGGGCATGGTGACCCGGCGGCTGACCGGTGAGCAGATGACGTTGATGGAGGTGAAGGGGCGCGGTACCTGCTGGTTCGCCGACCGCGCCTCCGAGATCAACCTGGTCGGCCTCCAGGGGGACAAGCTCTACGTCGAGTCGAGCAACCTGCTCGCGACCGACGGCGGGCTGCGCACGGGGACGGAGTTCACCGGCCTGCGCGGCGCCTCACAGGGAAACGGGCTGTTCACGACGTCCGTCGAGGGCCACGGCCAGGCGGCGATCATGTCGGACGGGCCGGCGGTGGTGCTGCGGGTGAGCCCGCAGTATCCGCTGACCGTCGACCCGGGGGCGTATGTGGCGCACCAGGGCAATCTCCGGCAGTCCTTCCAGTCCGGTGTGACGTTCCGCACGTTGCTCGGGGAGGGCGGCGGCGAGGCCTTCCAGATGCGCTTCGAGGGGGACGGGCTGGTGTACGTACAGCCGAGCGAGCGGAACACGATCGCGGGAGACGTGTGAGATGGCCTTCCGGGAGATCAACGCGAAGATGGTCGAGGCGACGGTGACGCCCGGTCAGCGGCTGTTCAGTCAGCGCGGCGCGATGCTCGCGTACAAGGGCGAGGTGTCCTTCACGCCCAACACGGCGGGCGGGCAGGGCGGGCTCATGTCGATGATCGGGCGCCGGGTCGCCGACGAGGACACGCCGCTGATGACCGTGGAGGGCAGCGGCACGGTGCTGTTCGGGCACGGCGGACATCACATCCAGGTGATCCAGCTCACCGGCGACACGCTGTACGTCGAGGCGGACCGCCTGCTGGCCTTCGAGGGCTCGCTCCAGCAGGGCACGATGTTCCTCGGCTCGCAGGGCGGCGTCATGGGCATGGTGCGAGGACAGGTGAGCGGCCAGGGGTTGTTCACGACCACGCTGAAGGGACACGGGGCCGTCGCGGTCATGGCCCACGGCGGGGTGATCGAGATCCCCATCACACCCCAGCGGCCGGTGCATGTGGACCCGCAGGCCTACGTCGCCCATCACGGCGACGTCCGCAACAAGCTGTCCACCGCGCTGGGCTGGCGGGACATGGTGGGCCGCGGCTCGGGCGAGGCGTTCCAGCTGGAGCTCAGCGGCAGCGGTGCGGTGTACGTCCAGGCGTCGGAGGAGAAGCTGTGAGCACGTACGGAACTCCGGGCGCCGGCCCCGCGGTCTTCGACCCTGCGTCGCTGCCGCCCGACGACAACGTCAACCCCTACACCTTCTGTGTGGAACTGAAGGGGAGCCAGTGGTTCCTGCAGAAGGGGAAGATGATCGCCTACTACGGCTCGATCGACTTCAACGGCGTCGGGCACGGCCGACTGGACCGTCTGGTCCGCACCTCGTTCCATTCACCTCTGCACGCGAGCGACTGGGTCGTGGCGGAGGGCTCGGGCAAGATGCTCCTCGCCGACCGGGCCTTCGACGTGAATTCGTTCGACCTCGAGGACGGCAACCTGACCATTCGCTCGGGCAACCTCCTCGCTTTTCAGCCAACTCTCGCACTGAAGCAATCAATCGTGCCGGGTTTTCTGACCCTCATCGGAACCGGAAAGTTCGTGGCCGCGTCGAACGGCCCGGTGGTGTTCATGGAACCCCCGATCCGGGTCGACCCCCAGGCCCTGGTCGGCTGGGCCGACTGCCCCTCGCCCTGCCACCACTACGACCACGGGTACATGACCGGCGTCATGGGCGGTCTACGTGCGCTGACAGGCCTCGGAGGGGCCTCCGGCGAGGAGCATCAGTTCGAGTTCGTCGGCGCCGGCACGGTGCTCCTCCAGTCGTCCGAGACCCTGATGGCCGAGCAGGCCACGGGGGCCGTTCCGCACCAGGCCGGTGTGCCCGGCGGCGGGGCATCCGGACCCCACTCCGGTCAATCCGGCGCACCGCGTCTTCCCGGACAGCTGGGGGACCTCCAGCGTCGCTTCGGGCTGTGAGCGGTAGTCTGCGGAGTGTGACATCGAACGTCTGCGCACCAATGTTCGGCAGACGTGCGCCGTCATACGAAAACCCTCACTAGTTCGCCTTTCAACCTTTTAGGTAGACTTCATTCATGGAGACCGAGACGGCCACGCGCTGGCTGACCGATGCGGAGCAGTGCGCTTGGCGCACCCACCTGGAGGTCAACAGGCTGTTGACGTACCAGCTCGAAAAGGACCTGCAGCCGTTCGGCCTGACAATGAACGACTACGAGATCCTGGTGAACCTCTCCGAGTCGGAGGACCAGCGGATGCGGATGAGCGACCTCGCCTCCGCCACCCTCCAGTCCAAGAGCCGCCTCTCGCACCAGATCACGCGCATGGAGAACGCGAACCTGGTCCGGCGGGAGAACTGCGAATCCGACCGCCGGGGGCTCTACGCGGTGCTCACCGACCACGGCATGGCGACGATGCAGAAGGTGGCGCCCCACCATGTGGCGTCCGTGCGCAGGCACTTCATCGACCTGCTGTCCCCCGAGGCCCTGACGGAGCTCGACAAGGCCCTCAAGCCCATCGCGGAGCACCTGCGCGGACAGCGCGGGCGCCCGTAACCACCGGAGTCCCGGCTAGGCGAGCGGCAGGCGGAGTTCGAACAGGGCTCCGCCTGCGGGTCCCTGTCCGGCCGTGAGCGTGCCGCCGTGCCGTACGGCGACGTCGCGGGCGATGGCGAGCCCCAGTCCGGCACCGCCGTCGTCCCGGCTGCGGGCGGCGTCCAGCCGTACGAACCGTTCGAAGATCCGCTCCCGGTCGGCCTCGGGCACCCCGTCCCCGTCGTCCGCCACGCCGACCACGGCCCGGTCACCCTCCCGCCGCACGCTCACGGTGACGGCCGACCGGGCATGCCGCTGGGCGTTGTCGAGGAGATTGGCGAGCACCCGCCCCAGCTGCCCCCGCGATCCGGCCACTTCCACCGGCTCCGCGTCCACCGTCACACCCGTGCGTCCCTCGGTCGCCTCGCGGGCCAACCCGGCGAGGTCGACCCCCGCGTCGTTGGGCCGCTCCCCCGCGTCCAGCCGGGCGAGCAGCAGCAGGTCGGCGGCCAGGTGCTGGAGCCGCACGGTGTCCTCCACGGCCCCGTCGAGGTCCAGCAGCTCGGGATGCGCGGCGGCCACCTCCAGCTGCGTGCGCAGCGAGGCGATAGGGCTCCGCAGCTCGTGGGACGCGTCGGCGACGAACCGCCGCTGCCGCTCCACGGAGGTCTCCAGCGCCGCCAGCGTCTCGTTGGTGGTGCTGGCCAGCCGGGCGATCTCGTCATGCGTGTCCGGCTCCGGGACGCGCCGCGCGAGGTCCTCGGACTGAGTGATCGCGGCCATCTCGCTCCGGATGCCCTCGACCGGCCGCAGCGCCCGCCGGGTGACCAGCCAGGTCACTCCGCCGACGACGCCGAGCAGCAGCGGGAACCCGATCAGCATCACCGTCAGCGCGGTTCGCACGGCCCCGTGCTCGGCGGCCAGCGGCGAACCGGCGTAGACCTTGAGGGTCCCCCGGTCCTGGGTCTCCACCTCCACGGCGGCGAACCGGTAGTCCTCCGCGTCACCGTCGATCGTCGCGGCCCCGTTGCTGAAGACGCTCTCCCCGGCGATCTCCCCGGGTTCGAGGGCGGCCTCCTCGTGTTCGTCGGCGTCGTCGTCATCGTCCGCGCCGGGCGTGGCCGGCGGCTGCGGCTTCACCTGGTCGGAGTCGGTGCCGCTGATCTTCTGGAGGTCCTCGCTGGCCGCGACCAGCCGCTTGTGCTCGTCGAGGACCTGCACCGGCCCGTCGTCACCGTCCAGCCCGGACAGCTTGTCGTACGGCGTCCCGGCGGCGAGCTCGGAGGCGACGGCCCGGGCGGACTGCTCGGCCTGCGTCCCGGCCTCGCCGATCAGATTGGACCGCAGCGACAGCAGCACGGCGGCCCCGGCCGCGACGAGCGCCACCGCGACCACGAGCGTGGCGCCCAGCGTGGCCCGCGCCCGGACGGACCCGAACAGCCGCCTCATGGCGACTTCTCCAGCCGGTACCCGGCCCCGCGCACGGTCCGGATCAGCCCCGGCCGCAGCTTCCGCCGCAGGGTGCTGATGTACACCTCGACGATGTTGGGGTCACCCTCGTAAGCGAAGTCCCACACATGCTCCAGGATCTCGGACTTGGACACGACCTCCCCGGCCCGCAGGACGAGCTGCTCCAGCACGGAGAACTCCTTGGTCGTGAGGGCCACTTCCTCCTCTCCCAGAAACACCCGCCGAGCAGCCGTGTCCACCTTCAGCTCCCCGTGCACATGCACTGGCGAGGCCCCGGCCCCCGCCCCACGCCGCCGCAGCAGCGCCTTGATCCGGGCGACGAGCACGACGTACGAGAACGGCTTGGTCAGATAGTCGTCAGCCCCCGTGTCCAGCCCTTCAGCCTCGTCGTACTCGCCGTCCTTGGCGGTCAGCATCAGGATCGGCACCTCGTGCCCGGCGGCGCGCAGGGCGGCGCAGACCCGGTAGCCGTTGAGGCCGGGCAGCATGATGTCGAGGATCACCAGGTCGTACGTCCCCTCCGAGGCCTGGTGCAGCCCCTCCCGTCCGTCGTGGACGACGTCCACGGCGTACCCCTCGGCCGTCAGGCCCCTGGCGAGCGACAGGGCCAGCCGCTTCTCGTCCTCCACGATCAACAGGCGCATGGGTAAAGAGTCGCAAAACCAAGCTGAAGATCCCTTCAGGGGGCTTCAGCTTCCTCTCAGCCTCGGTCAGCCACCTTGGAACACGTCGAAAACAAACCGACTCGGGAGGAACCCCCATGAAGCGCAACATCGTGATCGCCGCTGTGACCGCCGCCGCTCTGATCGGAGGCGGTACGGCCACGGCCCTCGCGACCACGGAGGACGGCGGGGGCTCGGCGCGGCAGGCGGCGAACACGCGCCTCTCGGACGACGACGTCCGCGACGGCCAGGACGACCGCGACGACGACAACGGCCGGGACGACGACGCCGCGCGGGCGGCTTCCGGCGACGTGAAGGCGCCCGAGGCGATCGCCTCCGCCCTGAAGCACACGTCCGGCACGGTCGTGTCCGCCGAGCTGGACGACGAGGACGACAGCGACAAGGTGATCTGGAAGGTCGACGTCCTGTCCGGTGACAACACCTGGCACAGCGTGTCCGTCGACCCGTCCAACGGCAAGGTCCTCGGCGCGCAGACCGACGACGAGGACGACACGGCGCAGGTGCGGGCGGCTCTGAAGGGCTCCTCCGTGACGGCCGAGGAGGCCGCGAAGGCTGCCGCCGGCAAGGGCACGGTGACGTCCGTCGGCCTGGACGAGGACGGCAAGGACAAGTCCTGGGAGGCCGAGACCCGCACGTCCGGCGGCGCCGAGCAGGACTGGAAGATCGACCTCACCACGGGCAAGGTCACGGCGGACCGCTCGGACGACCAGGGCGACGACGCGGACGACGCCGACGACCAGGACTGACCACTCCTGCCACATTCCGACCGCCCCGGCGTCTCCCCTGACGCCGGGGCGTCGCATGTCTCGGCACGACGAAACACTCGGCGTCGGCGCTGGCGCCGGGTGGGTGCGCAACTCGGCGTGACGAGGTACCGCTGCGCCCACCCGTGCCGCCCCTAGCGGCACGCATGCCCGCAGCTAGGTCCCCGACCCCCCACCGGCCGCCGCTCAGCCCTCCGTCAACCCCGCCACCAGTTCATCAGCCGCCCGATAAGGATCCAGCTCCCCGGCCACGATCCGCTCGGCCAACGCCCCCAGCCGCCGGTCGCCGTGCAGATCCCCGATCCGCTCCCGCAGCGCCGTCACCGCGATCGTCTCGACCTCCCGCGCCGCCCGGGCCGCCCGCCGCTCCGCAAGAACCCCCCGCTCCTCCATCCAGGCGCGGTGCTTCTCCAGGGCCTCGACGACCTCGTCCGTGCCCTCCCCCCGCGCGGCGACCGTCTTCACGATCGGCGGGCGCCAGTCCCCCGGCCCCCGGGACTCCCCGAGCCCCAGCATGTGGTTCAGCTCGCGAGCCGTCGCGTCGGCCCCGTCCCGGTCGGCCTTGTTCACGACGTACACGTCACCGATCTCCAGGATCCCGGCCTTGGCCGCCTGGATCCCGTCCCCCATCCCAGGGGCCAGCAGCACCACGGACGTGTCCGCCTGCGAAGCGATCTCCACCTCGGACTGCCCGACCCCCACCGTCTCGACGAGGACGACGTCACAGCCCGCCGCGTCCAGCACCCGGATCGCCTGGGGCGCGGCCCACGCGAGCCCGCCCAGATGCCCCCGCGTCGCCATCGAGCGGATGTACACCCCAGGATCCGACGCATGCTCGGACATCCGCACCCGGTCCCCGAGCAGCGCCCCGCCCGAGAAGGGGGACGACGGGTCGACGGCGAGCACGCCGACCCGCTTCCCCTGCTTGCGATACGCCGTCACCAGCGCCGACGTGGACGTGGACTTGCCGACCCCGGGCGACCCGGTCAGCCCCACCACGTACGCCCCACCCGTCAGCGGCGCCAGCGCCGCCATGACCTCCCGTAGCTGTGGGGACGCCCCCTCCACCAGGGAGATCAGCCGGGCCACGGCCCGCGGCCGGCCCTCCCTGGCCTGGGCGACCAGCGTGGAGACGTCCTGCATCACAGCTCCGTTCATGAAGGAGGGACCAAAAGCGAAGGCCGAGGTGGGGCGGTGAGCCGCCGCTCAGCCCTTCGGTACTCGCACGATCAGCGCGTCACCCTGACCACCACCACCGCACAGCGCGGCCGCGCCCACGCCGCCGCCCCGCCGCTTCAACTCCAGCGCGAGGTGCAGCACGAGACGCGCACCGGACATCCCGATCGGGTGACCCAGGGCGATGGCACCACCGTTGACATTCACCCTTTCGGTGGACACCCCAAGATCCTTCATTGACTGCACGGCCACCGCCGCGAACGCCTCGTTGATCTCGACGAGATCGAGGTCGGAGACCTCCAGGCCCTCCTTCTTCAGCGCGTGCAGGATCGCGTTGGACGGCTGGGACTGCAGCGAGTTGTCCGGCCCGGCCACGTTCCCGTGCGCCCCGATCTCGGCGATCCACTCCAGGCCGAGCTCCTGGGCCTTGGCCTTGCTCATCACCACGACGGCCGCGGCACCGTCGGAGATCTGCGAGGCGGAACCCGCCGTGATCGTGCCGTCCTTGGCGAACGCCGGACGCAGCTTCCCGAGCGACTCCGCCGTCGTGTCACCGCGGATCCCCTCGTCCTTGCTGAACAGCACCGGGTCACCCTTGCGCTGCGGGATCTCCACGGGCGTGATCTCGGCGTCGAACAGGCCGTTCTTCTGCGCGGCGGCGGCCCGCTGGTGCGACTGCGCGGCGATCTCGTCCTGCGCGGCCCGGCCGATGCCCAGCCGGGTGTTGTGCTTCTCCGTCGACTCACCCATGGCGACGTTCTCGAAGGAGTCGGTCAGCCCGTCGTACGCCATGGCGTCGATCATCTCGACCGCGCCGTACTTGAAGCCCTCACGGGACTTGGGCAGCAGGTGCGGGGCGTTGGTCATGGACTCCTGACCGCCCGCGACGACCACGTCGAACTCACCCGCACGGATCAGCTGGTCGGCCAGCGCGATCGCGTCCAGGCCCGACAGACACACCTTGTTGATCGTCAGGGCGGGCACGTTCATCGGGATGCCGGCCTTGACCGCGGCCTGGCGCGCCGGGATCTGCCCCGCCCCGGCCTGGAGCACCTGCCCCATGATCACGTACTGCACCTGGTCGCCGCCGATCCCCGCACGGTCGAGGGCGGCCTTGATGGCGAAGCCGCCGAGGTCGGCTCCCGAGAAGGACTTCAGCGAACCGAGCAACCGCCCCATGGGCGTACGCGCGCCCGCGACGATCACCGAGCTGTTCGTTGCAGAAGACATGAGCTGCGATCCCCTTACCGGCTGCACAGCCGAGGAGTGAACGAGGGTTTACTTCGAATGTACTGAGTGGCACTCCGTGCCGTCATCGGGCTGTCGGTGTGATCGCGCGCACGTTGCGTAACCACCTCCGGGGCGCTGCACTGAATCCATGCTGACGCGAATCGACCACATCGGAATCGCCTGTTTCGACCTCGACAAGACCGTCGAGTTCTACCGTGCCACCTACGGCTTCGAGGTGTTCCACTCCGAGGTCAACGAGGAGCAGGGCGTGCGCGAGGCCATGCTCAAGATCAACGATACGTCCGACGGCGGCGCCTCGTACCTGCAGCTTCTCGAACCCACCCGCCCGGACTCCACCGTCGCGAAGTGGCTCGACAAGAACGGCGAAGGCGTCCACCACATCGCTTTCGGTACGGCGGATGTGGACGGGGACGCCGCGGAGATCAAGGACAAGGGCGTACGCGTGCTGTACGAAGAGCCGCGACGCGGTTCCATGGGGTCACGAATCACCTTCCTGCACCCCAAGGACTGTCATGGCGTACTGACAGAACTGGTCACTTCGGCGCCTGTTGAGTCACCTGAGCACTGACCCTCGTACATAGGGGCCGGTAGGGTTGGGTGCGGTCGCCGCTCGTTGCAGGGTGACCGCGGTCCCGCCGTGCGACGGCAGGACCACCGGGGTCCGGGTTTCGGGGGACGAGCGTCGGGGCAGCAGCCTCTGCTCCGCCGATGATCTGACACCATTCCCCGGGGGCCCCGTTCGGCGGATGGACGGAGCTCGTTTGGAGAGAGTTGCGACCAGGGGACGGATGGGACCGCGCAGTGCGGGGCTACGAGAGCCAGGAGCGAGAGCCGGCGGCTGACGTCGACCACCTCTCTCGGTTCGAAGCCGAGATGAAGCGGCTGAAGACCGAGCGGGAAAAGGCGATCCAGCACGCCGAGGACCTCGGCTACCAGGTCGAGGTGCTGCGTGCGAAGCTGCACGAGGCGCGGCGCACCATCATGTCCCGGCCCTCCTTCGAGGGGGGCGACATCGGCTGGCAGGCCGAGCAGTTGCTGCGCAACGCTCAGATGCAGGCCGACCAGATCCGGACGGACGCCGACCGCGAGCTGAGCGAGGCGCGGGCGCAGACCCAGCGGATCCTCCAGGAGCACGCCGAGCAGGCGGCCCGGCTCCAGTCCGAGCTGCACCAGGAGGCGGTGACCCGCCGCCAGCAGCTCGACCAGGAGCTGGCCGAGCGCCGCCAGACGGTCGAGTCGCACGTCAACGAGAACGTGGCGTGGGCCGAGCAGCTGCGGGCCCGTACCGAGCAGCAGGCCCGGCGCCTGATGGAGGAGTCCCGGGCCGAGGCCGAGCAGGCCATGGCCAAGGCCCGCGCGGAGGCCGAGCGGCTGTCCGGCGAGGCCCGGCAGCGGCTGACGAGCGCGGCCGAGGAGGCCCGGGCCGAGGCCGAGCAGATTCTGCGCCGCGCCCGTACGGACGCCGAGCGGCTCCTGAACGCGGCCTCCAATCAGGCCCAGGAGGCCACGGACCACGCCGAGCAGCTGCGGACGTCCACCGCCACCGAGTCGGAGTCCGCGCGCCGTGAGGCCACGGAGCTGAGCAAGGCCGCCGAGCAGCGGATGGCCGAGGCCGAGGAGGCGCTGCGCAAGGCGCAGACCGAGTCGGAGAAGCTGGTCACGGAGGCCAAGGAGGCCGCCGCCAAGGCCCTGTCGAGTGCCGAGTCCGCGAACGAGACGCGGACGCGCACCGCCAGGGAGCAGGTCGCCCGGCTGGTCGAGGAGGCCACGAAGGAGGCCGAGAACGCCAAGTCCGAGGCCGAGCAGCTCGTCGCCGACGCCCGCGCCGAGGCCGAGAAGATCGTCGCGGAGGCCTCCGAGAACGCCCGTACGTCCACCGCCGAGGAGACCGCGACCCAGCTGTCCAAGGCGGCCAGGACCGCCGAGGAGGTCCTCAACAAGGCGTCCGAGGACGCCAAGAAGACCACCAAGGCCGCTGCCGAGGAGGCCGAGCGGATCCGCTCGGAGGCCGAGGCCGAGGCGGACCGGCTGCGCGCCGAGGCGCACGACATCGCCGAGGAGCTCAAGGGCACGGCGAAGGACGACACCAAGGAGTACCGCGCCAAGACGGTCGAGCTGCAGGAGGAGGCCCGCCGGCTGCGCGGCGACGCCGAGCAGCTGCGGGCGGACGCCGTCGAAGAGGGCGAGAAGATCCGCGCCGAGGCCCGCAAGGAGGCCGTGGCGCAGATCGAGGAGGCGGCGAGGTCCGCCGAGGAGCTGCTCGCCAAGGCCAAGGCGGACGCGGACGAGCTGCGCACGAACGCCCAGGGGGACAGCGAGAAGGTCCGCACCGAGGCCATCGAGCGGGCGACGACCCTGCGCCGGCAGGCCGAGGAGACCCTTCAGCGCACCCGGCAGGAGGCCGAGCGGCACCGCGAGGAGGTCGTCGAGCAGGCCGAGGGCCTCAAGGCGGACGCCGAGCGCGCGGCGGTGGAACTGCACGAGGAGACCGAGCGCGCCATAGAGGCCCGCCGCGCGGAGGCCGCCGAGGAGCTGACGCGGCTCCAGACGGAGGCCGAGGAGCGGCTGACGGCCGCCGAGCAGGCGCTGTCGGACGCCCGTGAGGAGGCCGACCGGATCCGCCGCGAGGCCGCCGAGGAGAACGAGCGGCTGCGTGCCGAGGCCGCTGAGCGGATCCGTACGCTCCAGCAGCAGGCCGAGACGGAGGCCGAGCGGCTGCGCGACGAGGCCGCTTCCGACGCGTCCGCCTCGCGCGCCGAGGGCGAGGCCGTCGCCGTACGGCTGCGCTCGGAGGCTTCGAACGAGGCGGAGCGGCTGAAGTCGGAGGCGCAGGAGAGCGCCGACCGGATGCGCGCGGAGGCACAGGCCGCCGCCGAGCGGCTCGGCACGGAGGCGTCCGAGACGCTGGCCGCCGCCCAGGAAGAGGCCAACCGGCGGCGCCGGGAGGCCGATGATCTGCTCGGCAGCGCCCGGCAGGAGGCCGACCAGGAGCGCGAGCGGGCCCGCGAGCAGAGCGAGGAACTGCTGGCCTCGGCGCGCAAGCGCGTGGAGGAGGCGCAGGCCGAGGCCGTACGGCTGGTCGAGGAGGCCGACCGGCGGGCCACGGAGATGGTGTCCGCCGCCGAGCAGCACGCCCAGCACGTACGAGACTCCGTCGCGGGGCTGCACGAGCAGGCCCAGGACGAGATCGCCGGGCTGCGCAGCGCCGCCGAGCACGTCGCGGACCGGACGCGGCGGGAGGCCCAGGAGGAGGCGGACCGGGTCCGCACCGACGCCTACGCGGAGCGGGAGCGGGCGAGCGAGGACGCCGGCCGGCTGCGGCGCGAGGCGCACGAGGAGACCGAGGCCGCCAAGGCGCTCGCCGAGCGCACGATGTCCGAGGCGATCGCCGAGGCGGAGCGCATCCGTACGGAGGTCTCCGAGCACGCCCAGCGGGCGCGCACGGAGGCGTCGGACGCCATCGCCGAGGCCGAGCAGAACGCCTCGCGCACCCGGGCGGACGCCCGTGAGGACGCCAACCGCATCCGGTCGGACGCGGCGACGCAGGCGGACACCCTCATCACCGAGGCGCGGGGCGAGGCGGAGCGGCTCACGACCGAGACGGTCACCGAGACGGACCGGCTGCGGATGGAGACGGTCGCCGAGGCCGAGCGGGTCCGCACCGAATCCCTGAACGAGGCCGAGCGGGTCCGGGCCGAGTCGGTCGCCAAGGCCGACCAGCTGGTCGGGGAGGCCACCGGCGAGGCGGAGCGGCTGCGGGCCGAGGCCGCCGAGACGGTCGGCTCGGCGCAGCAGCACGCCGAGCGGGTGCGCAGCGAGGCCGGGCGCGTCAAGGCCGACGCTGAGGCGGAGGCGGAGCGGCTCGTCGCCACCGCGCGCGAGGAGGCCGACCGCACCCTGGACGAGGCCCGCAAGGACGCCAACAAGCGGCGCTCCGAGGCGGCCGAGCAGGTCGACAAGCTCATCACCGAGACCACGGCCGAGGCCGACAAGCTGCTGAGCGAGGCGCAGCAGCAGGCGCACAAGACCACCGCGGAGGCCGAGACGCAGGCCGACACGATGGTGGGTGCGGCCCGCACGGAGGCCGACCGGCTGGTGTCCGAGTCGACGGTCGAGGGCAACTCGCTGGTGGAGAAGGCCCGTACGGACGCGGACGAGCTGCTGGTCGGCGCGCGTCGGGACGCCACGCAGATCAGGGAGCGCGCCGAGGAGCTGCGCGACCGCATCACGGGTGAGATCGAGGAGCTGCACGAGCGGGCCCGCCGGGAGTCGGCCGAGACGATGAAGTCGGCGGGCGACCGCTGCGACGCGCTCGTCAAGGCCGCCGAGGAGCAGCTCGCGAAGGCGCAGGCGAAGTCGAAGGAGATCGTCTCGGAGGCCAACTCCGAGGCGGGCAAGGTCCGTATCGCCGCGGTGAAGAAGGCCGAGGGGCTGCTCAAGGAGGCCGAGCAGAAGAAGTCCACGCTGGTCCGGGAGGCCGAGGAGCTCAAGGCCGAGGCGATCCGCGAGGCCAAGCGCACGGTCGAGGAGGGCAAGCGCGAGCTGGAGGTCCTGGTCCGCCGGCGCGAGGACATCAACGCCGAGATCTCCCGGGTCCAGGACGTCCTGGAGGCGCTGGAGTCCTTCGAGGCCCCGGCCGGGGGCAAGGACAACGGAGTCAAGGCGGGCGCGACAGTCGGCGCACCCCGTTCGGGTGGCAAGTCCTCGGAGAGCTAGGGCCTTCGGGCGGCCCGTGCCACACTTGGACGGACGCTTCGGGCCATGGCTGCGCGGGGGCGTTGGGGCGCCCCCGCGGCGAGAGGCAACCCGGGGCGGGAGGTCGATTCCGGGGTCATCCGGGGGCTTTGGCCAAGTTTTGGCAAGCCCTCTGCCGCTTAGCCACTCAAAAGGGGTCTCATTTTCCAGATCAAACGCGCATCCGCTCGATGACACACCGTTTCGGCCCCTAGGATTCCACCTATCACCTCACCGGTCTCATTCGACAGGAACCCCATGAGCGACACTTCCCCCTACGGCTTCGAGCTTGTGCGGCGTGGATACGACCGCGCTCAGGTGGACGAACGTATCTCCAAGCTCGTCTCCGACCGTGACAGCGCTCTCGCCCGCATCACCGCTCTGGAAAAGCGCATCGAAGAGCTCCACCTCGAGACGCAGAACGCCCAGGCCCAGGTCACCGACGCCGAGCCGTCGTACGCGGGTCTCGGTGCGCGTGTGGAGAAGATCCTCCGCCTCGCTGAGGAAGAGGCGAAGGACCTGCGCGAGGAGGCCCGGCGCGCGGCCGAGCAGCACCGTGAGCTCGCCGAGTCGGCGGCCCAGCAGGTGCGCAACGACGCCGAAGCGTACTCGTCGGAGCGCAAGGCCAAGGCCGAGGACGAGGGCCTGCGGATCGTCGAGAAGGCCAAGAGTGACGCCTCCCAGCTGCGTTCCGAGGCGCAGAAGGACGCGCAGTCCAAGCGCGAGGAGGCGGACGCCCTCTTCGAGGAGACCCGTGCCAAGGCCGCTCAGGCCGCCGCGGACTTCGAGACGAACCTCGCCAAGCGCCGCGAGCAGTCCGAGCGCGACCTGGCGTCGCGTCAGGCCAAGGCCGAGAAGCGCCTCGCCGAGATCGAGCACCGCGCCGAGCAGCTGCGCCTGGAGGCGGAGAAGCTGCGCACGGACGCCGAGCGCCGCGCCCGCCAGACGGTGGAGACGGCCCAGCGCCAGGCCGAGGACATCGTGGCCGACGCCAACGCCAAGGCCGACCGCATCCGTTCGGAATCCGAGCGCGAGCTGGCCGCCCTCACCAACCGCCGCGACAGCATCAACGCCCAGCTGACGAACGTCCGCGAGATGCTCGCGACGCTCACGGGCGCCGCGGTGGCCGCCGCCGGTACGCCGGCCGAGGACGAGCCGATCTCCCGTGGGGTCCCGGCCCAGCAGTCCCGGTAACACGCGGACATACGGAGTCTGAATCTCCGCAAAGCCCTCTGCCGCTCGGGTGGCAGAGGGCTTTGTCCCGTTCTAGCGTGGCGGCATGATTGAGCTCGAGGGGCTGACCAAGCGTTACGGCGAGAAGGTGGCGGTCAACAACCTGTCCTTCACTGTCAGACCAGGCATCGTCACCGGCTTTCTCGGGCCCAACGGCGCGGGGAAGTCCACGACCATGCGGATGATCCTCGGTCTTGACCACCCCACCGCCGGCGACGTCCGTATCGACGGCAAGCACTACCAGCAGCTCAAGGACCCGCTGACGTACATCGGCGCCCTGCTGGAGGCCAAGGCCTGGCACGGCGGGCGCACCGCCTACAACCATCTGCTGTGCCTCGCACAGAGCAACGGCATTCCGCGCGGCCGGGTGCGAGATGTGCTGGAGACGGTCGGGCTGACGGCGGTCGCGAAGAAGAAGACCAAGGGCTTCTCGATGGGCATGGGACAGCGGCTCGGCATCGCGGCCGCACTGCTGGGCGACCCGCGGATCCTGATGTTCGACGAGCCGGTCAACGGCCTCGACCCCGAGGGCATCCACTGGATCCGCACCCTGATGAAGTCGCTGGCCGCGCAGGGCCGGACCGTGTTCGTCTCCTCCCATCTGATGAGCGAGATGGCCCTGACGGCCGAGCACCTCGTGGTCATCGGGCAGGGGCGGCTGCTGGCGGACACCTCCATGGCCGACTTCATCGCGCGCAACTCACGGTCGTACGTCCGGGTCCGCAGCCCGCAGCGGGAGCGGCTGCTCGATGTGCTGCACCAGGCCGGGATCGTGGCCGTGGAGAGCGGCGAGGGGGTGCTGGAGGTGGACGGCGGCAAGGCCGAGCACGTCGGTGAGCTGGCGGCGCAGCACGGGCTGACGCTGCATGAGCTGAGCCCGCAACAGGCCTCGCTCGAGGAGGCATTCATGCAGCTGACCGCGGAGTCGGTGGAGTACCACGCACACAGCGAGACAAGCCCGCAGCCGCCACAGCAGCAGCAGTGGGGCGACGGCTGGAAGAAGGGCTGAGCATGGCGACGACCCAGGTCGTACGGTCGGAGTGGACCAAGATCCGGTCAGTCGCGTCCACCGTGTGGACGCTCTCGCTGGTGGTGGTCGTGACGGTCGCCCTCGGCATGCTGATCTCGGCGCTGTCGAAGAACGAGTTCGACAGCATGAACGCGCAGGACCGGGCGGAGTTCGACCCGACGTTCATCAGTTTCGCGGGGATGAGCCTCGGCCAGCTCGCGATGATCGTGTTCGGCGTGCTGGTGGTGTCGAACGAGTACAGCACCGGCATGATCCGCACCTCGCTGGCCGCGGTGCCGCAGCGCGGCTCCTTCCTGTTCAGCAAGATCGCGGTGGCCACGGGGCTGGCCTTGCTGGTCGGGCTCGTCACCAGCTTCGCCGCGTTCTTCCTGGGGCAGGCGATGCTCGGCGAGCACGGGGCGGAGATCGGTGACCAGGGTGTGCTGCGGGCCGTCTTCGGCGGCGGCCTCTACATGGCCCTGATCGCGATGTTCTCCATGGGCGTCGCCGCGATGCTGCGCTCGCCGATGCTGGCGCTGGGCATCCTGATGCCGTTCTTCTTCCTGATCTCCAACATCCTCGGCAATGTCGACGCGACGAAGAAGGTCGGCCGGTTCCTGCCCGACCAGGCCGGCAGCAAGATCATGCAGGTGGTCACGCCGATCGACGACGACACCCCGTACGGGCCGTGGGGTGGCCTCGGGATCATGGGGCTGTGGGTGCTCGCGGCCCTGATCGGCGGGTACGTGCTGCTGAAGAAGCGCGACGCCTAGGCTGGGCAGAGTCGGGAAGGGGGGCTGTCGGGGCCCTTCGGGGCCCCAGCCTTTACTTTCATTTGGGCGGAACCGTCAGCGCCTCGATATCCTCCTAACCCTTACGGGGGGCGTGTGCCCCGCTGTCCTGAACCTTGCGATGGGTGCGGAGCATGATCGAAGCAGTCGGCCTGACGAAGCGCTACGGCGACAAGACCGCTGTGTACAACCTTTCCTTCCAGGTGCGGCCCGGGTCCGTCACCGGCTTCCTCGGGCCGAACGGCTCGGGCAAGTCGACGACGATGCGGATGATCCTCGGGCTCGACAACCCGACGGCCGGGCAGGTGACGATCGGCGGCTATCCGTACCGCAAGCTGCCCAACGCCGCCCGCCAGGTCGGTGCCCTGCTGGACGCCAAGGCGGTGCACGGCGGCCGGTCCGCCCGCAACCACCTGCTGTCCCTGGCCCAGCTGTCGGGCATCCCGGGCAGGCGGGTGGACGAGGTGCTCGGGGTCGTCGGGCTCCAGGACGTGGCCAAGAAGCGGTCCAAGGGCTTCTCCCTCGGCATGGGGCAGCGGCTCGGCATCGCCGCCGCGCTGCTCGGCGACCCGCAGGTGCTGCTGTTCGACGAGCCGGTCAACGGCCTCGACCCCGAGGGCATCCTCTGGGTGCGCAACCTGATGAAGGCGCTGGCCGCGGAGGGCCGTACGGTCTTCGTCTCCTCCCATCTGATGAGCGAGATGGCGCTGACCGCCGACCACCTCATCGTCATCGGGCGCGGGCAGCTGCTCGCCGACATGAGCATCACGGACTTCATCTCCGCGAACTCCGCGGACTTCGCGCGGGTGCGCACGCCGGACACCGAGCCGCAGCAGCGCGAGAAGCTGTCCGCCGCGCTCACCGAGTCCGGCGGGCACGTGCTGCCCGAGCAGGACGGCGCGCTGCGGGTGACCGGGCTGCCGCTCCCCCGCATCAGCGATATCGCGCACACCGCCGACGTACGGCTGTGGGAGCTGTCGCCGCACCAGGCCTCGCTGGAGGAGGCGTACATGCGGATGACGCAGGGCGCCGTCGACTACCGCTCGACCATCGACCAGAAGGAAGGCCTCCAGCAGCCGCTGCCGCCCGGCGCGCAGCCGCCGATGCCGGTGCCGGGGCAGGGTCAGCCGGGCTGGTACGCCCCGCCGCCGCCCCAGCAGGGCGGGCAGCCGCTCCCGATGCCGCCGCAGGGCGCACCGGGTCAGGCTCCGGCGGGCCCCTACGGCGCACCCGGGGCTCCCGCGGCCCCCAGCGCGCCCGGGTCCGCTCCGGGCGCCCCTGGCGCCTCCGGCGCGGGAGCACCCAACCCGTACGCCCAGCCCGCACCCCAGGCGCCTCAGGCTCCCCAGCAGGCCCCCGCAGCCGCCCCCGCGCAGCCCGCCGCCGCTCCGGCCCCGCAGGCGGCTGCCCAGCCGCCCGTGCCACCGGGGACCCCCACCGCCCCGCCGGCTCCCGCCCCGACCTCCGACCTGACCAAGCCCGAGGACGCCCGATGAGCAGCCCCCAGTCCCAGACACCGCAGGCCGCGCCCGCCTGGCAGGCGGCTCCCGGCACCCCGCACCCCGCCTCCGGCTCGGCGTACCCCGGCTACACCTCGCCGATCCCGGTCGTGCGCACGCACCTCGGGCACGCCCTCGCCTCCGAGTGGACGAAGATCAGGTCGGTGCGCTCCACCATCTGGACGCTCGGCGTGTTCGTCCTGCTCGTCGTCGGCATCGGTCTGCTGACCGGCGTGGTGGTGGCGAACTCCGACCCGGCCCTGCAGGGTGAGAGCCCGCTCGGTCTTGGCTTCTTCGGGCTGCTGCTGGGCAGCATGTGCATCATCACGCTGGGCGTGCTGACCACGGCCTCGGAGTACGGCACCGGCATGGTCCGCACCACGATGGTCGCGTGCCCGAGCCGCGGCCGGGTGCTGGCGGCCAAGGCCATCGTGTTCTTCCTGGTCGCGTTCGTGGTGACGCTGGTGTCCGCGTCCCTCGTCGCCTTCCTGCACGTCGCCATGCTGGAGGGCGACGGCGCCAAGTCCCCCACCGGCGGGGAGTGGCTGAAGGCCACGGTCGGCATGTCGGCCTACGTCGCGCTGCTGGGCCTGCTCTCGCTCGCCGTCGGCTCGATCATCCGGCACTCGGCGGGCGCGATCACCATCATGATCGGCGCCGTGCTCGCCCCGCTGGTGATCGCGCTGTTCATGTTCTCGGAGTCGCTGCGGGCCGTGCGCGACGCGCTGTTCGAGTACTCCATCCCGAACCAGCTGAGCATCTTCTACGCCAACTCCCTCAGCGAGTCCGGCCCGTCCGGCTGGGACCCGCTGTGGATCATCCTCGGCGCGACGGCCGTGGCGTTCGCCGCCGCCTTCGCGCTGCTGGAGAAGCGGGACGTCTGAGTCCCCTCAGAATCTCTGAGTCCCCTCAGAATCTCGGCGAGTTACGGGACCGCCGCACCCCCGGGGTGCGGCGGTCCCGCGCGTTCCAGCAGGCCTTGTGCCAGTGCCGGCGGTCGTCGACGCCCGTGTGCTCGGACCAGGCCACCACGTGCGGCACACCGTCGGGGATCAGCTGGTCGCAGCCGGGACAGCGGTAGGACTTGCCCTGCGCGCTCGCGCCGGCCACATGCCGCACGCTCCAGTTCTCGCCCTGCCAGTTCTCCGAGGACTGCCAGCCGCCGTAGCGGCCGGGGCTGTCGTCCTCGGCGCTCCGGCCTGACGAACCGGCATCCTTGGGTCGGTTGCGACGCGGGGACACAGGACACCTCTCGGGGCTATACAGGAAGCACGGGCCGTGTCCAGCCTACGCGGCGCGGACGAGGGTACGCGTACGGCACCAATCGCCACAAGTCCCTCGCCGGGCGAGGCGGGTGCGCCGCGACCCGCAGCGGAACGCCCCATTCTGCAGACAATCCGCAAAATACTCCGCCCGGCCGTGTCCTCGGCACGTGTCAGACGGTTATGCCCTGTGGGGGAGCTCCGTGTCGGAGCCAAGGAAGCAGGAAAGCAATGCACGTTGGAAGTTTCGTGTTGGCGGCCCAGTTCCCCGGTCAGGGCGAGGGAGAGGCGCTGCACCGCGCGGTCCGCTCGGCCGAGGTGGCCGAGGAGTCGGGGCTCGACGCGGTCTGGCTGGCCGAGCACCACTTCGTGCCGTACGGCACATGCCCGTCGGCCATCACCCTGGCAGCCTTACTGCTCGGCCGCACCCGCCGCATCCGGGTCGGTACGGCGGTCAGTGTCCTGCCCACCGCCCACCCCGTGACCCTCGGCGAACAGGCCGCGCTGCTGCACCACACGAGCGGCGGGCGGTTCACGCTGGGTGTCGGGCGCGGCGGCCCGTGGGTCGACCTGGAGGTGTTCGGCGCGGGCCTCGATGCGTACGAGAAGGGGTTCCCGGAGGCCCTGGACCTCCTGGACCGCTGGCTGCGCGAACCGTCCGTGGCGGCCGACGGGGAGCGCTTCCGCTTCCGTGAAGTCCCGGTGGTCCCCCGGCCGTCGGAGGCTCTGACCGACGTCCAGGGGCCCGAGCTGGTCGTCGCCTGCACCTCCCCGGCGAGCGTGCGGCTGGCCGCCGAGCGCGGTCTCTCGATGCTGCTCGGGATGCATGTGGGGGACGAGGAGAAGGCCGAGATGGTCGCCCTGTGGCGGCAGCACGCGCGGGCGTGCGGCCGGTCCGCCGAGGAGATCCTCGGCGCGTCCCATGTGTCGGCCGGCGTCTGCCAGATCGCGGACCGGCGCGTCGACGCGGCGGAGACGCTGATGAAGGCGATGCCGGGCTGGCTGAAGCAGGGCCTGGAGGCGCATGTCACGGTCGACGGGCGCACACGCCGGATGCGCGACCCGCTGGCGTACACCGAACTGCTCTGCGGGCTGCACCCGGTGGGGACGCCGCGGCTGTGCGCCGACCGGCTGGCGGCGACCAGCGAGCGGACCGGCATCTCGCGCTTCGCCCTGCTCGTCGAGGGCTCGGGTGACCTGGCGGCGACCGAGGAGAACGTACGGCGGCTGGGGACCGAGGTGCTCCCCCAACTCGTCTGAGCGCGCGATGGATTCCTGGGGGCTTGCCGCTCCGGTACAAAAGCGCACCTCCCGCGTACGGAGCGGCAAGCAAGCGGCGCCGCGTCAGCAGTCCCGGAACTCGGGTGACTGGTTCAGCACCTGGCTGCGGACCGAGGTGAAGCGGTTCAGCTTCTCGTCGACCGAGGAGTCAAGCGGGAACACGGCTACCCGGTGGCAGTTCTGGAAAGCCAGCCGCACACCGAAGTGCCGTTGCAGCGCGCCTCGTATCGCGTCACTCGCAAGCGCACGCAGCAACTGACCGCGTGCCCGCTCGTCCGGCGGAGGCGTCTGGTTGTCGGCGAACGCACCGCCGTCCACCTTCAGCTGGGCCACCAGGGAGCTGATCATCTCCCACGCATAGGGCAGGGAGGTCCGGACGCAGTCGACGAATTCC
Source organism: Streptomyces sp. NPDC050546 (assembly GCF_044457425.1). Lineage (NCBI taxonomy): Bacteria > Bacillati > Actinomycetota > Actinomycetes > Kitasatosporales > Streptomycetaceae > Streptomyces > Streptomyces sp. NPDC050546. The sequence goes on from NZ_JBITGX010000013.1 coordinate 72,617, forward strand.
GCTTCGTCGACCTCGCCTCGCTCGGCCTGTTCGAGTAGGGCCGGTGAGACGTCGAGCGACATGAGTTCTCCTCTCGCACCCCCGGCGAGCGGGGGTTGCCGGACAGATAGGGGAGGTTCGCGATACCGGACACGCTGCGTACACACCTCGCGACCTCCCGTTCATACCGTAAGCAAGCGACGGTGACGGCACCAGGAGAATGCGCAGATGAGACACTCTCAATGAGCACACCCTGCACACAATCGGCCATTACTGAACACGTGTTTTCCAGGGCGAATCGCGTCGGCAGGCGCCCGTCGAGTAGCGTTGCCGACCATGCGTCTCGTCATTGCCCGCTGTTCCGTTGACTACGCCGGGCGGCTCACCGCCCACCTTCCCTCGGCCCCGCGCCTGATCCTGGTGAAGGCGGACGGCAGCGTCTCGATCCACGCCGACGACCGGGCCTACAAGCCCCTGAACTGGATGTCGCCGCCCTGCACACTGAAGGAGGGCACCGGCGAGGAAGAAGGCGTCTGGACCGTCATCAACAAGGCGGGCGAGAAGCTCATCATCACGATGGAGGAAGTCCTCCACGACTCCTCGCACGAACTGGGCGTGGATCCCGGCCTGATCAAGGACGGCGTGGAAGCGCACCTTCAGGAGCTGCTCGCCGACCGCATCGAGACACTCGGCGACGGCTACACCCTGATCCGCCGCGAGTACCCGACGGCCATCGGGCCGGTGGACATCCTGTGCCGGGACGCCGACGGCAAGACCGTCGCGGTGGAGATCAAGCGGCGCGGTGAGATCGACGGTGTGGAGCAGCTGACGCGCTATCTGGAGCTGCTGAACCGCGACCCCCATCTGGCGCCGGTCCGCGGCATCTTCGCCGCCCAGGAGATCAAGCCCCAGGCCCGCGTCCTCGCGACGGACCGGGGCATCGGCTGCCAGGTCCTCGACTACGACGCGATGCGCGGCATCGAGGACGACAAGCTGCGACTGTTCTGACCGCCCCGGTCTCTGACCCACCCCACCCGACGAAGAGGGCCGGGTCCGCGGATAGCGGACCCGGCCCTGCTGTGTGTACGGGTGTCAGATCACCTGGTCCGAGCTGCTGGGCGTACCCGCGCCACTGCTCTGGGGCGCGCTCGCGCTGGTGCTCGTGGGTGCGCTCGGGGCCGGGCCGCTGGCCGAGTCGGACGTGGACGGGCTGGTCGTCGGCGGAGTCGTCGTCGGAGTGGGCTCCCCGGTGTCCGTCGGTGTCGGCGTCGGCGAGGGCGGCGTCGAGCTCGACGGCGGCTTGGTGGGGGTGGTCGGGGGCTTGGACGTCGACGGCGGCTTGGACGTGGTCGGCGGCTTCGAGGACGTCGGCGGCTTGGACGTCGCCGCCGGGTCGCTCGGGTCCTGCGAACCGCTCGGTCCGTCCGTCGGCGTCGGGTCGTCCGACGTGCCGGGCGTGCCGTCCGGCCCCGGGTCGGTCGGGCGGCTGGTCGCCGCGCCCGTGTCGCCGCCGCCCTCGTTCGCAGCCGGGTCGGCGCCCAGGCTGCCGTCGCCCAGGCCCTGGCTGGCCGAGGGGTTGACGCCGACCTGGTCGGAGGGCGGGTTCCGGTCCTTGTCGGAGGTGGCGCCGAGGGTCACCACCGTGCCGAGCACGGCGACGAGCAGGGCACCGGCGCCCGCGGCGACGAGGTTGCGACGGGCCAGGCCCTTGAGGCCGCCCCGGGCCTTGTGCGAGGACGCGGATGAGCTGTGGTGGCTGATCACGGTCGGCGAGGAGGGCTGCTGGAGTGTCGGGAAGGCCGCCGGAACACCGCCGGCCGGAGACGCCGACTCCTCGACCCGGGCGTCGGGCACCTCCTCCCCCGCGGTCGGCCCGAGCCCGATCGGGGTGCCCGAGCGGTCGGAGACCAGGGCGAGGGCGCGCCGGCCGGCGACGGTGCCGCGCTTGTCGGACAGGGCGCCGCGCAGGCCGATGGAGGCCTCCAGTTCGGCCCGGGCCCGGTCGAGCCGGCCGCCGCACAGGGCGAGGATGCCGAGCTCGTGGTGGAAGTAGGCCTCCTCGGCGACGTCCCCGGCGAGCCGGGCGGCCTCGGCGCCGGCCCGCAGGGCCCGCTCCCAGGCGCTCCAGTGCAGTCCGGCGGCGAACGCGGGGGCGGCGGTGCGGGCCAGGTGGACGGCCGCGCTCTCCTCGCCCTCGGCGGGCGGCCGGGTGAGGGGCCCGAGGACTGCCAGGGCCGCGAGGACGGCGTCGGACTCGGCACACACGCGCTCCGGGGTGACCGAGGGGTGCCCGGCCCACCAGGAGTAGTGCTGGGCGGCGCTGCGGGCGCCTGCCTCGGCCTCGTCGCCGTATCCGGCGGCCTCCAGCTGGGCCGGCACACCCGCGGCGAGCCGGTAGCGGGAGCCGACCGGGGAGACCAGGCCGCAGACGGCCAGCTCACCGAGGGCGGCGTCCGCGTGGGTGTCGCCGACCAGGGCGGGCAGATGCGCCTGGTGCGGCACCTCGCCGCCGAGGGCGACGGCGAAGCGCAGGGTGGCGCGGGCGGAGGCGCTCAGCCGGGAGGCGAGCAGCGGGGCGGGGGCGGCGGCCTCGCCGAGCGAGGGCAGCGGTACGTCGTCCCCGTCGGCGGCGTCGTACGCCTCGGCCGGGGGCGCGTCCTCGAAGACGCCGAACTCGTCGACGGCGCTCGTCCCGGCGCGCAGATGGTCGCGCTGCCGCAGCAGGGCACCGGCCTGGACGAAGCGCAGCGGCAGGCCCTCGGACTCGAACCAGAGGTCACCCGCCCAGTTGGACTCCTCCTCGGTGAGGGACCGGCCGACGGCGTGCTCCAGCAGGTCGAGTCCGGCCGCGCGGTCCAGGCCGCCGAGGGCGACCTCCTCGACGGCCGAGCCGGCGGAGGGAGCGGGCACGTCCGGGGTGGCGCCGAGCAGGAAGGCGCACTCCGGGGTCGCCTCCAGCAGCTCGTCGAGCGCGGCGCCGCCGAACTCGATGTCGTCGAGGACGACGACCGCGCCGATCTCACGGAGGTGGGTGAGCAGTTCGTCCTGGTCCGGGCGGTACAGGGGGGCGTTGAAGACGGCGCGGAAGAGTTCGTACCGCAGGTCGCCGGAGGTGCGGCCGAAGCCGCTGAGGCGGACGACGCCGTCGGGTGCGAGGTCCGAGCAGTCCTCGGCGACGAGGTCGAGGAGGCGGGTGCGGCCCGAGCCGGCGGGTCCGGTGAGGCGGACGGAGCGGCCGCGGGCGAGCAGGCGCACCAGTCGCTCGCGTTCGTCCTGTCGGGCCAGCAGGGGCAGGGCGGGACGCGCGGGGCCGGGCGGGACGGGCGGCCGGGCCGCGCGCTCGGCCTCGGCGCGTTCGGCCGGGGTGAGCTTCACGGGCCGGGCGGGCCGTTCGGCGGGCGGGCAGGCCTCTATCTCGCTGCCGTCGACGGGGTTGACGGTCAGCAGGAAGTCGCCGGCGACGAGCCGCACCGTGCGCGCGAGCGCGGGCGCGTGCTGGGCGAAGTCGGGTGTGAGGGATTCCCGGGGCGGGCGCTGGCGCGGCCCCTGGCCGTCGCCCTCGTGGCCGTACTCCTCGGGTCCCCGGGTGTTCGGGTCCATAAGTCAAGCCCCCCAAAAGCGGGTGTGTGCTGTGAAAGCCCCTCCCGGCCTTGCTGCACACCGCGCTGTCGCTTCTGGTCCGGGCCCGCTCGAAGGGTGGCAAGGCAGCGGGCAGCCGAACCCTAAACCATTCGCACAGTATCTACGACAGTCCGGGGTACCGCGGCGTCCGAGACGTCACGGTCTCGTGAGGATTGTGCTCGTCGCACGATTCGACAAGGTCCGTCCGGGTCTCCCCGGTCGCCCGGTTCACACCCGTACTCCGGCGTCACACGCGGGGCAGTGTCTCCACCCCGATGCCCCCTTCGATCGCCAGGATCCGGTGCAGGCGGGTGGCCACCAGCAGGCGCTGCATCTGCGGCGGTACACCGCGCAGCACCAGGCGCCGGCCGCAGCGGCCGGCCCGCCGGTGGGCTCCCATGATCACGCCGAGTCCGGTGGCGTCCCAGGAGTCCAGTTCGGACAGGTCGAGCACGAGGTCGCCGACTCCGTCGTCGACGGCCGAGTGCAGGACCGTACGGGCGTCCGCCGCGCTCCGGACGTCGAGGCGGCCCCCGACGACCAGCTCGGCGTGGTCGCCCCTGATGTGCATATGCGCTCCCCGTGCGTGCGTCTCGTGCTCCGCGTTCTGATGCCGGTGATGCAACCTCTGACTGTGTGGAGGCGGCAGAGGTTGCTTCTTGTAAGCGAACCGATACCGAATTCACCCGGGGGTGTGATGCCCCCGGGGCATGTGCGGTTTCAGTGCTTGTAGAAGCCCTGCCCGCTCTTGCGTCCGATGTCACCGGCGTCAACCATCCGGCGCATCAGCTCGGGAGCAGCGAACTTCTCGTCCTGGGACTCGGTGTAGATGTTGCTGGTGGCGTGCAGCAGGATGTCGACGCCCGTCAGGTCCGCCGTCGCCAGGGGTCCCATGGCGTGGCCGAAGCCCAGCTTGCAGGCGAGGTCGATGTCCTCGGCGCTCGCCACGCCCGACTCCTGCAGCTTCGCGGCCTCGACGACCAGGGCGCAGATGAGACGGGTCGTCACGAAGCCGGCGACGTCACGGTTGACGACGATGCAGGTCTTGCCGACCGACTCGGCGAACTCACGGGCCTTGGCGAGAGTTTCGTCGCTGGTCTTGTAGCCGCGGACCAGTTCGCACAGCTGCATCATCGGCACCGGCGAGAAGAAGTGCGCGCCGACGACCCGCTCGGGGCGCTCCGTCGCGGCCGCGATCTTGGTGATCGGGATGGCGGAGGTGTTGGAGGCGAGGATCGCCTCGTCCTTCACCAGCTTGTCGAGCGCGCGGAAGATCTCGTGCTTGATCTCGAGCTTCTCGAAGACGGCCTCGACGACGACGTCCGCGTCGGCCACGGCGTCCAGGTCGGTGGTGGCGGTGATCCGGGCGAGGGCGGCGTCGGCGTCGTGCGCCTCCAGCTTGCCCTTGGCGACGAACTTGTCGTACGAGGCCTTGATTCCGTCGGTGCCCCGCTTCAGCGCCTCGTCGGTGACGTCGCGCAGGACGACGTCCCAGCCCGCCTGTGCCGAGACCTGGGCGATACCGGCTCCCATGAGGCCGGCTCCGATGACGGCGAGCTTCCCTGCCACGTTACGACTCCCTGCTGACACGGCTCTTATGTATGCCTCTCGGGCGGACACTAGCGTTCGTGAGGCGCTGTGTGACCGCTAAGTAACGCGCGTCACGTCTCACATGACGGACATCACACCGGGCAGGGTCATGGGGCGGCTCGTACGGCGTAGTTGAGCACCTTCTCGCTCAACAGCTCCTCGATGTCGTCGAGGAGGACGAGCATCTCTCGTGATACTTCGTCCGGGTTGCGCCCCTTGACCATCTCGCGGCCGACGGCGACGAAGACGGTGCCGTGGATCCAGCAGATCTGACCGGCGATCAGCCCGGGCAGCGGGTCGCCGTCACCGGCGCCGGTCTCCTCGCGGAGGGTCGCCTCCAGGTTGTCCTGGACCTCCTGCTGGATGCTCCACAGCCGGGAGCGCAGCGGCGGCGCCTCGTCGATGCAGCGCATGAAGCGGTCGTAGCCCTCGATGAGGCCCATCCGGGGCGAGACGGCCTCGGTCTCGGCGCGCAGCTCGCGCAGCACCGCCCGGGCGGCCGACTCCCCCGCGTCCCGGCCGCGCACCCAGCGGGAGAGGCGGTCGACGACGCCCTGGGAGCGGTCGAAGAAGAGGTCCTCCTTGGCCGGGAAGTAGTTGTAGACGGTGTTCACGGAGACGTCGGCCGCCTCCGCCACCTCCGCGATCGTCACCGTCACGAACCCGTGCTCCAGGAACAGCCCGGTGGCGATGTCCGAGATGCGCTGCCTGGTCTCGCGTTTCTTCCGCTCCCTGAGTCCCTCAGCCATGTCCGAATCCTAGCTTCCCTGGGGAGTCTGAAAACTTGGAGTCATTGCAAACTTTAAGAGACTCTGTTTTTCTATGGGCATGGCAATCATCAGTACGGCCGGGCTCGCCCGTGCCTTCCGGACCAGGCGTGGGGTCGTGGAGGCCGTGCGCGGCATCGACCTGACCGTCCGCGAGGGCGAGATCCTCGGCTTCCTCGGCCCGAACGGCGCCGGCAAGACGACGACACTGCGCATGCTCACGACCCTGCTGGAGCCGACCGGCGGGGCCGCCACCGTCGCGGGCCATGACCTGGCGACCGACCCGGCGGGGGTGCGACAGGCCTGCGGCTACGTGGCGCAGTCCGGCGGGGTCGACCCGGGGATCACCGTGCGGGAGGAGCTGGTCACCCAGGGGCGCATGTACCGCCTGAACAGGGCGCGGGCCGCCGAGCGCGCCGAGGAACTCGCCCGCGACCTGGGCCTCACCGAACTGCTCGACCGCAAGTGCGCCGCGCTCTCCGGCGGGCAGCGGCGGCGGCTGGACATCGCGATGGCGCTCACCCACCGCCCGAAGGTGCTGTTCCTCGACGAGCCGACGACCGGTCTCGACCCCGGCAGCCGTGCCGACCTGTGGGACCTGGTGCGCCGGCTGCGCGACGAGCACGGCACGACCGTCTTCCTGACGACCCACTACCTCGACGAGGCCGACGCCCTCTCCGACCGGCTGGTCGTCGTCGACCAGGGCGTGGTGGTCGCCGAGGGCACCCCGAGCGCGCTGAAGCTCCGGTACGGAGGCTCGCTCGACGCCTCGCTCCAGGACACCTTCCTCGCCATCACCGGCCGCAGCGCCACCCCGGCCGACGCCGAACCCGTAGCCGTATAGGAATCCCAGAGATGCTCTTCCACGACACCGCGCTTGTCTACGGGCGCTATCTCCGCCAGTCCCTGCGCTCCCGATTCGCCCTGCTCTTCGGCGTCCTGATGCCGCTGCTCTACCTGCTGTTCTTCGGTCCCCTGCTCACGGACCTGCCGCTCGGCGGGCAGGGCAGCTCCTGGCAGGTGCTCGTCCCCGGACTGCTGCTCCAACTGGGGCTGTTCGGGGCGTCGTTCGCCGGCTTCTCGATCATCATCGAGAAGGGCCACGGGGTGGTCGAACGCATGCGCGTCACCCCGGTGAGCCGGCTGGCCCTGCTGCTCGGCCGGGTGCTGCGGGACGCCACGGTGTTCGTCTTCCAGGCGGTGCTGCTGGTGCTGGCGGCGATGGCGATGGGGCTGCGGGCCCCGCTGGGAGGCGTGCTGATCGGCTTCGGGTTCGTCGCCCTGCTCTCGCTCTCGCTGGCCTCGCTGTCGTACGCGCTGGCCATGAAGCTGAGCACCCCGCAGAGCTTCGGCCCGGCGGTCAACGCGCTGACCATGCCGTCCATGCTCCTGTCCGGCCTGATGCTCCCGATGACCCTGGGCCCGGCCTGGCTGGACGTGCTGTCGCACCTCATGCCGTTCCGCTATCTGGTGGACGCGGTGCGGGACGCCTACGTCGGCAGCTACACGACGGCGCCCATGCTCTACGGCGTTCTGGTGGCCGTCGGCCTCACGACCGCGTCCGTGACAGTGGGCACACGCGTGTTCCGAACCGCCGGAGCATAACTACGCTGGCCACATGGTCAATCTGACGCGCATCTACACCAGGACCGGCGACCAGGGCACCACCGCCCTCGGCGACATGAGCCGGGTCGCCAAGACCGACCTCAGGATCTCCGCGTACGCCGACGCCAACGAGGCGAACGCGGCGATCGGCGCGGCGATCGCCCTGGGCGGCCTGGACGAGGAGGTCGTCAAGGTCCTCACCCGTGTGCAGAACGACCTGTTCGACGTGGGCGCGGACCTGTCCACGCCGGTGGTGGAGAACCCCGAGTTCCCGCCGCTGCGGGTCGAGCAGTTCTACATCGACAAGCTCGAAGCGGACTGCGACCACTTCAACGAGCGGCTGGAGAAGCTCCGCTCCTTCATCCTGCCGGGCGGCACCCCGGGCGCGGCCCTGCTCCACCAGGCCTGCACCGTCGTACGCCGGGCGGAGCGCTCGACGTGGGCCGCCCTGGAGGTGCACGGCGAGACGATGAACCCCCTGACGGCGACCTACCTCAACCGCGCCTCCGACCTGCTGTTCATCCTCGCGAGGACGGCGAACAAGCAGGTCGGAGACGTGTTGTGGGTTCCGGGCGGCGAGCGCTAGGTTCTCCCCCGCGCGGCGTGCCAGAGGCCGTTGGCGGAGAGGACCCCGCCGACGATCATCATCACGATGCCGACCTTGGTGAGGGTGACGACGGGGACGTCGATGTCTCCGGTGAAGCGCCACAGCAGCAGGCCGATCAGGAAGGTGGCGACGCCTTCGGTCAGATACTGCTTTGCCTTGGTCATGACTGGATCCTTTCCTTCGATGTGCTGACAGTGGTGTCCTGCTCCCCGGCGGAGGGCTTGCGCGGCCAGACGAAGTAGCTCAGCGCGATCAGGCCGTGGATACCGGCCGCGCGCCAGGCGGTATAGCGCCAGCTCTCCAGGGAGGTGACGCGGCTCGGGTCGTCCACGTACCAGATGGCGCCCTGGAGCAGCACGGTCGCGACGACCGCGCCGATCAGCGTGCCCAGCCAGATGCTGGCCTCGTGGCGCGCGCGGGCCATGCCGTCGCGCGGGGGCTTCTGCGGAGGCGGGGCACCGCCGAACCGGTGGGCCGCGTGGCCGTCGAGCCACTTCACGGTGCGGTGGCCGTGCCCGACGGTGTAGCCGATGTACAGCGCGGCCAGGCCGTGCGTCCAGTTCGGGTCGGCACCGTTCTTCAGGTCCAGCGCGGTGGCGACCAGCAGGACGACCTCCAGCAGCGGCTCGCAGAGCAGCAGCGCCAGGCCGGTGCGCGGCATCTTCAGCAGGTAGCGGGCGCCGAGTCCGGCGGCCAGCAGTACCCAGAAGCCGATCTCGCAGGCGGCGATCAGTGCGACGATCACGGTTCGCTCCTCTCGGTCACCTTCAAGGCTCCCGGTCGGGGCGGCCGGAATCGTCGTCGCGACTGACGAACCCGCGGTACATCGAAAGATGCAGCCAGGGACCCTACGCGGGGATCACGCGCGTGGCGCCACGGCCGTGTTGGATGGAGTCATGGCCGTACGACTCCCCCGCCCACGCCGCTTCGACGTCTGCATCGCGACGGGCGGCCTGCTCGGCGGACTGCTGCTGTGGGGAGTCGGCCTGGCCACCAGACCGCACACCGAGGTGTACGTACTCCTGCCCGGGAGCTGGCCTGTCCTGCTGCCGCTGTTCGTCATGGCCGGCTGCGAGCTGCTGCGCCGGAGCGCCCCGCGCACGGGCCTGCTGATCGGCACGGCCGCGATCATCCTGGACGTCCTCACACAGGGCAACCTGGTCTCCATCCTGATGTACACCGACCTGATGTACGCGGCCGTTCTGTACGGCCCGCCCGCATCGGCCCACCGCATCCCGCGGATCACCGGGCTGCTCTCGGTGGCGGGGGCGGTGGTGCCGTTCGCGATCTGGCGCGAGCCCGAGGCACTGCTGATCGGCGTGATCACCGGCCTGGTCTCCTTCGGCCCCGCCGCCACCGGCCTGATCGTCCGCAACCACCGCGACGCGGCCGAGTCCGCCCGGCTGCGCGCCGAGCAGACCGCGCTGCTCGCCGAGATGGACCGCACCCAGGCGGTCACCGCAGAACGCGCCCGGATGGCCCGCGAACTGCACGACATGGTCGCCAACCACCTGTCCGCGATCGCCATCCACTCCACGGCCGCCCTCTCCCTCGACGACCCGAAGACCTCCCAGGACGCCCTGGTCGTGATCCGCGAGAACAGCGTGGAAGGGCTCTCGGAGATGCGGCGGCTCATCGGGATCCTCCGGGACTCCAGCGGTGACACCGAGCCGGTCGCCGCCCCCACCCTCGACGGACTCGGCGCCCTGGTCGAGGGGGCCCGCACCAACGGCCTCGACGTCACGCTCGACGCCTCCCACGGAACGGTCCCGGCGCCCGTGGAACTCGCCGCCTACCGCATCGTCCAGGAGTCGCTCACCAACGCCCTCAAGCACGCCGGCCACGGCCGGGTCACCGTGTCCCTCGCCCAGCGGGACGGGCTGCTGACCGTCGCGGTGACCAGCCCCTACGGCGACCGAGACGGGCCGAGCGCCCCCGGCTCGGGCGCCGGTCTGGTCGGCATGCGGGAACGCACGGCGCTGCTGGACGGCACGTTCGAAGCCGGCCCCGAGGACTCGCCGCAGGGCAAGATCTGGGTCGTACGCGCGACCCTGCCCGTCACCGAAGGAGAACCCGCATGATCCGCGTCCTGGTCGCCGAGGACCAGTCCGCCGTCCGCGCCGGACTGGTGCTCATCCTGCGCAGCGCGCCCGACATCGAGGTCGTCGGCGAGGCTGCGGACGGCGAGCAGGCGGTGGCGCTGGCCCGCGAGCTGCGGCCGGACCTGGTGCTGATGGACGTTCAGATGCCGCGCCTGGACGGGGTGTCGGCGACCCGCCAGGTCGTCACGGAACGGCTCGCCGACGTACTGGTGCTGACGACGTTCGACCTCGACGAGTACGTCTTCGGGGCGCTGCGGGCGGGCGCGTCCGGCTTCCTGCTGAAGAACACCGAGGCGAGGCAGCTGCTGGAGGCCGTACGGACGGTCGCGCGCGGGGAAGGGCTGATCTCCCCGGCGGTCACGCGGCGGCTGATCGCGGAGTTCGCCGCGAAGCCGACACGGGAGCCCACGGCCGACCCGGCCGTCCTCGACCGGCTGACCCGGCGCGAGCGCGAGGTGCTGTCGTGCCTCGGCGAGGGCCTGTCCAACGCGGACATCGCCGATCGGCTCGACATGGCCGAGGCGACCGTGAAGACCCATGTCAGCAGGCTGCTGGCGAAGCTGGAGCTGCGCAGCCGGGTACAAGCGGCGGTGCTGGCGCAGGAGTTGGGTATCTGACCCAACCGTGGGGAGCGGTGGTCCAGACCTATTGACCGGTGGTCCAGACCTTTCTATTCTCACCGCACCATGAGGGACGTGAGGCTCAGTCACGCCCCGACCACCCCACAAGGGAGGCGCAGCATGCGCTTCAGACACAGAGCCGCGGCAGGGTTCGCGAGCCTGTTGCTCCCGCTGGCCGGTCTCGTCGGCCTCGCGAGCCCCGCAGAGGCCGCGACATCCGCGACCGCCACCTACGCCAAGACCCAGGACTGGGGCTCCGGCTTCGAGGGCAAGTGGACGGTGAGGAACACCGGCACGACCGCCCTCAGCTCCTGGACCGTCGAGTGGGACTTCCCCTCCGGTACGTCCGTCACCTCAGCCTGGGACGCCGACGTCACCTCCTCCGGCACTCACTGGACCGCCAAGAACAAGTCCTGGAACGGCACCCTCGCCCCCGGCGCGTCCGTCTCCTTCGGCTTCAACGGCACCGGCTCCGGCTCCCCGTCGAACTGCGAGCTCAACGGCGGCAGCTGCGACGGCGGCAGCACTCCGGGAGACGCCGCTCCCTCCGCCCCCGGCACCCCCACCGCCTCGGACATCACCGACACCTCGGTGAAGCTGTCCTGGAGCGCCGCCACCGACGACAAGGGCGTCAAGAACTACGACGTCCTGCGCGACGGCGCCAAGGTCGCCACCGTGACGACGACGTCGTACTCGGACACCGGCCTGACCGCCGGCACCGACTACTCCTACACCGTCCGGGCCCGCGACACCACCGACCAGACCGGCCCGGTCAGCGGCGCCCGCGCGGTGCGCACCACCGGCGGCACCACCGAGCCCCCGCCCACGGGCGACAAGGTCAAGCTCGGCTACTTCGTCGAGTGGGGCGTCTACGGCCGCAACTACCACGTCAAGAACCTGGTGTCCTCGGGCTCGGCCTCGAAGATCACCCATATCAACTACGCGTTCGGCAACGTCAAGAACGGTCAGTGCACCGTCGACGACACCTACGCCGCCTACGACAAGGCCTACACCGCCGACCAGTCCGTCAGCGGCACCGCCGACACCTGGGACCAGCCGCTGCGCGGCAACTTCAACCAGCTCCGCCAGCTGAAGGCCAAGTACCCGCACATCAAGGTGCTGTACTCCTTCGGCGGCTGGACCTACTCGGGCGGCTTCGGCCAGGCCGCGCAGAACGCCGCCGCGTTCGCCAAGTCCTGCAAGGCCGTCGTCGAGGACCCGCGCTGGGCCGACGTCTTCGACGGCATCGACATCGACTGGGAGTACCCGAACGCCTGCGGCCTGACCTGTGACACGTCCGGCCCGGCGGCCTTCAGGAACCTGATGTCCGCGCTGCGCACGGAGTTCGGCTCGAAGTACCTGGTCACCGCGGCCATCACCGCCGACGGCTCCTCCGGCGGCAAGATCGACGCGGCCGACTACGGCGGCGCCGCTCAGTACCTCGACTGGTACAACGTGATGACGTACGACTACTTCGGCGCCTTCGACAAGGACGGCCCGACCGCCCCGCACTCCCCGCTCACCTCGTACCCCGGGATCCCGCAGGCCGGCTTCAACTCGGCCGACGCGATCGCCAAGCTGAAGGCGAAGGGCGTCCCGTCCGCCAAGCTGCTGCTCGGCATCGGCTTCTACGGCCGCGGCTGGACCGGCGTCACCCAGTCGGCACCGGGCGGATCGGCGACCGGCGCGGCTCCCGGTACGTATGAGGCGGGCATCGAGGACTACAAGGTCCTGAAGAACTCCTGCCCGGCCACCGGCACGATCGCGGGCACGGCGTACGCCCACTGCGGCAGCAACTGGTGGTCGTACGACACCCCGTCGACCATCGCCGGAAAGATGAGCTGGGCCAGGAACCAGGGCCTCGGCGGCGCGTTCTTCTGGGAGTTCAGCGGTGACACCGGCAATGGAGAGCTGGTGAACGCGATCAACAACGGGCTCAACTGACCTGAGAACTAAGCGACATTGACGCGCTGACCGGGCGGGGCTGCCTCGAGCCACGCGAGGAAACCGGTCAGCGCGTCTTCGCTCATCGCGAGTTCGAGACGCGAGCCCCGGTGCAGACAGGCCAGGATCACATGCTCGGAGAGCAGCGCCAGCTCCTCCTCGCCCTCCGGGACGCGGCGGCCGGCCACCTCGATGGCGGAGCGCTCCAGGGTGCGGCGCGGGCGCGGCGAGTACGAGAAGACGCGGTACCACTCGACGCGGTCGCCGTTGTACCGGGCCACTCCGTACGCCCAGCCTTTGCCGTTGGTGTCGCCCTGCTCGGGGACGCCCCAGCGCAGGCTGGCGTCGAAGGTGCCGCCCGAGCGCTGGATGAGCCGACGGCGCAGACCGAAGACGAACAGCCCCACCACCACTAGGGCCACCACGATTCCGCACACAGTCAGAGCGAGGACCATCGACACCGACCTCCTCGTCTCCTAGGTAACGGAACGGAAAAATCTCCCACATCTGCCTCAGCCGCGGCTGGGTCCGGATCTCTCCGGTACCCAGCCGCGGCTGAGTGACGACTTCACACGGCGGACAGGGTCAGCGCGCCGCCGTGGCCGCACGCAGACGGACGTCCGCGCGGCGCTGGGCGTCCGCGTCGTCCTCCGCCTTCGCGCGCTCCAGCTCCTGCTCCGCGCGCTGGACATCGATCTCGTCCGACAGCTCGGCGACTTCGGCCAGCAGCGAGAGCTTGTCGTCCGCGAACGAGATGAAACCGCCGTGGACCGCGGCGACGACCGTCCCGCCGTCGCTCGTACGGATGGTCACCGGGCCCGACTCCAGCACACCGAGCAGCGGCTGGTGACCGGGCATGACGCCGATGTCGCCGGACGTGGTGCGCGCGACGACCAGGGTGGCCTGGCCGGACCAGACCTCACGGTCGGCGGCGACCAGCGCGACGTGCAGCTCAGCAGCCAAGGTGGCTCCTCGGGTCACCACCCGGCGGTAGTGCCGGGTGTTGGTTACAAGTCTAGTAGGCGTGACAGAGGGGGCGGGACGAACCCCGCCCCCTCAAGACTCGAGCGCGGCTCGGGTCAGGAGACGCCCAGCTCCTTGGCGTTGTTCTTCAGGTCCTCGAGACCACCGCACATGAAGAACGCCTGCTCCGGGAAGTGGTCGTACTCGCCGTCGCAGATCGCGTTGAACGCGGCGATCGACTCGTCCAGCGGCACGTCCGAACCGTCCACACCGGTGAACTGCTTGGCGGCGTGGGTGTTCTGGGACAGGAAGCGCTCCACGCGACGGGCACGGTGGACAACGAGCTTGTCCTCCTCGCCGAGCTCGTCGATACCGAGGATCGCGATGATGTCCTGCAGGTCCTTGTACTTCTGCAGGATGTTCTTCACGCGCATCGCGGCGTTGTAGTGGTCCGCCGCGATGTACCGCGGGTCGAGGATGCGGGACGTCGAGTCCAGCGGGTCCACGGCCGGGTAGATGCCCTTCTCGGAGATCGGACGGGAGAGAACCGTCGTCGCGTCGAGGTGGGCGAAGGTGGTGGCCGGGGCCGGGTCGGTCAGGTCGTCCGCGGGGACGTAGATCGCCTGCATCGAGGTGATCGAGTGACCACGGGTCGAGGTGATGCGCTCCTGCAGGGTGCCCATCTCGTCGGCCAGGTTCGGCTGGTAGCCCACCGCGGAGGGCATACGGCCGAGCAGGGTCGACACCTCGGAACCGGCCTGGGTGAAGCGGAAGATGTTGTCGATGAAGAACAGCACGTCCTGCTTCTGGACGTCACGGAAGTACTCCGCCATCGTCAGGCCGGCCAGGGCCACGCGCAGACGGGTGCCCGGGGGCTCGTCCATCTGGCCGAAGACCAGGGCGGTCTTGTCCAGAACGCCGGACTCTTCCATCTCCGCGATGAGGTCGTTGCCCTCACGGGTGCGCTCACCGACGCCCGCGAAGACGGAGACGCCCTCGTGGAGGTTGGCGACACGCATGATCATTTCCTGGATCAGCACGGTCTTGCCGACACCGGCACCACCGAACAGACCGATCTTGCCGCCCTTGACGTACGGGGTGAGAAGGTCGACGACCTTCAGGCCCGTCTCGAACATCTCGGTCTTCGACTCGAGCTGGTCGAACGCGGGGGCCTTGCGGTGGATGGACCAGCGCTCGCCCTCGTAGGTCTCGTCGCTGTTCAGCACCTCACCGAGGGTGTTGAACACCTTGCCCTTGGTGAAGTCACCGACGGGGACGGAGATGCCCGCGCCCGTGTCGGTCACCGAGGCCTGGCGGACCAGACCGTCCGTGGGCTGCATGGAGATCGCGCGGACCAGGCCGTCACCCAGGTGCTGGGCGACCTCCAGGGTCAGCGTCTTCTTCTCGCCCGCCAGCGCCGGGTCGGCGACCTCGACGTGAAGGGCGTTGTAGATGTCCGGCATCGCGTCGACGGGGA
This sequence comes from Streptomyces sp. NPDC050546, assembly GCF_044457425.1. NCBI lineage: Bacteria > Bacillati > Actinomycetota > Actinomycetes > Kitasatosporales > Streptomycetaceae > Streptomyces > Streptomyces sp. NPDC050546. The sequence goes on from NZ_JBITGX010000013.1 coordinate 87,892, forward strand.
ACTCCACGTCGACGACCGGGCCGATGACCCGCGCGACGCGGCCCGTCGCCGTGGCCGTCTCAACAGTGGTGGTCATTTTCAGTCACTCCCCGCGGTCGCGTCGGCCAGGGCACTGGCACCACCGACGATCTCGCTGATTTCCTGGGTGATTTCGGCCTGGCGGGCCTGGTTGGCAAGCCGGGTGAGGTTCTCGATGAGATCACCGGCGTTGTCGGTCGCCGACTTCATCGCGCGCCGCGTGGCGGCGTGCTTCGAGGCGGCCGACTGGAGCAGCGCGTTGTAGATGCGGCTCTCGACGTAGCGCGGCAGCAGGGCGTCCAGGACGTCCTCCGCCGAGGGCTCGAAGTCGAACAGCGGGAGGATCTCGCCCTTGCTCGGCTTCGCCTCCTCCGCGACCTCGTCGAGGCTAAGCGGCAGCAGCCGCGCCTCGACAGCCGTCTGCGTCATCATCGACACGAACTCGGTGTAGACGATGTGGAGCTCGTCCACGCCGCCCTCGGCCGTCTCCGTCTCGATCGCCTCGATCAGCGGGGCCGCGACCTTCTTGGCGTCCGCGTACGAGGGGTCGTCGGTGAAGCCCGTGAACGACTCCGCGATCTTGCGCTCGCGGAAGTTGTAGTGGGCGACACCACGGCGGCCGACGATGTAGTTGACGACCTCCTTGCCCTCACCCTCGAGCTGCGCGGTGAGCCTCTCCGCGGCCTTGATGGCGTTGGAGTTGAAGGCGCCGGCCAGACCACGGTCGCTCGTGAGGAGCAGGACCGCGGCGCGGGTCGGGTTCTCCGCCTCCGTCGTCAGCGGGTGCTTGGTGTTCGACCCGGTGGCGACCGCGGTGACCGCGCGGGTGAGCTCGGTCGCATACGGGGTGGAGGCCGCCACCTTGCGCTGCGCCTTGACGACGCGCGAGGCGGCGATCATCTCCATCGCCTTCGTGATCTTCTTGGTCGCGGAGACGGATCGGATGCGACGCTTGTAGACCCGGAGCTGGGCTCCCATGAGTCAGGTCCCTTCCGTCGTCACTTACCGGCAGCCGGGGTGTCCTCGCCGAGCAGCTTGCCGTCGGAGGTCTCGAACTGCTTCTTGAACTCCGCGATGGCGTCGGCCATGGCCTGGAGGGTGTCGTCCGACATCTTGCCGCCCTCGCGGATGGAGGTCAGCAGGCCCTGCTCCTTGCGGTGCAGGTACTCCAGCAGCTCCTTCTCGAAGCGGCGGATGTCGGCGACCGGGACCTCGTCCATCTTGCCGGTGGTGCCGGCCCAGATGGAGACGACCTGGTCCTCGGTGGCCATCGGCTGGTACTGCGGCTGCTTCAGCAGCTCGACCATGCGCTGACCACGCTCGAGCTGAGCCTTGGACGCGGCGTCCAGGTCGGAACCGAAGGCGGCGAACGCCTCCAGCTCACGGAACTGGGCGAGGTCCACGCGGAGGCGGCCGGACACCTGGCGGATCGCCTTGTGCTGCGCGGAACCACCGACTCGGGAGACCGAGATACCGACGTTCAGCGCGGGACGCTGACCGGCGTTGAACAGGTCCGACTCCAGGAAGCACTGGCCGTCGGTGATGGAGATGACGTTGGTCGGGATGAACGCCGAGACGTCGTTGGCCTTGGTCTCGACGATCGGCAGACCGGTCATCGAGCCGGCGCCCATCTCGTCGGAGAGCTTGGCGCAGCGCTCCAGCAGGCGGGAGTGCAGGTAGAAGACGTCACCCGGGTAGGCCTCACGGCCCGGCGGGCGGCGCAGCAGCAGCGACACGGCGCGGTAGGCGTCGGCCTGCTTCGACAGGTCGTCGAAGATGATGAGGACGTGCTTGCCGTCGTACATCCACTGCTGGCCGATGGCCGAACCGGTGTACGGCGCCAGGTACTTGAAGCCGGCCGGGTCGGACGCCGGGGCGGCGACGATGGTCGTGTACTCCAGCGCGCCGGCCTCCTCCAGAGCGCCGCGCACACCGGCGATGGTGGAGCCCTTCTGGCCGATGGCGACGTAGATGCAGCGGACCTGCTTGTCCGGGTCGCCCGAGCGCCAGTTGTCGCGCTGGTTGATGATCGTGTCGACGGCCAGGGCGGTCTTGCCGGTCTGGCGGTCGCCGATGATCAGCTGACGCTGGCCACGGCCGATCGGGGTCATGGTGTCGACGGCCTTGTAGCCCGTCTCCATCGGCTGGTGGACCGACTTACGGACCATGACGCCCGGGGCCTGCAGCTCCAGGGCGCGACGGCCGTCCGTCTCGATCTCGCCGAGGCCGTCGATCGGGTTGCCGAGGGGGTCCACCACGCGGCCGAGGTAGCCCTCGCCCACCGCGACGGAGAGAACCTCACCGGTGCGCTGCACCGGCTGCCCCTCCTCGACGCCGCTGAACTCGCCGAGGACGATGGCACCGATCTCGCGCTCCTCGAGGTTGAGGGCGAGGCCGAGGGTGCCGTCCTCGAACTTCAGCAGCTCGTTGGCCATGGCCGAGGGCAGACCCTCGACCTTCGCGATGCCGTCGCCGGCAAAGGTGACCGTACCGACCTCCTCGCGCGAGGCCGCGTCCGGCTTGTACGCCTGGACGAAGTTCTCCAGCGCGTCCCGGATCTCCTCCGGCCGGATCGTGAGCTCCGCCATCTGGGTTCCCTGCTCTCCTTGTTGGGCCCGAAGTTTCTTTGGGGGTCTGGGGGCGACCCCCAGGATTCTTCTGCACGGCCCAACCAGGGCCGTCGTAAGTACGTGGTGCTATTGAGTTGCTGCTCAGCTCGCCAGGCGGCGGCTCGCGTCCTCCAGCCGGTCCGCGAGGGAGCCGTTGATGACCTCGTCGCCGACCTGCACCCGGATTCCGCCGAGGACCTCGGGGTCCACGTCCAGGTTGAGGTGCATCTGGCGGCCGTAGATCTTCGCGAGGGCGGCACCCAGGCGTCGCTTCTGCGGGTCGCTCAGCGGCACCGCCGAGGTGACGATGGCCACCATGCGGTCCCGGCGCTCGGCGGCGAGCTTGGACAGGGACTCAAGTCCCGACTCCAGGCTACGTCCCCGCGGCGCGGTCACAAGGCGCGTCACCAGACGCTCGGTCGCCGACTGCGCCCTGCCCCCGAGCAGGCTGCGCAGCAGCTCGCCCTTGGCCGAGGTGGTGGCCTTCCGGTCGGTCAGCGCGGCACGCAGCCCGGTGCTGCCGGAGACGATCCGGCCGAACCGGAAGAGCTCGTCCTCGACGTCGTCGAGCTTGCCGGCCTTCTGCGCGGCGGTGAGGTCGGCCGTGTCGGCCAGCTGCTCCAGCGCGTCCACCAGGTCGCGCGACTGCGACCAGCGGGAGCGCACCATGCCGGCAACCAGGTCGGCGGCCGGGCCGCTGACCTGGGTGCCGAGCAGACGCTGGGCCAGCTCGGCCTTCGCCTCTCCGGCCTGCGCCGGGTCGGTGAGGACCCGACGCAGCGATACCTCGCGGTGGAGCAGAGCGGTGACGGCGGCCAGCTCGTCGGCGAGCGAGCCCGCGTCGGCGGACGTGGAGTCCGTCAGCGCGTCGAGACGCTCTCGTGCGGCTGCCAGGGCCTCGCGGCTCGCTCCGTTCATCGCCCGGCCTCGGCCTTCTCCTCGAGCTCGTCGAGGAACCGGTCGATCACACGGCTCTGGCGGGCGTGGTCCTCGAGGGACTCCCCGACGAGCTTGCCGGCCAGGTCGGTGGCGAGCTTGCCGACGTCCTGACGCAGCGCGGACGCGGCGGCCTTGCGGTCGGCCTCGATCTGCGAGTGGCCGGCGGCGACGATCTCCTCGCGCTGACGCTGGCCCTCGGCCCGCATCTCGGCGATGAGCGTGGCGCCCTGCTCCTGCGCCTCCTGGCGCAGACGCGCGGCCTCGTGCCGGGCCTCGGCGAGCTGTGCCTTGTACTGCTCAAGGACGCTCTGGGCCTCGACCTTCATGGTCTCGGCCTCTTCGATACCGCCTTCGATCGCCGCGCGGCGCTCCTCCAGAACCTTGTTGATGTTCGGAAGCAGCTTCTTCCAGAAGAAGAAGAACACGATGGCGAAGGCGATGGTGCCGACGAGCAGCTCGGGGCCCGGAGGCATGAGCGGGTTCTGCTCTTCCTCGGCCGCCAGCTGCACCAGGTTGGCGATCACATCAGTGCCTTTCGTCGAAACGTGTCGGTGAGCAGGAAATTACTGACCGAACACGAACGGCATAACGATGCCGATGAGGGCGAGCGCCTCACAGAACGCGAAGCCCAGGATCTGGTTGGCACGGATCAGGCCGGCGGCCTCGGGCTGGCGGGCCAGGGCCTGGGTGCCGTTGCCGAAGATGATGCCGACGCCGATGCCGGGGCCGATGGCGGAGAGGCCGTAGCCGATGGAGCCGAGCGAACCGGAGACAGCGGCAAGGGTCTCAGTGGCAGCCATGCTGAATCTTCCTTCTCTTTCACGGACCGGCGGGGGTTGGCCACCGGACGTTCTTGGGACTTGCGGGGGCAGGGCTCAGTGGTGCTCGGCCAGAGCGCCCTGGATGTACGTGCAGGCGAGGAGTACGAAGACGTACGCCTGGACGGCCTGCACGAAAAGCTCGAAGCCGATCATGGCGACGGTCATGACGAACGAGACACCGGCCGCGGGGATCATCCAGCTGTTCAGCAGGTACCAGGAGGCCACGGTGAACATGACCAGCATCAGGTGGCCGGCGAACATGTTGGCGAACAGTCGCACGGCGTGCGTGAAGGGCCGGACGAGCAGGTTCGAGAAGAACTCGATGATCATGACGAGCGGCAGCACCGGGCCGAGCGACTTGTCGTAGCCGGTGATGTTCTTGAAGAACCCGACGAAGCCGTGCCGCTTGAAGGTCAGCGAGACCCAGGTCACGTAGACGATCGCGGCGAGGACCGCGGGGAAGGCGATGATCGACGACACCGGGAACTGCGCCAGCGGGATCACGGACCAGATGTTCATGATCCAGATGAAGAAGAACAGCGAGACCATCAGGGGGACGTACTTCTCGCCCTCCTTCTTTCCGAGGGTCTCGTAGACGATGCCGCGGCGGACGAAGTCGTAACCCGCCTCACCGACCATCTGCAGCTTGCCCGGCACCACCTTGGCCTTGCCGAAGGCCGCGTAGAAGAAGCCGATGACGAGGACGGTGGTGATGAGGGCAAGCAGCATCACCTTGTTGAACTCGAACCCTCCAACCGTGGCGATCGGCTTGAAGAGGAACGAGTGCAGGCCCGGTGCCGGAAAACCACACCCGTCGGACATGATCCGACAGCTCCAGTCAAAGGCGAGCTGGGTCTGGTCAGCACTCACCGCGGGCTCCTTCGGCGTGACGCATGGGTACGGCAACCTCGTTGTGTCGGCGCGGCGCGCAGCCGCGGATCGGCACTGGACTGGTGTTACGGATGTGAGGGCGGCTTTGGGGCATCGAGCCTCGCGTTCGAGCAGGCGTCAGCTCAGATGCCCGCGCCCGCGATGCCGCAGTTGGCACCGGACGATAGCAGGAGTTCTCAGTGCTCTTTATCGCGCCCCTACCCGTCACGACGTCGACCCGGTCTTCTCGGGCTTCTCACTCTTCTCGGAGTCCGGGTCGATGTAGAAGATCTTGGCCTTCATATGCGCACGGGCCTGCGCAGCCATCCACACGACGGTCGCGACGACGAGCCCTGCGGCGAACGTCTTCGCGTTGAAGAGAGAGGTGTCCTTGAAGAGGGCGACGAAGATCAGGAGCAGCAGGAGCTGAGCCATATAAAGCATCAGCCCCATGGCCTGGAACAACTGCGGGAGCGTTTTTGCCGTCCACTGGAGAACGAAGAGACCGATCCCCATGAAGAGGATGGCCACCACCACGCCGACAGCCGCTCCGATCGCTCCCTTGCCTCCGGCCACCACGCCACTGACGGCGACCGCGACCGCACCGGCAGCCGCTGTGGGCACAGCGCACTGCAAGAGGTTCCGGGCGTCATTGGACGGCATGGCGGCAACTCCGCTTTCGCAGGGGGCAGGGGTGTCGTCATGGACGAGCGTAGTCCCGGGCTGAGTGGAGTCCTCACGCCAATGGACCGTCGCACTGCGGTCCTTCGGCTCTATCCGGGGGTTCTCGTGAACCGTATCACAAACTATTTGATGCAGTCTTTACCTGGGGGTGTGCGAGCAGTCACACATGAGAGTGAAGCTGCGCGTCTGTGCAAGAACAGCGCCGACTTGTCTGGTATTGGGGCGCTTCGCTCCCCCATCACAACCCCACGACTTGGCAATGCTCTAGTCAGATTCTTACCTTGTCCCGGCCTTGCGCCGGTCCGCCAGACGCGAACGGGGGCCGATGGCGGTCGCCCCGTTGACACCGGAGACCCCAGAGACACCGGAGACACCGGGAACAGCCGCCGCGGCCGCCGGCGTCGAGGCCTCGGGCGCGAGGGCGGCGACGGAGACACGGCGCCGGTAGCGCGGCGGCACGAAGCGCTCCATCCAGCGCGGAGCGCGCGGCGTGAAGCGCGGCAGCAGAAGCAGCAGGAGCCCGATCGCGCTGAGGAACACGACGCCGAGCACGATCCACATGGACGCCGAGTTGACCGAGTAGGCGAGCGCCCCGAAGGCGATCAGCGCCGACCAGAAGTACATGATCAGCACCGCGCGGCTGTGCGAGTGGCCGATCTCAAGGAGACGGTGGTGCAGATGGCCGCGGTCGGCGGCGAACGGCGACTGACCCCGCCAGGTGCGCCGCACGATGGCCAGGATCAGGTCGGCGGCCGGGATCGCGATGATCGTCAACGGCATCAGCAGGGGGATGAAGACGGGAAGCATCGCGTGGGTCGTTTCCCGGTCACCGCCGAGGTTGACGTTGAGTGCCTCAACGTCCAACTGGCCGGTGACGGACACGGCGCTCGCCGCGAGGACCAAGCCGATCAGCATGGAGCCGGAGTCCCCCATGAAGATCCGGGCAGGGTGCATGTTGTGCGGCAGGAAACCTAGGCACATCCCCATGAGCACGGCGGAGAACAGGGTCGCGGGGGCCGCCGCCTCGGCGCCGTAGCCGTACCAGATCCGGTAGGTGTACAGGAAGAACGCCGCCGCGGCGATGCACACCATCCCTGCCGCCAGGCCGTCCAGGCCATCGACGAAGTTGACCGCGTTGATCGTGATGACCACGAGGGCCACGGTGAGCAGGTTGCCCTGCCAGGGAGTGACGGACACCGTTCCGACGCCGGGGACGGGCAACCACAGAATGGTCAGGCCTTGAAGGATCATGACGCCGGCCGCGATCATCTGGCCGCCGAGCTTGATCAAGGCTCCCAGCTCGAACTTGTCGTCCAGCACACCGATCAGCCAGATCAGCGCCGCCCCGGACAGCAGCGCCCGGGGTTCGTTCGACGTCTCGAAGACCTGGCTGAGGTTGGTCAGGTGGTCGGCGACCAGCAGACCCGCGCACAGGCCGAGGAACATCGCGATCCCGCCGAGCCGCGGAGTGGGTTCCCGGTGCACGTCACGTGCCCGGATCTCCGGCATCGCTCCGGCCACGATCGCGAATTTCCGTACCGGCCCTGTCAGCAGATACGTCACCGCGGCCGTGATGCAGAGCGTCAGCAGGTATTCACGCACGGGCTTCCCCACAGGTCTCGCTGGCCATCACAGCCCCACACCCTAGCGATGCGCGCATATGGGTGGGGACTTCCGGGTAGCGACGATGGTTGCACGAGTGGCTGTGCACCCTGGTCCGTCTACCCCCACTCAGCGCGGATACGGCGGAAATCCACCGGCCAGCTCCCGCACATCTTCACGTGCCCTCGCGGTCTCGGTCACGCCCCTGAGCACCCCCGCGAGCAGCTTGGCGATCCTCGCCATCTCGGCTTCTCCCATGCCCTGCGTGGTGACCGCGGCCGTGCCCAGCCTGAGGCCACGGGCGTCGCCGTGAGGAAGCGCACAGCAGTCCAGGACCAGGCCTGCCGCGGCGAGACGGCCGCGGGCGGTGCGTCCGTCGACGCCCAGGGGTGCCGGGTCGGCGGTGATGAGGTGGGTGTCGGTGCCACCGGTGGTGACGACCAGGCCCTCGGCGGCCAGCCGGGCCGCGAGAACCCTCGCATTGGCGACCACCTGATGGGCGTACGCGACGAACGCCGGTGTTGCCGCCTCCCCGAACGCGACCGCCTTGGCGGCGATGGTGTGCATCTGCGCGCCGCCCTGTGTGAAAGGAAACACCGACCGGTCGACCCGCTCGGCCAGCTCAGCGCGGCACAGGATCATGCCACCGCGCGGGCCGCGCAGCACCTTGTGGGTGGTCGCGCAGACGATGTCCGCGTACGGCACCGGGTTCGGCGCCGCTCTCCCGGCGACGAGCCCGATGGGGTGCGCGGCGTCCGCGACGAGGTAGGCGCCCACCTCGTCGGCGACCTCGCGGAAGAACGCGTAGTCGATGTGCCGGGGGTAGGCGATCGAGCCGCACACGATCGCCTTGGGCCGGCGCGTCCGGGCCAGGGTGCGCACCTGCTCGTGGTCGATGAACCCGGACTCGGCCTCCACGCCGTAGCCGGCGAAGTCGAACCAGCGGCCGGAGAAGTTGGCGGGCGAGCCGTGGGTGAGGTGGCCACCGTGGGGCAGGCCGAGGGCGAGGACGGTGTCGCCGGGGCGGAGCAGGGCGGCGTAGGCGGCCAGCACCGCCGAAGAGCCCGAGTGCGGCTGGACGTTGACGTGGTCGGCGCCGAACAGGGCCCTGGCCCGGTCCACGGCGAGGCGCTCGGCGACGTCGACGATCTCGCAGCCGCCGTGGTGCCGCGCCCCCGGGTAGCCCTCGGCGTACTTGTTGGCCAGCGGCGAGCCGAGGGCGGCCAGCACGGCCGGCGAGGTGAAGTTCTCGGCGGCGATCAGCTGGAGCGTCGTCGACTGCCGCTCCCGCTCCGCGAGCAGGACGTCGGCGAGCTCGGGGTCCTGGTGGCGCAGGACGTCGGCCTCGATGGCAGGGGTGACCGTCATGATGGGCTCCGGGCGGCGTCGACGGTGACGTACGTCCAATGTAGGCCCGGTGCCCCCGGGGCGCTCGGCTGCTACGCCTTTGCGGGGACACCCGTGAGGGCCGTGACCACCGGATCGAGTGCCTGGTGTATCTCGTCCCCGATGGACCGGAAGAACGTCAGGGGCGCCCCGTACGGGTCGTACACCTCGTCCGCCTCGGCGTTCGGCGCCAGGAGCCACCCGCGTAGAGCCGCCGCGGCACGCACCAGCGCACGCGCGCGGATGACCACGCCCTCCTCAAGGGGCGGCAGGGTCGCCGGGTCGATGGCCTTCACCAGACGGGTGAACTCCTTGAGCGTGAAGGTCCGCAGGCCCGCCGAGTGCCCCATCGAGATGACCTGGGCCCGGTGGTCCCGGGTGGCGGTGAGCACCAGGTCGGCGCGGATCACGTGCTCGTCGAGGAGTTCACGCCCGGTGAAGCCGGAGGCGTCCGCGCCGAAGTCGGCCAGGACGGTCTCCGCGTGGGACTCCATGGGCGCGCCCTCGTGGCCCCAGGTGCCCGCGCTCTCCACGATCAGCCCGCCGCCCAGGATCCCCAGCCGCTCCCGCACGGCATGGCGGGTCAGCCGCTCGGTGATGGGCGAGCGGCACACATTGCCGGTACTGACGTGGAGGATGCGGAAGCTGTCACGCGGAAGCCCCACGAACGTCGTCGTGATCTCCGCCGCGCTTTCCCCGTTGCCTATGCCACGCCCCGCTCCAGGGGCCGTCAATTCGCCACCTCGAGGTCGGGTACGACCTTTCGGAGCTCGTCCGCCGAGATGGCGCCCGCGCGCAGCAGCAGCGGCACCTCACGGGTCACGTCGACGATCGACGACGGCACGTTGCCGGGGGTCGGGCCGCCGTCGAGGTAGACGGAGACGGAGTCGCCGAGCATCTCCTGCGCGGCGTCGCAGTCCTCCGGCGCCGGGTGGCCGGTGAGGTTGGCGGACGACACGGCCATCGGGCCGACCTCGGTGAGCAGCTCGATGGCGACCGGGTGCAGCGGCATGCGCACGGCGACGGTGCCACGGGTGTCCCCGAGGTCCCACTGGAGGGACGGCTGGTGCTTGGCGACGAGGGTCAGCGCGCCCGGCCAGAAGGCGTCGACGAGCTCCCAGGCCAGCTCGGAGAAGTCCGTGACGAGCCCGTGCAGGGTGTTCGGGGAGCCGATGAGGACGGGGGTGGGCATGTTGCGGCCCCGGCCCTTCGCGTCCAGCAGGTCGGCGACGGCCTCCGAGGAGAACGCGTCGGCGCCGATGCCGTACACCGTGTCCGTCGGCAGCACCACGAGCTCGCCACGGCGGACGGCGGACGCTGCCTCACGCAGACCGGTCACGCGGTCGGTCGCGTCGTTGGTGTCGTATCGCCGTGCCATCTTTAGCTGGCCTCCTCGTACACGTGCTGCTGGGATGAAGACTGCGAAGACTGTGGGGTGATCGGGGTGCTCACGGAAGCGCCTTGCGGGCCGTGGCGAAACGCGGGCGCTTGTTGAGGTCCGGATGGTCGGCCGCGTCGGCCCAGCCCCGCTCCTCGGTGAAGATCCACGGCACCTGGCCGCCCTGGGTGTCGGCGTGCTCCACGACCACGACGCCGCCGGGGCGCAGCAGCCGGTGCGCGGTGCGTTCCAGGCCGCGGATCAGGTCGAGGCCGTCCTCGCCGGAGAAGAGGGCCAGGTCGGGGTCGTAGTCCCGCGCCTCCGGGGCGACGTACTCCCACTCGGTGAGCGGGATGTACGGCGGGTTGGTGATGACCAGGTCGACCTGGCCGTCCAGGTCCGGGAAGGCCGTCAGGGCGTCTCCCTGGCGCAGCTCGACCCTGGACCCCTCCACGTTCTTGCGGGTCCACCTGAGGGCGTCCTCGGACAGCTCCACGGCGTACACGCGCGAGCGCGGCACCTCCTGGGCGAGGGCGAGGGCGATGGCGCCGGAGCCGGTGCACAGGTCGACGATGCACGGCTCGACGACGTCCATGGCCCGTACGGCGTCTATGGCCCAGCCGACCACTGACTCGGTCTCGGGGCGCGGCACGAACACCCCGGGGCCGACCTGGAGTTCCAGGTACCGGAAGTAGGCCCGCCCGGTGATGTGCTGGAGCGGCTCGCGGGCCTCGCGGCGGGCGATGACCTCCCAGTAACGGGCGTCGAAGTCGGAGTCCTTGACGGAGTGCAGCTCGCCGCGCTTGACGCCGTGTACGAACGCGGCGAGTTCCTCCGCGTCGGTGCGCGGCGAGGGCACGCCGGCGTCGGCGAGCCGCTGGGTGGCCTGGGCCACCTCCGCGAGCAGCAGGTTCACGCAAGTCCTCCGGTACTCGTCTCCTACGTGTCTTACGCGGCCGCCAGTTTGGCCGCCGAGTCCGCGTCGACACAGGCCTGGATCACCGCTGCGAGGTCGCCGTCCAGGACCTGGTCCAGGTTGTACGCCTTGAAGCCGACGCGGTGGTCCGAGATGCGGTTCTCCGGGAAGTTGTACGTGCGGATCTTCTCGGAGCGGTCGACGGTGCGGACCTGGCTGCGGCGAGCGTCGGCGGCCTCCCTCTCCGCCTCCTCCTGCGCCGCGGCAAGCAGCCTCGAGCGCAGGATACGCAGTGCCTGCTCCTTGTTCTGCAGCTGGCTCTTCTCGTTCTGGCAGGAGGCGACGACTCCGGTGGGAATGTGCGTGATGCGCACGGCGGAGTCGGTGGTGTTGACGGACTGTCCGCCCGGCCCCGAGGAGCGGTAGACGTCGATCCGGAGGTCGTTGGGGTTGATCTCCACGTCGACCTCCTCGGCCTCCGGGGTGACCAGCACACCGGCGGCGGAGGTGTGGATCCGGCCCTGCGACTCCGTGGCCGGCACCCGCTGCACGCGGTGCACACCGCCCTCGTACTTCATCCGCGCCCAGACGCCCTGGCCGGGCTCGGTGGCGCCCTGACCGCCCTTGGTCTTCACGGCGACCTGGACGTCCTTGTAGCCGCCCAGCTCGGACTCGGTGGCGTCGATGATCTCGGTCTTCCAGCCGACCCGCTCGGCGTAGCGCAGGTACATGCGCAGCAGGTCGCCGGCGAACAGCGCCGACTCGTCGCCGCCCGCGCCGGCCTTGATCTCGAGGATGACGTCCTTGTCGTCACTGGGGTCGCGCGGGACGAGAAGAAGACGCAGCTTCTCCGTGAGCTCCTCGCGCCGCCGCTCCAGGTCCTTGACCTCGGCCGCGAAGTCGGGGTCGTCGGCCGCCAGTTCGCGCGCGGTCTCGACGTCGTCGCCCGTCTGCGTCCAGGAGCGGTATGTGGCGACGATCGGGGTGAGCTCGGCGTAACGCTTGTTCAGCTTGCGCGCGTTGGCCTGGTCGGAGTGCACCGACGGGTCGGCGAGCTTCTTCTCCAGGTCGGCGTGCTCGGCGACGAGTTCCTCGACTGCCTCGAACATCTTGTGGCTCCTGTGTACGGACGGGGGTGAAGGGCGGGCGACCAAAAACGCCGGTCCCGGAGCGCCCTCGGTGGGGGGCGCGTCCGTGGACCGGCGAAATGGGGCTCGCTACTTCTTGGAGCCGGCGGCCTTGCCGAAGCGGGCCTCGAAGCGGGCCACACGGCCACCGGTGTCGAGGATCTTCTGCTTGCCCGTGTAGAACGGGTGGCACTCGGAGCACACGTCGGCACGGATGGTGCCGGACTCGATGGTGCTGCGAGTCGTGAACGACGCGCCGCAGGTGCAGCTGACCTGCGTCTCGACGTACTCGGGGTGGATGTCGCGCTTCAAGGTGTCTCCTAGGTTTCGGGAGGGCGCCGGGTCGCTGCCGCGGGGTGCGGGAGCGTGAACCGGAGCCGACGTACCAGTCTGCCAGGACTGGGGCCATCCCCCAAAACCGGGGGTTGCCGTTGTTTGTTCCCCGCGGGCCGGTGGGGGCTTGTCGCGCAGTTCCCCGCGCCCCTTACGGGGCGCTTACTACACCCTTGGCTTCGCCCGAGGCGTTGCCCTTTGTGGCGCTCTTCGGGATCGGCTCGTCGTGCTCCAGGGCCTTCCAGATCTGGTCGGCCTTCTTCTCCTGGAGGAGGACTCGGTTGGGGTCGGCGGGGTCGTAGGCGACCGGCATCGTGACCATGTTCATGTTCGCCGGGGTGATGCCCTTGAGGCCGTTCGCGAAGGAGGCGAGCTTGTTGACCGAGCCGAGGTCGGAGTCGGCCGTCACCGTCTTGGTCGCGGTTTCGGCGAGGTCGTAGAGCTTCTTCGGGTTGGAGAAGACGCCGACGTCCTTGACCTGGTGGAGCAGGGCCTTGATGAAGGCCTGCTGGAGCTGGATGCGGCCCAGGTCGGAGCCGTCGCCCACACCGTGCCGGGTGCGGACCAGGCCGAGGGCCTGCTCACCGTCGAGTCTGTGGGTGCCGGCCTTCAGCTTCAGGTGGCTGTCGGGGTCGTCGATGGCCTTGCTCGTGGTCACCTCGACGCCGCCGAGGTCGTCGATGAGGGTCTGGAAGCCGGCGAAGTCGACCTCCAGGTAGTGGTCCATGCGCAGGTCGGTGATCGACTCGACGGTCTTCACGGCGCAGGCGGCCCCGCCCGTGGAGTACGCGGAGTTGAACATGACGCCGTTCGCCGCGGGGTACTGCTTGCCCTTGGTGTCCGTGCAGGAGGGCCGGTCGATGAGGGTGTCGCGCGGGATGGAGACCACGCTGGCCTTCTTGTGGCCCTTGTTGACGTGCACGATCATCGCCGTGTCGGAGCGGGCGCTGCCGTCGTCGGTGCCGCCGCCGAGCTTCTTGTTGCCGCCGGCGCGGGTGTCGGAGCCGAGGACGAGGATGTTCTGGGAGCCGTTGTCGGCCTTCTTGGGCCGGTCGGTTCCGAGGGCCTGGTCGATGTCGACGCTCTTGAGGTTGCCGTTGAGCTTGAAGTACACGTACCCCGCCCCGGTCCCGCCCAGGACGACGATGCCCGCCGCGGTCCAGGCCGTGACCATCAGGCCCTTGTGACGCTTGCGGGGCTTGCGGCGTCGGCCCTTGGCGCGGTGGCGCGATCCGGTGGTGCCGGTCTCGCCCGGTATACCCGGACCCGGCGTGCTCTCGGCAGACATGTGCTCCTCGGCTCGTCTTCGGTCGATTACCCCCTGCGGTCGGTGCCAGGCGTGCTCGGTCGGGGGACTGCTCCCTGGCACCATCGTCGCTCCGCCTGGTCAGACGGGGAAACTCGGGAAAGGGTTGCACAACGGACTGTGCCCACCGCGTGCGGCGGTGGGCACAGTGCGTGTTCGTCACAGCGGGGTGTATCCCGCTCACCTGCGGTTTCAGCCGAAGATGTCGTACTGCTTGAAATCGGTACCTACGGACTTTCTTGTGGCAAAGATCTCGCTGGTCGCCTTTCCGGTCCCCGGGTAGAGGTAGAGCGTGCCGCCGGGGGTGCGGGCCAGGAAGTCGGCCTTGCCGTCGCCGGTCATGTCGCCGGTCGCGTCGAAGGCGTTGTAGCCGCCCCAGGAGCGCACCTTGACCCGGGCCGAGAAGGCGCCTGAGCCGGACTTGCCGGTGCCCTTGTAGAGGTAGATGTGGCTGCCCGACTTGCTGCGGGCGATCAGGTCGGTCTTGCCGTCGCCGGTGAAGTCGCCCTTGCCGCGTACGGAGTTGTACTGGTTCCAGCCGGAGCCGACCTTGACGCGGGACGAGAAGGTGCCGTTGCCCTTGCCGGGGTAGATCCACATGACGCCCGCAGAGTCGACCGAGAGCAGGTCGGGCAGGTAGTCGCCGGTGACGTCCCCGGGGGTGATGACGCGGGTGCGGGTCTTCCAGTTGTCGGCGATCTGCTTGGTGGACCAGGCGTTGTCGGCGAGCACGAAGTGGGTCCAGAAGAGGTCGCCGTCACTGCTGCGCCGGTAGACCAGGTCCTGGTAGCCGTCGCGGTCGAGGTCGGTCTGCAGGACGACGTTGAAGCCGTTCCAGTTGCCCCAGGACTGGCGGGCGGCGAACGACGTGCCCTTGGAGTCCTTGGAGTAGCCGGTCTTGGTGGAGGCGTTGCGCACCCACAGGTCGGCCTTGTGGTCACCGCTGAAGTTGGTGTCGTCGACGCGCGGATAGGCGGCGCCGACGTAGGAGCTGACCTTCGCGAAGACGCTGTAGGCGCCCTTCTTGACGCAGTCGGTCACGCCCCAGGACACGACACCGACGATCCGGTTGTTGACGACCAGCGGGCCGCCGGAGTCGCCGTTGCAGGCGGAGGTGGTGCCCGAGTCGCTGCCGGTGGCGGGCTTGCCCGCGCAGACCATGTGGCCCTTGACGAAGTCCCTGCCGTAGGCGCCGGCGCAGGTGGCGTCGGACTGGACGGGCAGCGTGGCCGTCTTCAGCCTCTCGGAGACGTCGTCGCTGGTGGAGCTGGTGCGGCCCCAGCCGTAGACCTTGGCGCTGGTGCCGGCCTTGTACGAGGCGGTGTCACCGGACGTCGTCATCCGGATCGGCTTGGCCTTGACCGGCTCGGGCAGGGTGAGCACCGCGATGTCGTTGTCGATGGTCGACGCGTTGTACGACGGGTGGTTCCACTGCCGCCAGACGCCGGTGGCGGTGCCGCCGTGCAGGTCGGTGCCGTTTGCCGAGGGCAGCTGGGCGGTGCCGGTGACGACCGCGCCGTTGGCGTTCCAGTCGTAGCCCTTGACGCAGTGCGCGGCGGTGAGGATCTTCGTCGGCGAGACGACGGCGCCGCCGCAGAAGAAGCCGACGTCGTCGCTCGTGCTCGAGGTGCCCCGGTCGTCGAAGTAGTGGAGCTGCGCCATCCACGGGGCCGTGGTGATGGTGGTCTGGCCGCCGCCGATGATCTTCGGGTCGATGCGGCCCTCGTCGGTGCTCGCGCTCAGCGACGCCTTGCTCGCCTTGCCCGCGATGTCGTCGCCGGCCAGGGCGCCCGCGACGCGCTTCTCCAGCTCGGCGGACGACGGCGAGCCGGTGGCGGGCTTGACCGTCGGCTGCGGCAGCGGGGTGGCCGCGCCGGCGGACGTCGTCAGCAGCGCGGCGGCCACGGCAGCCGCGACACCGGCCGCTGCCACGGGCAGTGCGATGCGTATCCGGCGTCTGTGGCGCCCGCCCCCAGGCATGGATGTACCCACGTATGTCCCCCCTCGGGATCACATGTTCGAAGAGCGTGATCTTACCTGCACACGAACACCACAAAGGGCCGCCCCCGTCCCTTTCCGGACGGGGGCGGCCCTTTGGCCAGAAGGTGCCTAGTCGCCGTTCCCCGGCATCGGCGTCGTCTTCTGGATCTGCATCAGGAACTCGGCGTTCGACTTCGTCTGCTTCATCTTGTCGAGAAGCAGCTCGATCGCCTGCTGCTGGTCGAGCGCGTGCAGCACGCGGCGCAGCTTCCAGGTGATGGCAAGCTCGTCGCTGCCGAGCAGGATCTCTTCCTTACGGGTGCCGGACGCGTCGACGTCCACCGCGGGGAAGATGCGCTTGTCGGCGAGCTTCCGGTCGAGCTTGAGCTCCGCGTTGCCGGTGCCCTTGAACTCCTCGAAGATCACCTCGTCCATGCGGGACCCGGTGTCGACGAGCGCGGTGGCCAGGATGGTGAGCGAGCCGCCGTCCTCGATGTTCCGCGCGGCACCGAAGAAGCGCTTCGGCGGGTACAGCGCGGTCGAGTCGACACCACCGGACAGGATGCGGCCGGAGGCGGGCGCGGCCAGGTTGTAGGCACGGCCCAGACGCGTGATCGAGTCGAGCAGGACGACCACGTCGTGACCCAGCTCCACCAGACGCTTGGCACGCTCGATGGCGAGCTCGGCGACCGTGGTGTGGTCCTCGGCCGGGCGGTCGAAGGTCGAGGAGATGACCTCGCCCTTGACCGACCGCTGCATGTCGGTGACCTCTTCCGGACGCTCGTCGACCAGGACGACCATCAGGTGGCACTCGGGGTTGTTGTGCGTGATCGCGTTGGCGATCGCCTGCATGATCATGGTCTTGCCGGTCTTCGGCGGGGCCACGATCAGACCGCGCTGGCCCTTACCGATCGGCGACACGAGGTCGATGATGCGAGTGGTCAGCACGCCCGGGTCGGTCTCCAGGCGGAGCCGGTCCTGCGGGTACAGCGGCGTCAGCTTGTTGAACTCCGGCCGCCCGCGCCCGGATTCGGGAGCCATGCCGTTGACGGAGTCCAGGCGGACCAGCGCGTTGAACTTCTCGCGGCGCTCGCCCTCCTTCGGCTGACGGACGGCGCCGGTGATGTGGTCACCCTTGCGCAGGCCGTTCTTACGGACCTGGGCGAGGGAGACGTACACGTCGTTCGGGCCGGGCAGGTAGCCGGACGTGCGGATGAAGGCGTAGTTGTCGAGGATGTCCAGGATGCCCGCGACGGGGATCAGGACGTCGTCCTCGGTGATCTGCGGCTCCTGCACGTCGTCGCGGCCGCGACGGCCACGACGGTCACGGTAGCGCCCACGACGGCCACGGCGGCCGCCCTCGAAGTCGTCGTCATCCTGCTGCTGGCCACGGTCCTGACGACCGCCACCGCCGCCCTGCTGCTGACCCTGCTGCTGGCCGCGCTGGCCGCCCTGCTGGTCGTCGCCCTTGTTGCCCCGGCCGCCGCGGTCACGGTCACGGCCGCGGTCACGGCGGTCGCGGCGGCGGCCCTCGCCGCCGTCACCGGAGTCCGACTTGGCGTCGTTCTGGGACTGCTGCTGCGACTGCTGGGCCGGGGCCTCGGCCTTGGCCTCGTTCTTCGCCTCGGCGGCGACCGTCTCAGGAGCGGAAGCCGGGGATCCGGCGTCGGCGGTGGCCCGGCGACGCCGGCGCTCGGAGGGCTCGTCGTTGTTGGCGGGCTGACCGGGAATCTCGATCTGCTGCTGCGCCACGGCCTTGTCGGCCTTCTCGGCGGGGGCCTCGGAGGCCTGCTTCGCGTCCGCCTTCTTCTCCGCCTTCTCGGCGTTGTCCCCCGTACGGGTCCGGGAGGTGGCGCGGCGCTTCGGCTTGGTCTCGGCGGGGGCTTCGGCCTTGGCGGCCGGAGCGGCGCCGCCGGACGCCTGCGCCTCCTTGATGACCTCGATCAGCTGGCTCTTGCGCATACGCGCCGTGCCCTTGATGCCGAGGCCGGATGCGACCTGCTGCAGCTCGGCCAGCACCATGCCCTCGAGGCCGGTACCGCGGCGCCGCCGGGAGCCGGCACCGGTGGCAGGCGCGGAGGCGTCCGTGGCGGGCGCGGCAGCGGTCTCCTCGACACGTGCGCCCATCAGATCGGTGGTGTCGCTCACGAAGGGTCCTTCCCTGGAGCGGACGTCGGCCTGTCTGGCTCGGCGACCGGTTGTGCTGTCCGGCTTCGGTCCGTGTGGTGTGAACCGTGCCGGGGCGGTGGTCCGCCTAAGCGGCGGAGGAATCTGGTGATGGCGCTTCCTTGAGCCGTGGCACCCAGTGTCAGTGTCACGCGGCGTGGTCGCACCGGTTCCGGAGCGTGCCCTGCGCCCCGCTCAGTGTCCGCGTACGGCGTACGGTCCGACGTACAGAACACAGTGCGGTTTGGGGGGCTCCCGGAAGAATGTCTGTCCCGGACGGGGACACGAGGCACCTCGCCATGGTGGGGTCGGGTGCAGACTTGAGGTTAACACTACCGGATCCAACAAACATTCCCCCTCTCCAAATCCGGCAACCGAGTGCTTTTAAAGGTCGCCGGGGGCCGCCAGCGGAAGAACGCTCGCGCCCTGTGCGTCGAGGCTCAGTCGGTTCGCGGCCCAGTCCGCGCCCGCCAGGGCCTCGACCTTGTCGGCGGTGCCCGCGTCGGTCAGCGCCATGACCGTCGGCCCGGCGCCGGAGATGACCGCGGGGACGCCCTCGGCCCTCAGCCGCTCCACCAGCGCCGCGCTCTCGGGCATGGCGGGTGCGCGGTACTCCTGGTGCAGCCGGTCCTCGGTGGCGGGCAGCAGCAGCTCCGGGCGCCGGGTCATGGCCTCGACGAGCAGGGCCGCCCGGCCGGCGTTGGTGGCGGCGTCGACGTGCGGGACGGAGCGCGGGAGCAGGCCGCGCGCCGTCTCCGTCAGAACGGGCTTTCCGGGCACGAAAACCACCGGAACGATGGAATCGGCGGGCTCCATCCTGATCGCGCGGGCCGCGCCGCCCTCCATCCAGGAGAGCGTGAAGCCACCCAGCAGGCACGCCGCGACGTTGTCGGGGTGGCCCTCGATCTCGGTGGCGAGCTCGAGCAGCGCGGTGTCGTCGAGCTTGGCGTCGGCGCCTATGGTCACGGCGCGGGCGGCGACGATCCCGGCGCAGATGGCGGCCGAGGAGGAGCCCAGGCCCCGGCCGTGCGGAATGCGGTTGGCGCAGACGATCTCCAGACCCCGCGGCTGTCCCCCGAGCAGGTCGAAGGCCGTGCGCAGGGAGCGGACGAGGAGGTGCTTCTCGTCGCGCGGGAGCGTCTCGCTGCCCTCACCCGCGATGTCGATGTGCAGCCCGGAGTCGGCCACCCGGACGACGACGTCGTCGTACAAGCCCAGCGCGAGGCCGAGGGCGTCGAAGCCCGGGCCGAGGTTGGCGCTGGTGGCGGGGACGCGCACCCGGACGGCGGCGGCGCGGAACGCTGGACCGGCCATCGCTCGATGACTCTCCTTGAGCTGCGTGATTGTCGAATGACGTTCGATGGACATTCGATGCGTACGAGAACCCTGGGGGCCGCTGCCGACCGGGGTGGCCGGCCGCTGTCCCGGCCGCGGAGACGGCGCGGCACCGCGCTCTATGCGGAGGCATATGCGGCGGGCGGGTTCAGTACAGCCTATCGAAAGAAGGTTCTGTCGCGACATAGGGCGCACAGGAGGCGCACGATGCGTGTCGTATGAGCCCTGTGCACCCCCTGCCGGAAACTTCCCCGGGCAAGCGCCGTCTTACGCCGGACCGTGCCGAGCGCTCCACCGGCGCTCGGCACGTCCGCGCACGTCAGACGAGTCCGAGGCGCTCCGCCGCGGCCGCCGAGTCGACGGGGACGGTGACCGGCTGCGGGGCGCCGGCGACGGCCCAGTCGGGGTCCTTCAGACCGTTGCCGGTGACGGTGCACACGATCCGCTGCCCCGGGTCGACCTTGCCCTGCTCGGCGGCCTTCAGCAGACCGGCGACGGACGCGGCGGACGCGGGCTCGACGAAGACGCCCTCCTGGGAGGCCAACAGCCGGTAGGCGCGCAGGATCTCACGGTCCGTCACCTCGTCGATGAAGCCGCCGGACTCGTCCCGCGCGGCGATCGCGTGGTTCCACGACGCCGGGTTGCCGATGCGGATGGCGGTGGCGACGGTCGAGGGGTCCTTGACGATCTCGCCGCGCACGATCGGGGCGCTGCCGGAGGCCTGGAAGCCCCACATCCGGGGGGTCCGGGCTGAGACGCCGTCGGCGGCGTACTCCTTGTAGCCCTTCCAATAGGCCGTGATGTTGCCCGCGTTGCCCACCGGCAGGACGTGGATGTCGGGCGCGTCGCCGAGCATGTCCACGATCTCGAAGGCGGCCGTCTTCTGGCCCTCGATACGTACCGGGTTGACCGAATTGACCAGCGCGACGGGGTAGTTGTCGCTCAGGGCGCGCGCGAGGGTGAGGCAGTCGTCGAAGTTGCCGTCGACCTGGAGGATCTTCGCGCCGTGCACGAGGGCCTGGCCCATCTTGCCGAGCGCGATCTTGCCCGTCGGGACGAGCACGGCGCAGACCATCCCGGCCCGCACGGCGTACGCGGCGGCGGAGGCCGACGTATTGCCGGTGGAGGCGCAGATGACGGCCTTGGCCCCCTCCTCCTTGGCCCGGGTGATGGCCATGGTCATGCCGCGGTCCTTGAAGGACCCGGTGGGGTTCGCGCCCTCCACCTTGAGGTGGACCTCGCAGCCCGTGCGCTCGGAGAGCACCTGCGCGGGCACGAGCGGCGTGCCGCCCTCGCGGAGCGTCACGACCGGCGTGGTGTCGGATACCGGCAGCCGGTCCCGGTACTCCTCGATGATTCCGCGCCACTGGTGGGTCATTGCTGGTTACTCTCCTTCAACCCGCATGATGCTGGCGACACCACGCACGGTGTCGAGCTTGCGCAACGCCTCGACGGTCCCGGTGAGGGCGGCGTCGGACGCACGGTGCGTGACGACGACGAGGGAGGCCTCGCCGTCCTTCCCCGACTGGCGAACCGTATCGATCGAGACTCCGTGCTCGGCGAACACGGTCGCGACCTGGGCGAGAACACCCGGTTTGTCGGCCACGTCGAGGCTGATGTGGTAGCGCGTGACCACGTCGCCCATCGGCGACACCGGCAGGGCGGCATAGGCGGACTCGCCCGGTCCGGTCGCGCCGCTGAGGCGGTTGCGGCAGACGGCGACGAGATCGCCGAGCACGGCGGAGGCGGTCGGGGAACCGCCCGCTCCGGGCCCGTAGAACATGAGCTGCCCGGCGGCGTCGGACTCGACGAACACGGCGTTGTAGGCGCCGCGGACGGAGGCGAGCGGGTGGCTCAGCGGGATCATGGCGGGGTGCACGCGCGCGGTGACGGACGCACCGTCGGCGGCCCGCTCGCAGATGGCGAGCAGCTTGATGGTGCAGCCCATCTCCCGCGCGGAGGCGAAGTCGGCCGCGGTGACCTCGGTCATGCCCTCGCGGTAGACGTCGTCGAGACGCACGCGCGTGTGGAAGGCGATACCGGCGAGGATGGCGGCCTTGGCGGCGGCGTCGAAGCCCTCGACGTCGGCGGTCGGGTCGGCCTCCGCGTATCCCAGGGCGGTGGCCTCGTCGAGGGCCTCCTGGTAGCCGGCCCCGGTCGAGTCCATCTTGTCGAGGATGAAGTTGGTCGTGCCGTTGACGATGCCCATCACTCGGTTGATCTTGTCGCCGGCGAGGGACTCGCGCAGCGGCCTGATCAGCGGGATGGCGCCGGCGACGGCGGCCTCGTAGTAGAGGTCCTTGTCGTGCTGCTCGGCGGCGGCGTGCAGGGCGGCGCCGTCCTGGGCGAGCAGCGCCTTGTTGGCGGAGACGACGGAGGCGCCGTGCTCGAAGGCGGTGGTGATGAGGGTCCTGGCGGGCTCGATCCCGCCGATCACCTCCACCACGACGTCAATGTCGCCGCGCTTGACGAGGGCGGTGGCGTCGGTGGTGACGAGGTCCTGGTCGATGCCCTCCCTGACCCGGTCCGGCCGCCGTACGGCCACGCCCGCGAGCTCCACGGGGGCGCCGATCCGGGCTGCGAGGTCGTCGGCGTGCGTCGTCATGATGCGCGCCACCTCTGAGCCGACCACTCCACAGCCCAGCAGCGCCACCTTCAGCGGACGCGTACGCATCATCCGACCTCGTTTCCTCATACCGTCTACGGTTGCACCAGTCTCACTCACCGGACGGGACTTTCTGCCCTTCGTCCGGATCGTGAGATATCTATTTCATTTGTACGGGGGTGGAAGACAGGAGATCTTCCACCCCACGCCTGGCGTGGCTCAGCCCACGTCGAGACGCAGCAGGTCCTCCTCCGTCTCGCGGCGGACGATCACCCGGGCCTCGCCGTCGTGCACGGTGACGACCGGCGGCCGCAGCACGTGGTTGTAGTTGCTGGCCATGGACCGGCAGTAGGCGCCCGTCGCCGGTACGGCGATGAGGTCACCCGGTGCCAGGTCGGCCGGCAGGAACGCGTCCTTGACCACGATGTCCCCGCTCTCGCAGTGCTTGCCGACGACACGGGCGAGCATCGGCTCGGCGTCGGAGGTGCGGGAGACCAGCGCGACGCTGTATTCGGCGTCGTACAGCGCGGTGCGGATGTTGTCCGACATGCCGCCGTCGACGGAGACGTAGGTCCGCAGCCCGTCGAGGCGCTTGATGGTGCCGACCTCGTAGAGCGTGAAGGCGGTCGGGCCGACGATGGCGCGCCCGGGCTCGACGGAGATGCGCGGCGTGCGGAGGCGGGCGGCCTCGCACTCCCGTGTGACGATCTCGGTGAGCGCCTTGGCGATCTCGTGCGGCTCGCGCGGGTCGTCGTCGCTGGTGTACGCGATACCGAGCCCGCCGCCGAGGTCGATCTCCGGCAGCTCGACGCCGTGCTCGTCGCGGACGTCCTTGAGCAGCGAGACGACCCGGTGGGCGGCGACCTCGAACCCGGACATGTCGAAGATCTGCGAGCCGATGTGGCTGTGGATGCCGACGAGTTCGAGCCCGTCGAGCTGCAGGGCACGGCGTACGGCCTCGGCGGCCTGCCCGCCGGCCAGCGGAATCCCGAACTTCTGGTCCTCGTGGGCGGTGGCGATGAACTCGTGCGTGTGGGCTTCCACACCGACGGTGATCCGGATCAGGACCTTCTGCCGCTTCCCGAGGCTCTGCGCGATGTGGGCGACCCGGGCGATCTCCTGGAAGGAGTCGAGCACGATGTGGCCCACGCCGGCCTCGACGGCCCTGGTGATCTCGTCGACGGACTTGTTGTTGCCGTGGAAGGCGATGCGGTCGGCGGGCATGCCGGCGGAGAGGGCGGTGGCCAGCTCGCCGCCGGAGCAGACGTCGACGTTCAGCCCTTCCTCGTGCAGCCAGCGCACGACGGCACGGGAGAGGAACGCCTTGCCGGCGTAGAAGACGTCGGCGTCGGTCCCGAACGCGGTGCGCCAGGCACGCGCGCGTGCCCGGAAGTCGGCCTCGTCGAGGACGTAGGCGGGGGTACCGAACTCCTCGGCGAGCTGGGTGACGGCGATGCCGCCGACGGTGACGACACCGTCCTCGTCCCGCCCGACGGTCTCGGCCCACACCTTGGGGTCCAGGGCGTTGAGGTCGGCGGGCGGGGCGGAGTAGTGGCCCTCGGGGTAGACATCGGCGTGACGGGGCCCGGCGGGGTGCGCGGAACGGCTCATGTTCGTGTCTTTCAGAGGTGATCGGGTGCGTCGATGCCGAGCAGGGACAGGCCGCCGGCCAGCACCGTCCCGGCGGCTTCGGCGAGCGCGAGCCGGGCACGGTGGGCGGCCGAGGGTTTCTCCTCGCCGAGGGGCAGCACGGCGGGGAGCAGCGGCAGCGTGGCGTCGGCGACGGTGACGAGGTGCCGGGCCAGGCGGTCGGGGGTGCGGTCGGTGGCGGCGGCGGTGAGGACACGGGGGTGGTCGCCGAGTACGGCGATCAGCGGTGCCGTGTCGCTCGTGTGCGCGGGACCGGGCTCGGGCCGGAAGCCGAGGTCGTCGGCGTTGCGCAGCAGGGCCCGGGTGCGGGCATGGGCGTACCGGACGCGGAAGAGGGGGTTGGTCTCCCGCTGGACCAGGTGATCGCCGGTGATCCTGGGACGGTCGTGCGCGGCGGGGTACAGCAGGGCCCAGCGGGCGGCGTCCCGGCCGAGCGGGAGGGGGTCGGCGGGGGCGGGGACGGGGCGGACGAAGACGGGGCTGTCGATGCGAAGCCGGGCCCCCCGGGTGGTGACGTCCGCGCCGAGGACGGAACGCCACTCCGGGTCGGGCCGGCCGTCGCACTCGATGCGGACGGAGTCACCCTGGCTGCGCAGCAACCGGGCGAGGGTGTCCGCGACGACAACGGCACGGACCTCCGCCCGGCACAGGATCCGCACGACGTCCCCGCTGAATCCCGAGGCGTGGCCGTACCGTCGCCCGCGCCCCAGGATCTCGTCGACAAGGGCGGCGGGGGCGGTGCTCGCCATGCTGAAGTTGAGGAATCCGGGCCCGGTGACGACGACGTCGCTGATGCGGTCCTCGTCCTGGAGCCGCGCCCGCAGGATCTCGGCCACGCGCTGTGCCGGTTGTCCCGCCGCACCGGCCAGCTGGAGGGCGACGTTGGTGGCGTAGTCGCCGCACCCTCCGGGCCCCGGCGGCGTGACCACGGCCCGCTCCGGCACGGTCACGCTGAGCTCACCCTCGTCGACAGCGCGACGCACGGCGTGCAGCACGGTGCGGGAGAGCTCGACGGGGGTCACGGGCACAAGCGTATGGGAGGAGGGGGGTGGGTATGCGAGCCGGTTTGGGGAGGGTCCGGGATGTGGACGCGGCTTCCCTCAGGAGGCCGAGCGGCTCTTCCTCACCTACGGTACGGCCGGCTGATCGACGGTCTGTGCCTGGGCACCGTCGCCCCCGATGTCGGGACCACCACCGCCCCGCCTCTCCCGACGCCGCGAGCGCTCCATCAACTGCCGCACCATTCCGACCAGTTCGGCGGGCTCGAAGGGTTTGGCGAGGAAGGCGTCGACTCCGACCTCGAGCCCGGCCTCGACCTCGTGCTGGGTACAGGCGCTGATGATGGCGAGGGGCAGGTCACGGGTCAGCGGATCGTTCCGCAGCCGAGCGGCGGCCCTGATCCCGTCCAGCCGGGGCATGACGACGTCGAGGGTCACGACATCGGGCCGCACCTGATGAATGACATCGAGACACTCGGCACCATCGGCCGCGGTCACGACCTCCAGCCCCTCCAGCTCGAGGTTGACCCTGATCAACTGCCGGATGACCTTGTTGTCGTCGACAACAAGCACCCGACCCGACGCGCCTGGCACAACTCGAGAGTAGGTCGGCCCCTGCCACCGCGTCCGGGTTTTCCCCACTTCCACCCCGCACGGGCGACCCACACACCCGCCCCCGGCAGCGGAAACCCGTTGATGACCACCCCGAGGGAGCTGGTAGTGTTCTACCCGTCGCCGCGAGCAATCGCGCCGGACACGCCCCCGTAGCTCAGGGGATAGAGCAACGGCCTCCGGAGCCGTGTGCGCAGGTTCGAATCCTGCCGGGGGCACCTTGGATTAGGTGCCCAAAGACCCCGCCATCAGCGCTTTCGCTGAGACGGGGTCTTCGTGTGTGTGCAGGTGGGTGCGGCCCGGAGCGGCTGTATGTCAGGGGCCGTGGACTATTCGTGGACTGGCGGCCGACGACAACGCCCAGGTCAGCGGGCATTTCCTCACGTCATGGTCCGAGCTTCCACGAGCGACCGCTGCACGTCACCCACCAGGCCCCGGAGACGCCCGGGCTGCACGCCCTCATGTTCCATCCACGCGTCGAGGCGAGGACGCAGGTGCCGCGCCATGCCCAGCCCGTGGCGACGCAGCACCGAGCGATTGATCGAGATTTCTGCCTGCACCTCTCTTCGGAGATCATCGGTCCAGCCCTGCGCCCGGTCGTCCTCTCCCAGAGGAGCCTTGAGAGTGGCCACCGCTTCATCGAGCACAGCGAGCAGGTCCATGGGCCCTCCGAACTCCACAACGCAGACGCACAGCAACAGGGAACAGGCCAGAACGCCGAAGGCCCCACCCGCTCATTGAGCAGGTGGGAGCACAGTACCTTCGGCCGACCTCAGTCAGTTCTCTATTTCCTCCTGGTCATCGCCCTCCCCGAGGAGCTCCGCGATCCGGCGGTTGGCCACGTCCTGGCGCCCGTCGAGGCACTTCGCGTACCGGCTCAACAGCACTTCGACACTGTTGCCCGCGCGTTCCGCCACCTCGGTGGGGTCGACGCCAGCGTTGAGCCACGAGGAGAGCGCGGCGTGCCTCAGGTCGTACGGTCGAGCGGCCAACGGCGAAGCCACCTGTTCCGGCGTGAGCGCCAGGTGCCGGGCCTCCTCCCAGACGCGCCAGTACGTAGTGGAGGCGACCACTCCCCCGCGTTCGTTGGCGAACAGCCGCCCGTCCTTGGCGGTGCCGAACTCCTCGATGTGGGCGAGGAGCATGCGGACGAGGCGAGGTGGGATCGGGACGATGCGGGTTTCATTCGTGGGGCGATTCTTGAGGCCGCGGTCGTCGTGAACCTCCCCGGTCCCGGTCCAGCGCTTCCCGACGGTCGGGCGGGTCTTCTCCAGGATCAGTGAACCCCACCCGGTCTCCGGCAGCGTGCAGTCCGGACGACGCAGCGCCACAGCTTCCGCCGGCCGAAGCCCACCGAAGTACATGCAGGCGAAGAGCGCGACCAGGCGTCGCCCACGGGCTCGGCGGTAACCGCCGACGTATGAGACGGCGGCCAAGAGCTCGCGTGCCTGCCGAGGGTTCACCACGACCCGGCGGTCGACTTCCTTGGTCACCTTCGGCGGCTTCCACTTCACGAGCGTGACCGGGTTCTCCGGGAGCTCCCCCAGTTCGACCGCGTAGGCGAGGGCGTTGAAGAGGACCGCGCGCTTGCGCCGTACCGTCTCGGCGGCCGCCGGAGCCCCCGATAGCCTGAGCTTGAGGGAGTCGAGGACGCGGCGGATATCTGCCGGATTCTTGAGCGTCGCCAACGGCAGTGAGGCCTTGGCCACCCAGCGAAGAGCGTTCGCGATGTCGACCGGCGGAGCTTCCTCGTCCGAGGCCTGGACGACGAAAGCCCAGCCCCGCAGCGCACGGCGCAAGACGTCGTCAGCCGGACACCCAGGCCGATCACCCAGTAGCTGAGTCGTGACGAGCGTCATCGTCTCGTTCAAGCTGTCGCGGGAGTTCGGAGCCGCGTGCGGCCACTTCATGGCGACGTACGCCCGGGCGAAGTCGTACCAGGTGCGAGACGCTTTGGCGGGTGCCATAGAGTCCGGCAGACCGGTTTCCGTGTCGAATGCCTCGCCCTTCTGGGCAGCCCGAAGAAGCTTGGCCCGGAAGTTGTCGGCGAGTGCCTTCGTCCGGAAGGTCTCGGAGAACGGCGGGGCATCGCCGACCTTCCATCGCACGTCATACGACGGCGTCTTGTACGGCCGCTTGCGGATGCCCCACACCCTCACGTCATGCGACTTCACGCCGCCTCCGCGAGCCCGTGGAGCCACGCGTCGAAGTCGCTGCGCCAGACACGGAGCTCACCATTCGGAAGCTTGATCGCTTCCGGAGCCTGCCCCAGTTCGCGCCAGCGATAGAAGGTTCGGCGGGACACTCCGCCGAGCTCGGCGAGGATCTGCGGGACAGTCATCAGTTCGTCCCGTCGGCGGTCCATGTCGGTTCTCCTTCCGTTCCGGGGGCGGGTTCGAGGGATGCGGCGAGCCAGGCTTCGGCGTCGGACAGGCCGGTACCGGCGAAGACCCAGTGGGCGAGGACATACGTCGTCTCGGGCTCAGGGCCGTCGGCTGCGGCGGCTTGGGCTCGGCGCCATTCGGCGCGGGCGTCGCGGAGGGCGCCGAGAGTGGTGGAGTAGCGGCGGGACTTGGTGGAGAAGTGGCCGCGGAATCCGAGCATGTGGGCCCAGGCGCGCAGGCGGAGGTGTTCGAGGTCCTTGCGGGCGCCGAGGAACCAGGCGGTGCGGATCAGGCGGCGGGCGTGGTCGCTGATGTCGAACTGGACGAGTTCGGCAGCGAACTTGAGCGGCAGGTCGAGAGCTCCCGTCGCGGTCTCGGCGCCCTTGGTGGCGTACTTGGCGATGTAGGCGGCGACGGCCCGTTCGGTCAGCTCCTGGCCGCCGTCGAAGTCGGCCGAACGGATGGTCCGTACGTCGAGCTGGCGGCCGAAGGTGAAGGTGTGGGCGCGGCCGTCGATGACCGGGCCCTCGACGTGGACATTGGCGGCGGCAGTGTCGATGGCATCGGTGAGCAGGTCGGCTGTTGCCCAGGAAGGAGGTGAGGTGTCGCCGCCGCTGGGACCGTCGATGCGGATGACGGCGTGGAAGTGGACCGCGCCGCGCTTCTGGTACTCGGCGACCTTGGCGAAGCTCACGCGGGCGTGCTCGCGGAACCGGCGCTGTGACAGGCCGGCGCGCTTGGCGACCTCTCGGCACAGGTAGGTCGAGAAGCGCCGCCAGAGCGGACCGGCGTGGGCATTCCACAGCACGGCGGCTTCGTAGTCGTAGGTGTCCGGGGCGAGCGGGGAGCCGAGTACGTCGTCGTCCTGGTCGTGAGGGGTGCCGCAGCGGCAGGGATGCCCACTGGAAGGACGGTTGTGGACCGGGCCGAAGCTCGGCGCGGTGAAGGTGGCGAACACGCGCGGGTGGGCGGCGACGTGTTCAGGGATGCCCTTGCCGCCTCGCAGGCCGGAGGTGATCAGGTGGAAGGTGTCGCGGCGGTAGACCTCCGCGCAGGCGGCGCAGCGGGTCGTGCGGCGGTTGTTGCAACGGACGAGGAGCTGTCCGGCCGGGAGGCTGTCGAGTCGAGGCGATGGAGGACGTTGCCGATCTCGCCGGTCCGGGTGTCGACGTCGTACTCGGTGCGGTGGCCGTCGAGGCGGATCGGGTGGGTGCAGCCGCCGAGTCCGGAGAGTTGGCGGAGGATACCCGGCAGCGTGCCCTGCGAGGCCAGGTTCACGAGTTCCGGAAGTGGAGGCGGAGTGGTGCGGGTGAAGATGGCGTTTCCCTTCTGACTTGCTTGGTCGGGAGGAAGGCGCCGGGGCGGCGAAATGCTTGGTCGTGTGCCGCCGCCCCGGAGGCCAGCGCGGTTCAGCGGCGGTGGTGGTCGCGGAGCATGGAGCGCAGGACGACAGCGGCCACGGCGACGGAGATGGCCGTAACGGCTACGGCGGCCAGGAGCGCGGTGAGGACGACCCCGCCGACGACCAGGGCCACGACGGTCTTCTGATCGATGGAGACCGACGGGAGCGAGCGCCGTACGGGCGCCTCCTGGTGAGTCGGCATATGGGTGTGTGCAGGGGGCGGGGTCGGGCTGTCCGGGTACTTGGGCAGGAACACGGCCGAGGTCTCCTTATCTACTCGTCTAGATGTGTGAGCCATTTATGACGGTCACGCCGGAGCGCGTGCCGGACTCGATGGCGGGAGCGAGGAAGGTGTGCGAGAGCCAGAAGCCGAAGAGCGCGATCAGGACGACGACCCAGGTACGGACGCCGAGGAACTTGATCGCTCCCCAGGCGAAGAAGCCGAGGACGACGACGAGCGGCAGGCTGACGGTCACGAGCGCGGGTCCTTTCAGCGGACGGGGCAGCGGTGGGTGCGGGCCGTGAGTTCCGCGGCGGCGCGGCTGTCGTAGTCGGCGGAGAAGCCGCAGCGCGGGGCGGTGCAGGCGGCGGTGTGCTTCTCCTGGCCTCGGCCGTCGAAGGAGGTGCCGACCTGGACGGGGCCGATGCGGTTGATGTCGCGGAAGCGGCGGTTGGCTGTCATGGGTTGGTCTCCCATCAGAGGTGTGCGGCGATGGCTTCCGCCATGGGCGCGGGTACGCCGAGGCGGGCGCGGAGAGTCGGTGCGTCGATCGGGGCACCGGTGCGGGTGTGATGCTCGGCGGCGACCTTGCGGGCATGTTCGACGAGGGCGGCAGGGACGGGAACGGCAGGGCGTTCGGGCGGTGGCTCGATGGCTGGCTGCGCGGGCGGTTTGGGGTCGGGAGCGACGTCCTGGTGCTTGAACTCCTCTGGCTCCTCCACGTCGTCGTGAGCACTCGGCTTTGGCGCGGAGTGGGCGAGGAGAGTGCCGCCGAGGAAGGCGACCGCAGGCCAGCCCGCGACGAGGATGCGCAACCAGGCCGGGACCTGGTCCAGGTCGAGGAGGCCGGCGGTGGCGACGTTCGCACCGAGTGAGGCCGCGAGCGCGATTACGAACCAGCACCACCCGGACGCTTTCGCCTCCCCCGATCGCAGCCGACGCCAGGCAGCGACGAGCAGCAGGTCAACCGAGATCGGGTAGGCCCACGCCTTCCACCCGTCCTGCCCGGCCGCTGAGGCGATGTCGTGCAGGTGGGCGAAGGACAGCGCGGCTGCGATGACGGCCTGGACGAGTACCGCGTCAACGCGGGCCAGTTGGGCACGCACGAAGCGACTCCTTCCGGATTCATGGGAGGGGTAGGGACTTGGCGCAAGGCGGTCACGCCGACCGGGGTTGTTGGAGGAGGTCAGCCGGTAGCTGGGCGGGGCTCGATGACCGGGGCCGGAGACTCGACCGGCCGTACGGCCACCTCCGGCAGGAAGGGCTTGAGTACGGGCACGTCCGGCACCAGGTGGGCGGACTCGCGGCAGGTCGCCGCTGCATCGCTGAGGGACAGGTACGGCGTACGGATGCGCGACCAGCCGCCGGAGGTGTCACCCGCCACGGCCAGGCCGGGGCGTTCAGGTGCGATGGCACATGCAGCCGAGACCGCCTCGGGGGCGATGTCGCCGAGCGCCATTTTTGCGGAGGCTTCGTCGTTCACTCGGTGGCAGACGCGGCCGGTCAACTGGGCCCGCAGCATGGTCGCTCCCTTGCCTAGCTCGGCGCCGAAGCGTTGCCCGCAGACCTCCAGGTAGATGCCCGCCGCCCTGCCGAGTTGGGCGAGCCGGATGAGCTGGGTGACCATCTCGTCTCGGCGCTCCTCGTCCTTCCTGGTGGCGACGAGGAAGAGTTCAGCCACCTCGTCCACGAACAGCACGATAGGAACCGGGCGTTCGTGCTCGGGCAGTCCCCAGATGTCCGAAGTGATCTCCTCGGCCGGAGTGCCTGGGGCGATGCCTTGCCGGGTTTTGATCAGGTCGTATCGGTCCTCCATTTCCTTCACGAGGACGGGCAGCAGCTCGGCTGCCTGCTCCGGGTCGGTGGCCAGTGCGGAGAGGCGGGCCGCGAAGGGTGCCAGCTCCACACCGCGCTTGCAGTCGATGCCGACTAGGGCGACCGGCTGAGGGGCGAGTCCAGTGATCAGGTGCCGGAGATACATGGACTTGCCTGACAGGGTGGCGCCGAGGGTGAGTTGGTGGGGCACTGTCTGGTAGTCGCGTACGAAAGGCATGGCGTCTTCCCGCAGTGCCACCGGCACCTGAAGGAACCCGGCGTCCGCCTTGCGGGGCATCCGCACCCGCCGCAGCACGTCGAAGCCGACCAGCCGAAGCTCAACCACACCAGGCTTGACGGTCGAGACGTACACGGCGTGAACGCCCCAGGCGTGCCGCAGCCGTTCGGCCGAGGCGGCGACGTCGGCCGGTTCCTGCCCCGGAGCGAGGCGGAGCCGGAGCCGCAGACCTGTCGAGGTGGGCCGGATGATGCCCCGACGCGGCGGTACGGGCCGGACCTCTCGGCGAGTGGTGGCCTTGACGGCCAGCATCCGCAGCCGGGACGGAGCCACGGTCAGGCCGCAGGCTTCCATGACCGAGCCGTAGGAGCTGAGGAGCCGGGCCGTGGATATCGGAAGGCCGACCGTGGACCAGTACACCCCAGGGTACTTGGCCCGGGCGTAGGCGGCCCCGCCGCCGAGTGCGGCGACAGGACCACCCACCTCCAGGAGTGTCGTCAGGTCGGTCATCAGGCAGCGGCCCCGGTGGAGGCCGGGAACGCGGCCGGTGTCACGGCGGCGGCGCGGTAGGCGATGCCGTGGCGCTGCTGGCCGTTGAAGACGCTCTCCCACGGCCGGGCCACCAGACCCGGCAGCGAGACCGGAGCCCCGAGCGCGAGCCCCTCGGACACTCCGCTCTCCGGAACGGTGACCTTGATCAGCGACGACTCGCCGTCCTCCAGGTAGACGACGCCGAGCGTCATCAGAGCCTCTCCGCTGGTGGTGTCCTTGGCGATCTCGCCCGTCTGCCGGTCGCGGACCTTGGGCTCGGGCGCCTCGGTCAGCAGGATCGTTGCGGCCGAGGTCTCTACACGGATGGTGCGCAAGACTCTTCCCATCTACTCGTCTATACAAGATGCGGTGTTCGAACCCGATCTCCGGGAACGGCAACTACCTTGCCACACAACTCGCCCACTCGTCTATACGAGTAAGCCTGTTGGGGTGTACGAGTTCGGAGAAGCCTCCCCGCGCACCACCGCCGATCAGGCGCTCACGTCGCCGGGAGCTGGTACGACAGCACGTACGCGTCGGCCGCCATGACCGTGTCACAGACCTCCACAGCCCGCCCCTCCTGGTCGAACGCGGTGCGGATCAGGTGAATGACCGGCACGCCGGAGGCCAGCCGCAGCGTGCGCACCTCATCGGGCGAGGGCATCCGGGCGCGGATCTCTTCCTCGAAGTGGTCGAGGCGGTGCCCCAGTTCCTCAAGCCGGGCGTAGATGCCGCCAGGCCCGGGGTTCGGCTCGGCGATCGGCGTGCCCCGCGCGATGTCGAGCGGCAGATACGAGGTGGCGAACTCCACCGGCCGGCCGTCCAGCAGATACCGGCGACGCCGGGCCAGCACTCGCCGAACGGACCCGAGCCGGGTGGAGACGTCCTGGCTGGCCTTCTCCTCCTTGACCTCAAGGCTGTCCACCTGCGGGTGACTGCCGGCGGCGTCGGCCTCCACGATGAACGCGGACTTCCCCTGCTCGCGGTGACGCCGGGCGAACCGGTCGGAGGCGAGCCGTCGCACCGGCGGTCGTGGTCGCACGAAGACGCCCTTGCCGTGCTCGGCATGTACCAGGCCCTCGCCCTGGAGGACGGAGAAGGAGTTTCGAACCGTCATGCGGGAAACCCCGTAATGCTCGACTAGCTCGGCCTCGGAGGGCAGCTTTTCGCCCTCCTTGAATCGCCCACGGTCGATGGCCTCGCGCAGCTGGTCGGCGATCTGCCGGAAGACCGCACGATCGCTCGTGGGGTCGAGGTCGCCGAGGAGGCCGGAGGAAAGAGAGGGCACGTGTACTCCTTTAGGTATCTAGACGAGTGGGCGAGCTTTGTTGCTACCGTGGAGAGCCTAGCCAGCCGAGAGGGCAGAGGAACGTGAGCACCGAACGTCCGCACTCCGTGAGCGTCGCCGGAGTAATCGTCGACGACCAGGACCGCGCCCTCTTGATCAAACGCCGTGACAACGGCCACTGGGAACCCCCGGGCGGAGTCCTCGAACGTGAGGAAACCATCCCCGAGGCCCTCCAGCGCGAAGTTCTCGAAGAGACCGGCATCAAGATCGCGCTTCCTGCGACCCTGACCGGGATCTACAAGAACATGAAGGGCTTGATCGTCTCCATGGTCTTCCGCTGTGAGGCTGCCGACGGCACGCCCACCACCGGGGACGAGACCCGCGCACTGCGCTGGGCCACCCGTGAAGAGGTCATCGAACTCGCCGACGAGGCATACGCGATTCGCGTCCTGGACGCATTGGACGCGGTAACCCCGCCAGCCATACGCGCCCACGACGGCGTGAAACTCGTCTAGCCCGAACCCGCTGCACATGGCGGCCTACCAGCACGAAGGAACTTGTATGCACGAGTATACGAGCACCGCCCGGGTCTGGGGACTCACTTGCCCAGGTTTTCCGGAAGAGGTCAGTCGGGCCCGTCGCTGGACTCGGGACATCCTGCGCGGATCCCCTCTGGCCGACGACGCCGAGCTGATCGTGAGCGAGCTGAGTTCGAACGCGATCCTTCACACGGCCAGCGGCACGGCATCCGGCAGCTTCCATCTGGCCCTCGCAGTCTCACGACAGGTGGTCGCCTTGTCGGTCACAGACGCCGGAGGCACCGGCATGTCCCCCAAGGTCGAGCACCAGGACCAGGACGCCGAACACGGCCGAGGGCTAGGCATGGTCAGCGCACTCGCGCACCGAGTCATGGTCCACAACAGCCAGGCCGGCCACACAGTCACCGCGGAACTCTTCGCGAGCGCACGACCAGGAGGACGCGCATGATGACGGCGACTCCTCACGAGCGCTTAGCCACAGCAGGACACGGCCCTGCATACCGCTGCTGGGCAGTGGCCTACCCCGCGTACGAGACCCGCTGGATCTCACTGGGAGCACTCGACACGGCGAGTCCCCGCCTCGCACTGCGTTGGCTGCGCGAGCAGACGAGGAACGTCACTGACCAGCTCGACGCAGCGTACGCCCAGCCGGGACGCTACTGGTTGAGGGACGAGGCCGAGCACGAGCGTGCACTGGCCTACCTGACCGGGGGCACTGCCTACCAACTCACCCTGTACGACGAGAACACCCGCTACGTGCTCGTTGCCTATCCGCCGGGAGTGACCTCGTGACCGGACTCCCGCGCGGCTACTGGTGCGAGTGCTGGACCGAAGACCTCGCCAACAGGGACGAGCAACCGGCACTGCACGCTTCATTCGACGCATACTCCGCACTCCAAGCAGACCGGTGGGTAGCAGTCGCGCTCAGGACCATCACCCCGGCACTGGACACCGCAGCGTGCGACGAGGCATGGGCGTGGCTCTACGAGGAACGGGCCGAGACGAGAAGAGCCCTCCTGCGATCTGAGCCCTGCACTGTCACCGTCACGCACGCCACCACCCGCATCACCTGGACGATCCGACCAGTGCTCTTCCTGCCCCTCGCCCACCGCCAAGGCCGCGAACTTCCAGCCTGCTCACACGATTTCAAGCCCCGCGCCACAGACTGAGTTACAACTTTCTCTACTGGTTCAAGGCCCGCGCACGGCGCGGGCGCGGGGGGGGGGGGGGGGGCGGGGGGGGGCCGGGGGGGGGCCCCCCGGGGGCCCCGCCCCCCCCCCCCCCCCGCGCCGGGGGGGGGGGGGGGGGGGGCACCCCA